>NZ_JBEXDB010000001.1:163741-626505 GCF_040605575.1 Streptomyces sp. NPDC005566 | reverse complement strand
GGTGATCTTGGTCGTGAACCCGTCTACCAGGGGCTTTCTTCATGTCCGCTGCTGGGGTCGCCCGTCCAACCTCCCGTCAGATTGGAAACCGCCCAGTGGCTGTGGCGGCCTCATCAGTCATTACGGGGAAGGCTTACTGCCCGCCGAGTCGGAGTACAGCAACCACGTACAGGCTCCCGGACACCGTCAGAAGCAGAAAGGCGAGAACCGTGTGGCCGATGAGCCCTCGCCCTGGGGCACGGCCCAGATGTGCCCGGGCCGCACGGCTCACACGGGGCCCGGGGACACCTCGCGCGGCGTTCGCGTCTGCCTTCTCGATCGCTCGGCGCAGCTTCCTGCGGCTTCTCTCGGTCGTGATACCCAGGCGCACACCGTGGGCGTCGCGCACCAACAAGGTCCGGTACACGCTGCCGTACGAGAAGGTCGTCAGCAGCCGGACGGTGGTGATCCGGTTGAGGTCGACGGACCGTTCGCCGGTCAGGGTGTGCGCAGTCAGGTGCGACGATGAGTGTCGGAACGGTGCTTTCTCCTCGCACATTGCGGTCAGGAGGATGAAGCCGGCGATCGCGGACAGCAGGCCGAGCACGATCGGTGCGCCGTCGGGGACTATCCCCGCCCTGGCCAACCCGTAGCCGCCGAAGGGCAGCAGGAGGACCGTCACTACCAGACCCGATCCCATGCGTGCACGCGCCACGCTGCGGGTTGTGGTTGCTTCCACTGACGTCCCCGTTTCTGTTGGCAGACATCAGCATGCATGCGCGGCGGACCTCTGCACATTGCCGGTGTCCGGCAATCTTCGGCTCGGGATCCATCGGGTTTAGGGCCCCAGTACCAGCAGGACTCCGTGATCTCGTCGTTCGTCGCGGGAACAGGACAGCCACCGCGTGATCTTGGTGAGGTGTGTGGACTCTTCAAGATAGTGCGGTGGCCGCGAGCCACAGCGTAGACCCTGCCCGCTGGCAGGAGACGTTCGAGGCCCTGATGGGCCGGATAGCGGGCCGGTTCGCTCGGGTTGAACCCCGGCTCCGGGTACGGGACTTGGTGCTGGGGCTGCTGTCGGACCTGCCGCGCAAGAACTGCTGGTCGATCGCCGAGTGGGCCGGGGAGGCGAGTCCAGACGGCATGCAGCACTTGCTCGGCCGGGCCAGGTGGGATGCCGACCGCGTACGTGATGACGTGCGTGAGTACGTGCTGGATCATCTGCACGATGAGGATGCGGTGCTGGTGGTCGACGAGACCGGGGACGTGAAGAAGGGCACGCAAACCGTCGGTGTCCAGCGCCAGTACACCGGCACTGCCGGGAGAATCGAAAACGCGCAGGTCGCGGTCTACCTCGTCTATGCGGGCCGCCGCGGGCACGCGGCGGTGGACCGTGAGCTGTACATCCCGCGCTCTTGGACTGCGGATCCGGACCGCTGCCGGGCCGCTGGCCTGGGCGAGGACACCGTCTTCGCGACCAAGCCGGAGCTGGCCGCCCGCATGATCGACCGGTTCCTCGACGCCGGGCACCGCGTGGGCTGGGTCGCGGGGGACGAGGTCTACGGCGGCAACCCGAAGCTGCGGTCCGCGCTTGAAGAGCGCGGCACCGGCTACGTGCTTGCGGTCGCTTGCTCTCACGAAGTCACCACCGGTGCCGGGAGGCTCCGCGCGGATGCCTTAGCCGCGAGGGTGCCGAAGCGGGCCTGGCAGAAGCTGTCGGCAGGGGCCGGCGCCAAGGGACACCGCTTCTACGACTGGGTCGTCATCGACCTGGCCGAACCCCGCCCCGGCAGCCGCCAGCTGCTGATCCGCCGCAACCGCACCACCGGTGAACTCGCCTACTACCGCTGCTTCTCACCCGACCCGGCACCCCTGAACACCCTGGTCCGCGTCGCTGGATCAAGGTGGCGGGTGGAGGAGACCTTCCAGTCCGGAAAGGGCCTGGCCGGACTCGACGAGCACCAAGTCCGCCGCTACACCTCCTGGTCCCGCTGGGTCACCCTGGCCATGCTCGCTCACGCCTTCCTCGCCGTTGTCCGCGCCGACGAACACGCCCGGCGCCCCGCACCTGACGGACTTATCCCGCTCACCTGCAACGAGATCCAGCGACTGTTCATCACCTTGGTCGTCCGGCCCGTGCGCGAGGTAGCCCACCGGCTCGCCTGGTCCGCCTGGCGACGCCGCCACCAGGCCCGAGCCCAAGCCAGCCATTACCGACGACAAGCCGCGAATCAGACATGAAGATCACGATCTACGGCTGGAGTACTAGGCCAACCTGGACCGAGAACGTAATGGGGCAACGTCCGCCGGCAAGTACACGCTGCCTGAGAACGGCAGAAGGTGGTGGGTCCCAATGGGCGACTGATAGCGCCGGCACGCCTTCCCGTTGCGTTGGTCGACTGTTGGAGGTCGGTCATCGGCGTTCGGCGTTCATGGGCGGACGGATGCTGATGTGCCCGGCACGCTGGGCCTCGCCTGAACCGCCGTGAACGGGGCTGAACGAGATGGAAACTGAGACGCAGCCCGCAGCACGGAAGGTGCGTCGGACTGTGGTGCGTAATCGCCGGCATGGGCTACGAGATGCACATCACGCGGCAGACTGCTTAGCAGGATCGGCCAGCGGGGTCGTACCGGCCGCTGGGCGGGCACGGAGGGACGCTACGGCGCGGGAGGGTTACCAGGGTTGCGGTACCTGGCTGCTGTGCCGCACGATCCGAACGGGGTGACCATGGAACGGCTGGAACTGGAATCGCTGTTGGTCGGTGATGACGAGGCGTCCGTGATAGCTCTGGCCGCTCTCCGCAGCGGCGCCTCCTACTCGGTGGAAGAGCGGGTGCAACCCACTGGCGCGCATGCCGGAGTCTTCAGTCGCCGACTTCAGCGTATGCGTATGCGCGGATTCGAACCTCTTGGGCTGGAACGAGCAGTGCAGCTCATCAGCGAACATGACCGGCCTGTGCGTACAGCGCTGATCGATCCTGGCAATCGGTCACGGTTCACCCTGCTATTCCTCACCGAGGACGGCAGCGCACTGGTGGCCTGCGCTAGCTGGCCGCTGCCGCTGGTTGCCAAAAAGCCACCGCTTTAGGAGAGAGGGAGGACGTACCCGCACCTGACCTGCACGGTCGTAGCTCCGGCCGATCCACTGCGCAGGCTCCCCAGACACTTATCGTGCCCCGTGAGTCTCCGCACGATCTGGCACGGATGTGGCACAGCGATCTCTTCGTCCCGAAGCAACTCGGGTGACGACATGATCCGGTCGGTATTAACGTGCGGCTGTGATCAGTGATGAGGGAGCCCGCCTCGGTGCGGAGGCCGCGCGGCGCCTGGCGCAGACGGGGCTCTACGAGTTCGAGCCCGGCCTGACAGATGCCGAGCTCTCGCGCATCGAGCGGGACTACGGGTTTGAGTTCGCGGACGACCACCGTGCGTTTCTTGCGGCCGGTCTTCCCATCAATGTGCCTCCGGAGGATGGCCAGACCTGGTCCGAGCCTTGGCCCGATTGGCGCGGCGATCCGGACAAGCTCCGTGAGCAGCTCGGGTGGCCAGTCGAAGGTGTGCTCCTCGACGTCGAGCACAGCATGTTCTGGCACGAGACCTGGGGTCAACGCCCTGTCGACCACGCAGCCGCCCTTGCCGTGGCACGCCGCAACCTCGCGGACGTGCCGCCGCTCGTTCCCGTCTACGCCCACCGCTATCTCCCCGCCGGCCGGGAAAGTTTCGGCCACCCTGTGCTCTCGGTATGGCAGACGGACATGATCTATTACGGCTTGGACCTCATCGACTACGTGCATCGGGAGTTCGACGAAGCACGGGGAGACGTGGACGACTCCTGGAACCCGAAGGCAACCGTCCCCTTCTGGCGGGACTTCCTCTAGGGCCCGCCGCACATGTGGCGGCGGGTGACCTGAGCTTGGGAAGCACCGCGTCCTATCGCCTGCGGCGAGGTACCTCCGGCGTGACAGCATGCGGCAATGGCCATCCGACACCCCGACGGCGACTACACGATCTCCACGATGTACTCCGTGCCCGATGACGCCTGGTATGTGGAACTGGACCTCGTGGCCGGGCAACGGCATCTTGTGATTGCCATCGTCCCCGACGAGGATCCGGCACGGGAGCCGACCGTGTGCTTCAACCCGCGTGGAGGGCACGTGGACCTCCCGTACGAGGTCATGACCTGGTTCATGCACCATGTCGATGAGGAAATCCGCACCTCCCGTGCCTGGATGCGGCTGAGGCCCGATCTCGTCGAGATCATCTACCAGCTCCGTCAGGAGCACATGGGCGCCATCGACGATGACACCTTTCGGCAGGTCCTCCCGGAGGTGCGCGCCACAGTCCCTGAGGCAGACCTCCCCGCCGTTCTCGAAGCCGCTTTCGGGCGGAGACCTGACGGCACCACCATGGACCAACCGCAAGCGCCCGCTGCAGACGTTCAAGGAGAGACGGTCTAGGGCCGCTTGGGCGTGATCTGTTGGCTCGATGCTCGCCTCGGCTAGCGTTCCACCACTCATGCCTTCTGCAGTGGACACGCCTCAACTCGTCCACTTTGCTCGGGACGACGAAGGCGACTGCCTTGCTCTCGCTACAGCGGTGAAGGGATCTTCCAGCGTCGGTATGCACGGAGACAGCAGAGCCTCCGTGTGGTGCGTCACCACGCCCCGGACGAGCCTGAGCACGCGTACGTCGTTCTCACGGCCGGAGTCTTCGTCATCGCGAACGTGCAGGAGCCCGTAGGAGCCAGGGGCAACCACCGCCACGTACT
This sequence comes from Streptomyces sp. NPDC005566, assembly GCF_040605575.1. Taxonomy (NCBI): domain Bacteria; kingdom Bacillati; phylum Actinomycetota; class Actinomycetes; order Kitasatosporales; family Streptomycetaceae; genus Streptomyces; species Streptomyces sp. NPDC005566. Next base: position 621,758 of record NZ_JBEXDB010000001.1, on the reverse strand, counting down.
CAAACAGGTCGACAGCATGAGGCGGCGAGTAATGATTGGAACAGCCTCCCAGGTGGATGAACGGTTCGCCGTTCATCCACCTGAGGTCAAGCAAGTACGGGCTGGCTATCTGTGCGATGCGAAGCCGAAGATCATCGACTGTCTGCCGCAGACGGTCTTCATCGTCGTCACCAACTGCGTTCTCCCTGACCGTGATCCAACCGTGGTACTCAGACACTGAGCGCTCCTATTGAAATCACCTGTGTTACCACCATGCTGTTGGCGGCAAGATCCGTCGAACACGCCTTAGACGGCCCGGCCTCGCTCCCACCCATAGTTGAAGCTGCGCATGTAGTGCCGGAAGGTGCGGGCCCCCGGGATGTAGCGGAAGTGCAGAACCGGGTTCTGACCCGTCGATGCCCCAAGGGTGTGGATCACCAACACGTCATCGTCGAAACGGTAGATGGAGTTGTACAGGCGTGCAGCCCCCGGCCACCACGAGGGCGACGCCGAATAGTGCGGCCTGAAGGAAGGCCCCGGACGACACCCGCGTAGTGCCCTGTCGACCTGCACTCACGAGGATCCTTCGCGAGCGCATCGCGACGGAGAAGCTCAAGCCTGATGATCTGCTCTTCTCGGGGGGAGGGGGAGAACGGCGGCCTGCTCTCCGGGTCCGTCTTCCTGGCGGCCCCGGCGGACCGCACGCATGGAAGTCCTCGCCCGGAGGAGTTCGCCTCGCCGCTCGGCAAGCGGGTCTACGACCTGCGACACACCTGCCTGACGACGTGGCTCAACAACGGGGTCCCGCCGGCGCAGGTGGCCGAATGGGCGGGCAACAGCGTGCCGGTGCTGCTAGCCACGTACGCGCGTTCCATCTCCGGACAGCTCAGGGACCATCAAAAGCGCATCGAGTCCAGCGGCGACCTCCCCGACCTGACGGCAGAGGGCTGAGCCCCACCCGGAAAACTTCGACACGTATTCGAATGAGCCACCCGCAGAAACCCGGTGACAGCCGGACAGCGCCGGACCCTCCCCACCGTGACCTGGGGGCGGTCCGGCGCTTACGCGCTCTCTACGCGACCCCCGCTACGGTGCTGTGACCTGCAAAAAAGGCCCTCCCGAGGGAGGGCCTGACGTCGTACGGGATGTGTGCCCCCGGCAGGACTCGAACCTGCGGCCAAGCGCTTAGAAGGCGCCTGCTCTATCCACTGAGCTACGGGGGCCGGTGTCGGCCTCGATGGTCCGGAGAGCGCTGAATCAAGCCAACCGTGACCATGCCGGGACAAGGATAGGGCTCAGATCGCCTCGTCCCGGTTGCTTCACCTGCGTGGCACGATGTGGAGGTTCAGTGAAGCGAACCGATAATCGCAGGTGGGTGCGATTCATGCACCGCTTTTGACGCCTCACGCCCCGGGTGTTGTGCACTCGTTATGCCTGCGCCCCACTCGTCCCCTCTGTCCCCCGACGTGGATCCGCCGCGCAGAGGGTGCCTATACGCTTCAAAAAGGCGTCAAAATTGGGCATTCTTCACATGTGGTAACCATGGACGTACGGCCCCAGCTCATCGACGCACTTTCCGCCCTGCGCGACCGTGTCGCTGCCGTGCGTCTTCCACTCCCGCTGCCGGGGGCCGCGCGCTCCCGGCAGACGAGGACCGAACTGCTCGCCCAGCTCGACGACTACCTGGTGCCCAGGCTCAAGGATCCCGATGCGCCGCTCCTCGTGGTCATCGGGGGATCCACCGGCGCCGGCAAGTCGACGCTCGTCAACTCGCTCGTGGGATGCCGGGTCAGCGAGGCCGGTGTGCTGCGGCCGACCACCCGCACCCCGGTACTCGTCTGCCACCCGGACGATCACCACTGGTTCGCGGGGGTGCGCGTGCTCCCGCAGCTCACCCGGGTGTGGCTGCCGCCGGGGCAGGCCCCGGATCCGGACGGGCTCGACCACCTCGGCCCGGAGGGCGAGGACGACACCGTGCTGCGCGTGGAGACCGCGGCGACCCTGCCCCGGGGACTGGCGCTGCTGGATGCCCCGGACATCGACTCGCTCGTCGTACGGAACCGGGTCCTGGCCGCCGAACTCATCTGCGCCGCCGACGTATGGGTCATGGTGACCACGGCGTCCCGGTACGCCGACGCGGTGCCGTGGCACCTGCTGCGTACGGCCAAGGAGTACGACGCCTGCCTGGTCACCGTCCTGGACCGGGTACCGCACCAGGTGATCGCAGAGGTGTCCCGGCAGTACGCGGCGCTGCTCACCCGGGCCGGACTGGGGGAGGTGCCCCGCTTCACCATCCCGGAACTGCCCGAGTCAGCAGGCGGCGGCAGCGGACTGCTTCCCACCACCGCCGTCGCGCCACTGCGCGCCTGGCTCACCCACCGGGCACAGGATCCGGCGGCCCGTCAGCAGGCGGTGGGGCGTACGGCGTCCGGGGTCATCGACTCGCTCAACGCGCGGATGCCCGAACTGGCCGGGGCGGTCGCCGCGCAGTACGCGGCGGCCGTGCGGCTGACCGGCGTGGTCGAGGAGGCGTACGGGGCGGAGTCGTCACGCGTCCGCCGGCGGCTCCAGAACGGTGCGGTGCTGGCCGGTGACGCGCGTACCCGGTGGCGCGGGTATCCGCTGTACAGCACCGCCGGGGAACTGCTCGACGCACTCGTGGAGAGCCTCGCCGCCCTGCTGCAGTGCGCCGTGGCAGCCGCCGACGAGCAGATCCGCACGACCTGGCAGCGCGAGCCCGCGGCAGGGGACTTCAGGTTCGAGGAGGCGGGCAGGGAAGCCGGCGGGTGGGGACCGGCCGAGGACGTCCAGGGCCGGATCGCCATGGCCGTACGGCGCTGGCGGCGGGTTCTCGAGGAACTGGCCGAGGAAGAGGCGCGGCTGCTGGAACGTAACGCCGCGCCCGACGCCGAGACGGTGGCGGCGCTGCTGGCGGCCGCCCTGCTCGGCGGGCGCCGTGCCCGGGGTGCCGGGGAGCAGCTCGCCGAACGGATCGGTGCCCAAGGCGCACTGAGGCTGCGCGACAAGGGAGGGGCGCTGCTCACCAGTTATCTGGACCAGGTCCTGCACGGCGAACGCGACCGGCGGCTCGCCCCCCTCGATGCCCTCGAGGTGGCTCCGGAACCGCAGGCCGAACTGATCGCCGCGCTGTCCGTACTGCAGAAGGAGAGGTGGAAGCGATGACCGCTGTCACTGACCAGGGCCGGGACCGGGGGCAGGGTCCCGAGCACGGAGGGGCCGAAGGGGTGGCCGGTGGGGCCGAGGGCGCCGAAGGAACGGAGGGGGCAGCAGGCCGGCGCTGGGACGACGGGCTGATCGCGCGACGGGCCGCTGACGCCCTGAAAGAGGGTGCCGAGAGGGAGCGTCCGCCGGACGACGACGTACGGCCCCAGGTCGAGGCGTACGGACTGCCGGGCAGCCCTCTGCGCCCGCGTCTCGATGCGCTGCGCGAGCTGGTCGGCCTCTCCCGCGCCAGGCTCGACGGGGACACCCTCGCCGAGGCGGGGCGGGTCCTGGACGAGGCATCGGCCCGGCAGCGGCTCTCCTCACGGCACACGGTCGTCGCCATCGCCGGGGCGACCGGCAGCGGGAAGTCGACCCTCTTCAACGCCCTCGCGTGCTCACAGATCTCCGAGACCGGGCTGCGCAGGCCGACCACGTCCGCGCCGATCGCCTGCAGCTGGACCGACGGAGCCGCCGGGCTGCTGGACCGGCTGGCCGTTCCAGGCCGGCTGCGGCGCAGGCCTGTGCAGGGATGCACGGACACCGACGAGGCGTTGCAAGGGCTCGTGCTGGTGGACCTGCCCGACCACGACTCGGCCGCGACCGGCCATCGGGACCAGGTGGACCGGGTCCTCGCGCTGGTCGACGCGGTGATCTGGGTCGTCGACCCGGAGAAGTACGCCGACGCGGCCCTCCACGAACGCTATCTGCGACCGCTCGCCGGACATGCGGAGATCACCTTCGTCGTTCTCAACCAGATCGACCGGCTCCCCGGAGAGGCCGCCGACCTGGTCCTGGACGACCTGCGCAGACTGCTCGACGAGGACGGCATGGCGGTGGGCGAGCACGGTGAGCCGGGCGCCACCGTCATGTCCCTGTCCGCGCTGACCGGTGACGGGGTGGCGGACCTGCGCGAGCTGCTCGGCCAATTCGTCCAGAGCCGTACGGCGGCCGCGGCGCGGCTCTCCGCGGACGTGGCCGCGGCAGCAGCCCGGCTCAGGCCCGTGTACGTCGCCGAAGGGCGCCCCGGGCTCGGTGAACGGACGCGTGAGGAATTCGCCGACCGGCTCGCGGAAGCCGTCGGCGCGGCCGCCGCGGGACAGGCGGCGGAGCGCGAGTGGCGCAGGAACGCGGGGCGGGCCTGCGGGACGCCATGGCTGCGGCTGTGGCGCTGGTACGAATCCACCCGGCAGCTCGGCGGCCTGGACCTGATGGCGCAGGCGCTCGCGCCGCCGGAGGAGGAACTCACCGCCCGGCAGCGCGTGGAGCAGGCCGTACGCACGCTGGCGGACGACGCCGTCGTAGGGCTGCCCGCGCCCTGGGCCCAGGCCGTGCGCGAGGCGGCGGTGGGCGGGGCGAAAGGGCTGCCGGAGGCGCTGGACGAGCTCGCACGCAATGCTCAGGCCGGGGCGGGAGCGGCCGGCCGGGGGCGTGCGGGCGGCGGGCACAAAGGCGCTGCGGATCCCGGTGCGGCTTCCTCGGGCGCGAGGGGTGCGGGAACGCGGGGAGCACAAGGGGTGCCGGGCGGGCCGGCCGGGGCGAGGGCCCCGGGCTCAGGGCCCCTCGGTTCAGGACCTCTTGGCTCCGACGCTCGCGGTTCCGGGGCTTCGGCCAGGGGCGTCGCTCCTGCCGCGGGCGCGCTCGGCGGCCGGCCCGTCAGGCCTCCACGGCCCGCGTGGTGGCCCGCCGCGGTGCTCGCGCAGGCATCGATGACGCTCCTTCAGATCTTCGGCGGACTGTGGCTGCTCGGTCAGATCGTCGGCGTACTCGAACCCGGCCTGGTCGCCCCCGCGCTGCTCATGCTGGCCGGGGTCGTCGGCGGACCGCTCGTGGAGTGGTCCTGCGCGGCTGCCGCACGGGGCCCCGCGCGACGGTACGGGCAGGAGGCCGAAAGGCGCCTGCGCGAGGCGGCGTCCGGATGCGGCCGGGCCAGGGTCCTGGATCCCGTTGCGGCGGAACTGGCGCGCTACCGGGAGGTGCGCGAGCGGTACGTGGCGGTGACGGAGTTTTCCACAACCGGCCGGTAGTCCACAGGCTCCGGCAGGATCCCCGATTTCCGTCCAGCATGGGATCACACCGGATCCCACCGGACCGGTGCACGACGGATACGGGGGACGAAATGAACGAGACCTTGGTGACGCTGGTGGGAAATGCCGCGACCGGAGTGGAGTTCCGGGAGACGGCCACAGGGGGAATGGCGCGATTCCGGATGGCGGCGACTCCGCGTCGATGGGACCGCGAGAAGCAGCTCTGGGCGGACGGGCACACCAGCTTCTACACGGTGTGGGCGTGGCGGACGCTGGCATCGAATCTGGCGGGTTCCGTTTCCGTCGGAGAACCCCTGGTCGTGCACGGCCGTCTGAAGGTGCGTGAGGAGGAGCGGGACGGGACCTGGAAGACGTCGGTGGACATCGAGGCCGTGGCGGTGGGACACGACCTGACCCGGGGGACGGCCGCGTTCCGGCGCGTGGTGAAGGGCGAACCCTCATTGACGGCCCGTCGGACGCGGACGGGGAGCCCGGCCGACGGTGAGGCCCAGGACAGCCGGGCAGACAGCAGTGGGGCTGCCGGCAGCCGGGCAGGCAGGAGCGCGGCGGTCAGCAGCGAGGCAGCGGGCAGCGCGGCGGGCAGCAGCGGGGGAGCCGGCAGCGAGGCAGGCAGGAGCGCGGCCGTCAGAAGTGTGGCGGTCGGGATCCCGGAACAATCGGTGCACCGTCAGAAACGCGCCAAGGAGATGGTGTCAGTGTCCTGAAATAGGCAGGACGCGCCGGAGAAGGCGATAACGATTACGAGTCGGAATGGTTATCCAACGGTATGACGGGGGACTGGCCCTCGCCCGCTCCTTAGGATTCCTCAGTACTCATGCGGCACTTGAGTCTGCTGGCGAGGCAATCCCCACACACGCACCATGCGTGAAGGCCTCGCACGGAGGGGAATTCTGTGTTTTCTGTGTTTTCTGCGTCCGCAGCGTCTGCTTCGCCGTCCACTGCGGCGACGGAGCACTCCGCACGGGGCCGAAGCCGGGGTCGGATGCGCGACCGGGTGCCGGGCCGGAGCAGGAGAGAACGCCGAGGACGCGGTCCCGCCCGCTGGGCCGCCGCGGTTCTGGCGTCCGGTCTCGTCGCGGCCGGCACCCTCGCCGGTGCGACGGCGGCGGCAGCGGAGGAGACGGGCCAGCACCAGGGGGGCGCGACCGCCGTCCTGGACGGTCTGAAGACCTTCGACCGCGCGCTGCTCCACACCGGCGGCGAAGGCGGCCAGGAACGCACGACCCATGAGCTTCCCGCAGGACTGTTCGAGATGACCGTCGAAGGCGGCGGCCGGCTCAAGACCTACTGCATCGACATCCACAACCCCACCCAGGACCAGGCGAAGTACCTCGAGACCCCCTGGAACCAGACCTCGCTCGGTGCGAACAAGAACGCCGGGAAGATCCGCTGGATCCTGCAGCACTCCTACCCCCAGGTCGACGATCTCGCCGCCCTCGCCGACAAGGCAGGCACCGGGCCGCTCACCGAGCGGACCGCTGCCGCGGGCACCCAGGTCGCCATCTGGCGCTACTCGGACGACGCCGAGGTCGAGGCCGCCGACAAGCAGGCCGAGAAGCTCGCCGACTGGCTGGAGGGCGAGGCCGTCAACATGGCGGAGCCCAAGGCGTCCCTCGCCCTGGACCCGGCCGCTGTCTCCGGCCGGGCGGGTGGACGGCTCGGCCCGGTCACCGTCCGCACGGACGCCGGCCAGGTCTCCGTCGCGCCGCCCGCCGACGCCGCGGCCAGCGGGATCACCGTCACCGACAAGGACGGCAAGCCCATCACGGAGGCGGCCGACGGCACCGGGCTGTACTTCGACATCCCCGAGGACACCGCAGACGGCTCCGCCTCGCTGACCGTCCAGGCGACCACCTCCGTGCCCGTCGGCCGGGCGTTCGCCGGGGTGACCAGGAGCCAGACGCAGATCCTGGCCGGCTCCAGCGAGTCCACCGTCTCCGCTACGGCGACCGCGACCTGGGCCGAGACGGGCGCCGTGCCCGCTCTCACGGCGAAGAAGAACTGCGCCAAGGGCGGCGTGGACATCACCGCGGCCAACAAGGGGGACGCCCCGTTCACCTTCGAGCTCGTCGGATTCGAGCACACCATCGAAGCGGGAGCCACCAGGACGGTGACGATCCCGGTTGCCGAGGACCAGGCGTACGACTTCACCATCACCGGGCCCGGCGGCTTCCGGAAGAACTTCAAGGGCGTCCTGGACTGCGCCACCGCGGGCAGCACCGCGACCGGTGACGGCGTGGGCACGCAGAGCGCCAGGCAGCCCGCGCCCGCCTCGACCGGCACCAGCTCCACCGGCATCGAGGGCGACCTCGCCGAGACGGGCGGGTCCAGCGCGACGCCGCTCATCGCGGGCATCGCCATCGGCCTCGTCGTCCTCGGCGGCGGCGCGGTCTTCCTGCTCCGCAAGAAGAAGCCGGTCGGCGAAGGCAACGACGGCCGGAACGCCGAGTAAGTGATCGACGGCGCATCGTGACGACGCGCCGGTGACGGGCCCGGTACGCACGCGCGTGCCGGGCCCGGTGCGTTCCGGGCGCCACGACAGGGGGTACCGGGGACCGGACTGGTTTCCGTCCGGGTGCGGACGTCAGGCAAGATGGGTGTATCTGCCCACACCTCTATTGCTGCCGGACGGTTTCTCTTGGCTGAGTTCATCTACACCATGCGCAAGACGCGCAAGGCGCACGGCGACAAGGTGATTCTCGATGACGTCACCCTGAACTTCCTGCCCGGCGCGAAGATCGGTGTCGTGGGGCCCAACGGCGCCGGTAAGTCCACGGTGCTGAAGATCATGGCGGGCCTCGAGCAGCCGTCCAACGGCGAGGCGTACATCACGCCCGGATTCAGCGTCGGCATCCTCATGCAGGAGCCGAAGCTCGACGAGTCGAAGACCGTCCTGGAGAACGTCCAGGACGGCGCCGCCGAGATCATGGGCAAGCTCAAGCGCTTCAACGAGGTCGCCGAGCTCATGGCGACCGATTACTCCGACGCGCTCATGGACGAGATGGGCAAGCTCCAGGAGGACCTGGACCACGCCAACGCGTGGGACCTGGACGCCCAGCTGGAGCAGGCCATGGACGCCCTGGGCTGCCCGCCCGGCGACTGGCCCGTCAACAACCTCTCCGGCGGCGAGAAGCGCCGTGTGGCGCTCTGCAAGCTGCTGATCGAGGCTCCGGACCTGCTCCTCCTCGACGAGCCCACCAACCACCTCGACGCCGAGTCGGTGAACTGGCTGGAGCAGCACCTGTCGAAGTACCCGGGCGCCGTCGTGGCCGTCACCCACGACCGGTACTTCCTGAACAACGTCGCCGAGTGGATCCTCGAACTCGACCGCGGCCGCGCGATCCCCTACGAGGGCAACTACTCCACGTACCTGGAGCGCAAGGCCACCCGCCTCAAGGTCGAGGGCCGCAAGGACGAGAAGCGCCAGAAGCGGCTCAAGGAAGAGCTCGAGTGGGTCCGCTCCAACGCCAAGGGCCGTCAGACCAAGTCCAAGGCACGTCTCGCCCGTTACGAGGAGATGGCGGCCGAGGCGGACAAGATGCGGAAGCTGGACTTCGAGGAGATCCAGATCCCGCCGGGCCCGCGTCTCGGTTCCATCGTCGTCGAGGTCGAGAACCTCTCGAAGGCCTTCGGCGACAAGGTCCTCATCGACGACCTGTCCTTCACGCTGCCCCGCAACGGCATCGTCGGCATCATCGGCCCGAACGGTGCGGGCAAGACCACGCTGTTCAAGATGATCCAGGGCCTGGAGACGCCGGACTCCGGCGCCATCAAGGTCGGCGACACGGTCAAGATCTCCTACGTCGACCAGTCCCGCGCCAACATCGACCCGAAGAAGACCCTCTGGGCCGTCGTGTCGGACGAGCTGGACTACATCAACGTCGGCCAGGTCGAGATGCCCTCGCGGGCGTACGTCTCCGCGTTCGGCTTCAAGGGCCCGGACCAGCAGAAGCCGGCCGGTGTCCTGTCCGGTGGTGAGCGCAACCGCCTCAACCTGGCGCTGACGCTGAAGGAGGGCGGCAACCTGCTGCTCCTCGACGAGCCCACCAACGACCTCGACGTCGAGACCCTGTCCTCGCTCGAGAACGCGCTGCTGGAGTTCCCCGGTGCGGCCGTGGTCATCTCCCACGACCGTTGGTTCCTGGACCGCGTCGCCACGCACATCCTGGCGTACGAGGGCGACTCCAAGTGGTACTGGTTCGAGGGCAACTTCGAGTCGTACGAGAAGAACAAGATCGAGCGCCTGGGTGCGGATGCGGCCCGTCCGCACCGCGCCACGTACAAGAAGCTCACGCGAGGCTGATCGTGGCTCGTCATATCTACAGCTGCCCGCTGCGCTGGTCGGACATGGATGCCTTCGGCCACGTGAACAACGTGGTCTTCCTCCGCTACCTGGAGGAGGCGCGCATCGACTTCATGTTCCGGCTGGCGCCGGGGGACGGTTCGCCGTCCTTCGCCGGCGGGTCCGTCGTGGCACGGCACGAGATCGACTACGTGCGGCCGCTGGTCCACCGGCACGCGCCGGTGACCGTCGAGTCGTGGGTGACGAAGATCGGTGCCGCGTCGTTGACGATCGCCTACGAGATCAAGGACCCCGAACAGGTCTACGTGCGGGCGTCGACGATAGTCGTGCCCTACAACCTGGTGGAGGAGCGGCCCCGGCGGATCACCGCCGAGGAGAAGCTCTTCCTGCAGGAATACCTCGATCAGGAGCCTGCCGCCGCATGACGGTGCCCGTACGGTCGCTGCAGTTCGCCGACGCGCGGGAGGCGGCGGATCTCGCCGCCTTCCTCGGCCGGCTGCTCCACTACGACCGGGCCGCCGCTGTCCGCCTCCAGGCGGGCGGCGGCGCGCTGGCGGTGTTCGGGCGGCCGCCGTCGTTCGAGGTCCTCGCGATCCGTACGGCCCGGCTGTCCGGCACGCACGACTTCGACACCACCGTCTCGGCCGGTGAACTCCTCGAATCCCTGGACACCGGGGAGAGCGCCGAGGGGGGCGCCGGATCTGGCGCCCTGCCCGCGCCCGTGACCGGTCCGCCGTGGACCGGAGTTCTGCCGCCGCGCCGCGGCTGGGAGGAACGGCCCGGTCTGCCGGGGCCGTTGGCCCTGCGCACCGCCCTCACCGAGGCCGTCGCGGAGTTCCGGGCGCGCGACGAGGCGCTGCCCGAGGACCGCCGTACCCGGGCGGAACGCGATCTGATAGGCCGCGACATCTGGTCCCGCACGGTCGGCGACACCGAACTGCCGCTGCGCGCCGTCCACGCCGCCCAGTCCCTGGGCTTCCTGAAGCCTGCCCCGGACTTCCCCGTGGCGCTGCTCGGTGCCGGATCGTGGCTGCGGCTGCGCACCCCGTTCGGCTCGGTCGCGCTCAGGGGTGCGGGCGGCGGACTCGGCAACCTCGCGGTGACGGTCCAGACGGCCTGAGCCCACGTACGACCGGGCCGGTGCAGCCCGCGCACTACCGGGCCGGTGCAACTCGCGTACGACCGGGCCGGTGTAGCCCGCGTACTACCCGGCCGGGGTGTCCTTCGGTCCGTCCGGCCACACCCCGATGTGGTCCTGCTCCAGCTCCAGCATCACCCGGTGCTCCATACCCAGCGCCTCGGTGTAGTCGGCGGGCAGCTGCAGCCGGCCCGCCCGGTCGAGCATCGCGTACTCCCGCGCCACCTGCGACTCCTGGCCCGTCGCCGCGTCGACCTCCGTGCGCCGCAGCACCTCGGAGGACGTACGGCCGTCACGGATCGCGACCGTGCGGCGTACCTCGCCCGCCACCGCGAGGTCATGGGTGACGATCACGATCGTGGTGCCGAGCTCCTCGTTGGCACGGCGGAACGCGGCGAACACCTGCTCACCGGTGGCCGAGTCCAGCTCACCGGTCGGCTCGTCGGCCAGCAGCACCGAAGGGTTGTTGGCCAGGGCCACCGCGATCGCGACCCGCTGCTGCTGGCCCCCGGACATCTGCGCCGGACGGCGGTCGCGGCAGTCCGCGACATCGAGCATCTGCAGCAACGACTCGGCACGCGCCGCCCGTTCACGGGTCCGGCCGCCGCCGCGCAGCTGCATCGGAAGAGTGACGTTCTGGATGGCGGTCAGATACGACAGCAGGTTGCGCGCGGTCTGCTGCCAGACGAAGCCGACCACATCGCGGCGGTAGCGCAGCCGCTCCTTCGACCCCATCGCCAGCAGATCGCAGCCCGCCACCTTCGCCGACCCGGCCGTGGGCACATCGAGGCCCGCCAGGATGTTCATCAGGGTGGACTTCCCGCTGCCCGAGGCGCCCACCAGCGCCATCAACTCGCCCTCGGTGACGAGCAGATCGAGCCCCTGCAGGGCCTGCACCTCCACCCCGTCCGTGGAGAAGATGCGCACCAGCCGGTCACAGGCGATCAGCGCGTCATGCCCGTACGACGGCCGGTCGCGGCGTGCGGAGGCCCGCTGTTCGAGCTCCGCCAAGGTGGTCTCTGTCGACGACGTCATCGGGTGTCTCCTGCCCTGAGTTCCTTGATCGATCCACGCCGGCTCGCCCACCAGGCCTGGACGCCGGCCACGCCTGCGGCGAGGACGACCACCCCCAGCGCCGGAAGGGCGAGCGACCAGAGGTCGGCCCGCAGTGAAGCGGTGTTCGGTGATACGGATGCCCCGCCCGCAAGCGCCAGCGCGGCCAGGTCGACACCGGGTGCCAGCAGGGCGATGGTCGTCCAGCCGACGAGGAGCCCGCCGAACGCGGCCAGCAGGGCCTGTGGCATGGCCTCGAACGCGAGCAGTCGCCGGCCCTGCCGGGTGGTCAGCCCCATCGTGCGCAGCCGGGCCAGGAGCGTCCTGCGCTCCGGCGCTGTCTGCAGCAGGGAGAGGAGTACGGCGAGCAATGCGTATCCGGCACCCGCCGCGACAGCCGCCCCGTAGATCCGCTCGGCGCCCGACTGCATCGGGGTGTCGACGAACGCCCTGCGCTCCTCCGAGCGCAGCCGGACGGTGAACTGGCCCGCGCCCTGCGCGGCGGCCCGCAGCTCCTTGCCGTCCGGTGCGGCGCCCGTGACCATCAGTGTCGTGGGCTGCCGCGTCGGGAGCCCTGCGGAGTCGACGATCAGGAAGCCGGAATCGGTCACCGCGGACGTGCGCGAGCGGACGGCGGCGACCTTCACCGTGATGTCTCCGCCCTCCGACCGGATCGTGTGCGGTTCGTCGCCGAGCAGCTTCGCCACCTCGGGGGAGGCGATCGCCGGCAGCACCTCGTCCTGTCCCCGGCCGGCCTTCAGCAGGCCGACGGGCAACGCGGGCTGGCCCGTTTCCCGGGCCAGCCGGGCGTACGATCCGGGCTCCACGCCCAGTAGGGTCGCCCGCTCGGTGTCCCCCCTGACGTCCAGGTCGGCGGCCAGCGGAACGCTGTACTCGATGCGTACGGCCGCCACGTCCTCGACGCCGTCCATGGCCCGCACCGAGCGGACCAGGCTGTCCGGCACCGCCGTCAGCCCGACGTTCTCGCCGCTGATCCGGGCGTCGGCACCGACCGCCCGCAGTGCCGCGGCCTCACGCGCGTCGCCGACCCCGGCCAGCACCGAACCGCCGAAGGCCGCCGTGGTCAGAGCGATCAGCAGGGCCAGCAGCGGCAGTGTGCCGCTCGCGCCGGTCCGGCCCGCCCGGGCCAGCGACAGGAAGCCGACCGCTCCGCGCAGCCGCGCGACAGGGCGGGCCGCCAGCCGCAGCGGCAGCGGGTAGAGCCGTACGAGAACGAGGGCCGCGATCAGCCCGACCAGGACGGGGGCCGAGCTGACCAGCAGATCGGCGTCCGAGCCCGTTGTCGTACCCCGTCGGCGCAGGGCCGCGACCGCCCCGACCGCCAGGACGAGCAGGGTCAGTTCGGCGACCGTACGCCGCCGGGACGGTCTGGCGTTCACGACGTCCTCGCGGGCGCCGTGCAGCAACGGCCTGCGGTGGTTCAGCGTCGTGCGGAGCGGCAGCGCCACGCAGACCAGGACCGCGACCGAGGCGGCACCGACGACGGAGGGCCACCAGCGGGCTTCGCCGATGACGAGGACGGCCAGCAGAAGTCCGAGAGCCGCCGCGGGCAGGACGGCCACCGCGGTCTCGGCCAGCAGCCGGCCGCCGATGCCCCGCAGGGAGCCGCCCCGGGAGCGCAGCAGGGCGAGTTCGCCGTGGCGGCGGGCGCCGATCAGCCCGCCCGTCATCAGCAGGACCACGGCGGCCACCGCTCCGATCCCCACGGCCGCGACCGTGACGACGGGGCTGATCGCCGCACGCATCGACGTATAGGCGTCGAGGAGGGCGTCCAGGTCCGTGGTGAGCGTCGTGTTGGGCCCTGCCAGCGCGCGCAGTTTCAGCAGCTCGGGGCCGTTCTCCAGCGAGGCGACGGCGTCCCGGAGGCGGGGGACGTCGGCCGTGGTGAGCCCGGAGGGGTCCGGGGCGACGCGCCAGTACAGCTCCGGCTCGCCCGCCGTCTCCAGCAGCGCCGGTCCGGTGTCGGGAGCCAGGAGCAGCGTTCCCTGCCAGTAGAAGACCGGCGTCCGGGATCCCGGGTCCGCGACCAGGGACGGGGCACGGTAGAGGGGGTCGACCGCCCAGTAGCCGCTCTTCGGCTGCAGCGGGGTCACGAGACCCGTGATGCGTACGGTCAGCGACTTCCCGCCCTGGGTGGGCACCGCGATGGTGGAGCCCACCTTCATCTTCAGTTCCGCGGCGGTCTCCTCGGTGACGGCCGCCTCCACCTCACGGGTGGCGGCCGTCACCTCGCCGCGTGCGACGGGCCAGTCGCCCTCGGCCAGCCTGCTGTGCTCGCGGAGCGCCGACGGGGCCGCGTGGAACAGCTTGGCGGGCATCGCGTCCGGGCGGGGCAGCCAGGCCTCCTGCGCGACGATCGGCTTCGACGTGTGCACCCCGTAGGACGAGTGCGGCAGATCGGCCCGTACGGGTGCGGGAAGCCCCTTCACCAGCGCGCGGTCGATCGCGGCCAGGGTCTCCTCGCGCAGGGCCTCCTCACGCGCCGGGCGCGGGTCCGCGAGCGAGGGCGGGGGCGTGGTCACTTCGAGCACGCTCAGCCCGGGCGACGCGGTGCCGACGTCGTGGCGCAGCGCCTTCGTCTCGTAGGCGTCCACGGAACGCGGGAACGCGGCGGCGAGGAACGCCGTCAGGAACACCAGGACCGCGAGGGCGGCGCTGATCCCCGGGGCGGTACGCAGCCGCGTACGGACCCATGGGGCGCAGGCGGCCGGAATCTTTGCGGCGGTCATGTCAGTTGTCCCCCTGGTGGCGCAGCGAAACGGCGGGGTCGGCCCGCCGCAGCGTGATGGCAGCCACGATCAGCAGCGGGAACGCCGCGACGGCGGCCAGCAGCACGGCGACCTGGCCGGCAGGCAGCAGCACCAGGACATCCGGCACCGGCCGTGCCGCCTGTCCCGTCAGCACCACGAGCGGCACCACGGCCCTGGTCAGTACAGCCCCCAGAGCGAGCCCGATCAGTACCGCGACGGCGATCAGGATCCCCTGCTCCGCGGCGACCATCCGGGCCAGCCTGCGGCGGGGCGTGCCCAGGGCCCGCAACACGGCGAACTCGGCGGACCGTTCACGCTGCGAGCCCACGAGGCCGACCGCGTAGCCGACCGCGGCCAGCGCGGCGGCGACTGCGGCGACCGCGAGCAGCGCGGACTGCGGACCCGCGCCCAGCGGGTCGTCCGCGAGCTCCCGGGCCGTCTCGTCGCGCACCAGGACCTGAGCCGGGTCCGTACCCGGCAGCCTGCGCAGCTCGGCCGCCACGTCCGGCCCGTCGCCGGGTGCCGTGCTCAGCCACCACTCCGTGGGCGCCAGGGCGGCTCCGGACCGCTGGGCGAGCACCTCGGACACGGCCCTGAGGTCCAGGAGCAGGCTTCCACCGGGCTTCGTCGACGACTCCCCACCGCTCACGGCGACGGGAGCACCCGTGGTGGGCAGCTGCCGCACGGCCTTCGCCAGGGTCACCCGGACCGTCTGGCCCGCCAGCGTGAGGTCGACGTCCTGGCCCAGCTTCGCCCCCGAGTGCGTGAGGTACGCGTCGGTCGCCACCGCCTTCAGCGCCGGAGCCGGTCCACGGATCGCGGTGATCCGGAGTGTGCCGACCGGTCCCCCGCCGAAGAACGGCTCAGGTGCCAGGACGGCCCCGGTGCCGTACGTGAAGGAGGGCGAGGCACCCGAGTCGCTCACCGCCCGCGGCTTCTCGCCCGGCCTTTCCTCACCCGCTTCGGTCACGGTCGAGGCGGCCCGCCACCGGACCCCGTCAGCGGCCGGAACCGGCTGCTCGCTCCCCCCGCCGGTCTGCGCCCGGAGCCCCGTCACCGAGACCAGCCGCTTCTCGGAGCGGTCCGCGGGCACGTCGCCGTCCACCTCGAACCCTGTCACGGCCAGTTCGCCCGACGGGGACACGGGGACGGAGACGGTGTGCTCGCGCCCGTCGACGGGAACGATCCCGGCACCGATTCGGTAGCCGATGCCGTAGCGGTCCTCCAGCAGAACGCTGACCAGCGGAGCCGAACCGGCCGGCTTCCCCGTCCCGGGCGCCGCGGTGTCGAGGATCCGCAGATCGAACACCGCACGTGTACTGCCCTTCGGCAGGGTCACCCCGGTACGCGCGGCCTTCGGCGGGGTGATCGCGGCGAACAGCTTCTGCGGTGCCGAGCCCGCGAGGTCCTCACGCATCAGCATCCGCTCGTCCGCATGCGCGGTGTCCAGCGCCAGCACCTCGGCCGTCCGTCCGCCGGACAGCTCGGTCGTCGCACGGAACGCCGGAGCCGCCTCGCGCACGCCGGGCAGATCCGTGTACGGCGCCGCCTTCGCCGGGTCGTTGCCGAGCCCTGCCACGATCCGTACCGACGCGCCGGACCTGAAATCGGCCTGGTCACTCTGCGAACGGTCCCACGAGGCGGCCTGGCCGATGGCCAGCATGCCCGTCGCCACGGCCAGGACCAGCAGCAGCACCGGCCCCGCACCGCGCAGGGGACGACGGCTGAACTGCCAGCCGGCCAGCGCCGCGGACAGTCCCCGACCGCCCGCCGCACGGCGCTCCGCGAGCCTCGCCGCAGGGGGCAGCAGCCGCAGAGTGAGTACGGTGCCCGCGAGGAGGGCGAGCGCGGGCGCGGCGACCAGCAGCGGATCGATGCCGAGATCGCCCTCCCGGTCACCACTGAGCGCACCGCTGCCGGACAACCCGGTCTGCCGGTCCAGCTGCCAGTACGCCACGCCTGCGACCAGCAGCAGCCCGAGGTCGGCGCCCGCGCGCACCGGAGTGGGCAGCGCCGCGGTGCGGGAGCCCCGTCGGCCGCCCGCGCTCGCGGCCAGCGCCGGTGCCACCACGGCCAGCGCGCATGCCAGGGCGACGGCGGCGGCCACCAGCCACACCGAGCTGTTCACACCGTCCCCGAGCCGCAGGCCGATCCGGGTGAGTCCGCTCCGGTCCGCGAGCAGCCGGGTCAGCGGTCCGGCGAGCAGCGGGGCGACGAGAGCGGCCGGCACGGCGAGCAGCAGTGCCTCGGTCGCGGCCAGCGAGGCGATCCGGCCCCGCGATCCGCCCCGGGCCCGCAGCAGTTCGGTCTCGCCGGCCCGCTCGCTGCTCAGCAGCCTGGCCACGAGCAGCAGGGCGTAACCCGCGAGCAGGACCAGCTGGACGGCCACGATCATGATCGTCGAGCGGGACACCAGCAGCGCCCGGTCGACCTGCTCGATGACGGTGGGCAGCGAGGTCCGCACCGTGACCCCGCCGTCGAACACAGGGGCGGCCGACAGCGCCTTCGGGCCGTCCGTCGAGGTGCGGTGCAGGTCCCCGGTCCGGCCGGTGGTCACCGTACGGAAGTCGGCGCCGGCCAGCCAGGACACCCCGCCGGGACTGAGCCGGCCGGAGGCGAGCACCGCGGGGTCGGCGAGCAGCGGACCGTACGTGGTGAAGACGACCTTGCGGACTCCGCGACCGCCGAGCGCGTCCAACTGCCAGTACGGGTCTGCCTGGTCGGACACCTCGTACAGACCGGTGATGTCGACCTGGAGCGGCGACCCGCCCAGCCGGTCGGCGAGGGTGAGTCGCGCGCCGGGCTTCAGCTTCAGGGCCTCGGCGGCGGCGCGGGGGAGCGCCACCTGCACCGGCCCGGCAGCGTTCCCCGCTCCGGCGACGGGCATGCGCCCCTCGGCCAGGCGGACGCGGCTGCGGTCGAGCGAAGCGAGGTGCGTGAGGTCGGGTTCGCCGCGCCGCCCGGTCGGATCCTGGAGGCCGCGGGGCAGCGCGTACGGGCCCGAGGTCTCCAGCTTCCTCACGGTCACCGGCAGTCCGTCGAACGTCGCGAGGGCCGCCTTGCGGACCGTCTCGTCGGCCTCCTCACGCTGCTCGCGGTCCACCTCGGCGGACACGAAGAGCGAGGCGGACTCGGCGGAGCGGTGGGTCAGCGTATGCCGCAGGGCGGCGTCCCCGATGGAACCGGAGAAGGCGGTCAGCGCGGCCAGCACACAGGTGGTGAGCAGCACGGCCAGGAGGGCGGACGCGAGCAGCAGCCGGTGCGCACGCACACGCAGAAAGACGAACCCCGTCACTTGATCCCCCGAACCTCAGCAGTCGCACGCCCCCCGACGTTCCCAGGATGCTTTCAGAGCGCACGGGCTCCTGGAAACCGCTTGCGGTCGCTATTGATGGGATCGTGACCGTTATCCGGCGGCGGAGCACCGGATTCCGCACGAGCGCGGAGGGGGCGGTTCAGCCCTCGGTGTTGATCATCGAGGCGGCTGCGTACGTGAGGTAGTCCCACAACTGCCGCTCGTGCGCGGGCGACAGGGCGAGTTCGTCGAGCGCCACCCGCATATGGCCGAGCCAGGCGTCGTGCGCCGCCCGGTCCACCCGGAACGGAACGTGCCGCATCCGCAGCCGGGGATGGCCCCGCTCGTCGCTGTAGGTGCGCGGGCCGCCCCAGTACTGCATGAGGAACAGGG
Organism: Streptomyces sp. NPDC005566; assembly: GCF_040605575.1. Taxonomy (NCBI): domain Bacteria; kingdom Bacillati; phylum Actinomycetota; class Actinomycetes; order Kitasatosporales; family Streptomycetaceae; genus Streptomyces; species Streptomyces sp. NPDC005566. Next base: position 603,556 of record NZ_JBEXDB010000001.1, on the reverse strand, counting down.
TGAACCGCTCCTCGGCCGGGCCCAGATCCTCCTCCGGGTACATCGGCCTCAGCAGCGGGTCGTCCGCGACCCCCTGGTAGAAGCGGTGGACCAGGCGCCGGAAGGTCTCCTCGCCGCCGACCTGCTCGTAGAAGGTCTGCTCCTGAAGCGTGTCGCGCGGAATCTCTGTCACCCGTCCATGGTCGCAGACGCACCGGCCGAGTACCGGAGTCCTAGGACCCCGGTACCCGGCCGGTGGGAACCGGATCAGTCGCGGCGCACCGTGATCGTCGTCCAGGCCCCGACGTGCACCTGGTCGCCGTCCTGGAGCGGGACGGGCACATAGGGCTGGATCGGATCCTCGGCGCCGTTCAGCGTGGTGCCGTTGGTGGAGTTCTGGTCGACGACGGCCCAGCTGCCGTCCGGCTGCTGCACCAGCACGGCGTGCTGGTGCGAGACGCCCGGGTCCTCCGGCGGCACGGCGAGATCGATGTCGGGGGACTCGCCGGTGCTGTGCCGGCGGCGGCCGATCGTGATCTGGCTGCCGGTGAGCGGAAGGTGCTGCTCCGGGGAGTACGCGGGCAGGTTGAGCCCGGTCGCCTCGGGGCCGCTGCGCTGCATCATCGCCAGGAAGTACTCGCGGTCCGGGGCGATCACGGCCGACCAGCTGACCGGCTGCCGGCTCTGACCGGGGACAGGGCCCTGTCCCTGTCCCTGAGCCTGACCGGGTCCCTGGCCAGGTCCCTGACCGGGGAAATGCTGCTGCTGCGGGGCCTGAGGTGTCTGCGGTCCCTGCTGGAAGCCCTGCGGGGGTTGCTGCTGCGAGGGCGGCGGCAACATCCAGTCGTCCCCACCGGTCTGCGGAGCCTGCGGGTGCGGCGGCGCGGACTGCTGCTGGAACGACGGGGGCGACGGCGGCCCCTGGCGCTGCGGCTCGAACGGCGAGGGGTGACCCTGCTGTCCCTGGGGCCCCGGCTGTCCCTGCGGCTCGAACGGGGAGTGCTGCCCAGGCTGTCCCTGCGGTTCGAACGGCGAAGGCTGTCCGGGCTGACCCTGCTGCCCCTGTCGCTCGAAGGGGGACGACGACTGCTGCTGGAAGGACGGCGGGGGCGGCGGTCCCTGCTGGAACGAGGGGGGAGGCGGCGGGCCCTGCCTGCCTGCCTGCTCCGGTGCGAGCGGCTCGGCCGGCCGGTTCATCTGCGAGGGCCGCGAGCTCTGGTACTCGAACGGGTCGTGCTGATGCGGAGGCTGCGGCGGGCCCTGCTGGGCCTGGAAGCCGGGCGGCAGATTCAGCCCGGGCACCGGGCCCCCGGCGCCACCCTGCGGAGCGAGGGGGGTGTAGGACGTCGCCGTGTTCGTGAGGAAGTTCCAGCGGCACTCCTCACAGAACGGCGCCATCGCTTCACGCGGGGTGCGGCACTGCGGGCAGAGCTCGGCCTGGGCGGTCGGCTCCCCGGGACCCTGCGGGTACCCGTAACCGGGCGCGGGCGGCGGGGGAGGCGGCGGGGGGACTGCGCCCGCGGGCGCGCCCGCCCCGGCCATGCGATGTCCGCAGACCTCGCACCAGTCCTCGGAACCCGACTGGTGTCCGTTCGGGCAGGTCGGCATGTCGGCGCTTCCCCCTCTCCTCGTCCGGCCCGGAGGCCGTCATGCTCGTAGGTGCGCCGTCCGGCCGGCCGGGTGGCCTTCCGCACGGCTGTGTCGCTGTCGTACGTCCTGTTATTTCTTGACGCGAACGGTCTTGGTGGAGCGTGTTTCGAGTGTCATCTCGTCCGCTTCCGCCACCCTCGCTTTCAGTCGCACAGTACCGGTCGCTGCATCGACAACGTCGACCACCTTCGAAAGCAGTTTCGCAGTATCCGCGTTTCCGGAGGCCGACGCGAGCTGCACCGCACGGCCGAGTTTCGCCGTCGCGCCGTCGAAGTCTCCCGATTTGCGTGCGTCCAGGCCCTGTTGGATGACTTGCGCCAGTTCTGCCTGACCTGTGTAGTGGGCGACCTGCGGGTTGATGGACGTGGACGCGGCCATGTCGTCCGTCCAGACCGCCCGTACGAGTCCCTGGGACAGGGTCTGCGGGGCCTCGCCGGCCGAGGGGGCGGGAAGGATCAGCGAGACCCGGGCCGCCAGCATCTCCTGGCCGATTCCGGCCTCGGGAACCCGTACACACACGTGATAATCCCGGGACTCGTCGCCCCAGGAGCCCGTCGGATAGTCCCCGGCGCGGGGTCCCGCCACCGTGCGGCGGTCGGTCAGTTCGGCGACCGTGGGCGCCACCTGCTTGACGAACACGATCTCGACCCCGACGGGCGTCCAGAGCCGCAGCGCCACGTCCGCGACCGCCTTGCCCATCGCGTTCTCCATCATCTGCGTGAAGTCCGCGGCGAGCCCCGCCGGATCGGCGACGATGTCCGCCGTGCCGAGCAGCGCGGAAGCGATGGCTGTGACCTCTTTCACTTCCCAGTCGGTGCCCACCCCGCGGGCATCACAGGTGAAGCGCCCCGCGCACGCGTCCAGAGCCGCCCGCAGGTCCTCCGGCGACTCGTGCTCGTTACGGCCGTCGGTGAGCAGGATGCCGTGCCTGATATCCACATCGGCCGCGCCCAGCAGCCGGTCGGCCAGCCGCAGCCACGTACCGATCGCCGTACCGCCGCCCGAGCTCAGCCGCCGCAGGGCGTCCTTCGCCTGGGCCTTCGTCTGCGCGTCGGCCATAGCGAGCCGCCCGTCGCCCGGGTACACATCCTTGGCCACATGGGTTCCGGCGACCACCGCGAACTGCGTGCCGTCACGCAGGGTGTCGATGGCCGCCGCCGTCGCGTCGCGGGCGTTGCGCATCTTGGTCGGCGGGTACTCCATCGAGCCGGAGCAGTCGACCATGAGCACCACCGCGGCGTCCGGCGCCTGCCCCGGGGTGTGCACGGACGCCGCGGACGCACCGGTCAGCGGTACACGGCCGGTCGTGCCACCGCCCGTCGAGGTCACGGTGACGATCGCGTTGACCTCACGCCCGCCCTCGGGCAGATATTCGTTCTGGTACACCTCGACGGAGAACTGCGGCACGTTCGACTTGGAGAAGTTGGCCATCTGATCGGCTCCTTGAGGCTCCACGTATGTCAGATGAAGACAGATATGCGGACAGAGTTCAGGACAAGAGGTGCAGGAGGAACTGGCAGGGTGAGGAGAGGGCGGAAGACGGCTGGCGGTACGGAGGACAACGGGACCGGCGGACCGGCGGACCGAACGCGGCTCAGGCGGTGCTGTAGGCCGATCCTGCCCCTTGCGTCGGCACGGCGAACGGGAGCAGGGCCACTGTTACGTTGTCGTGGCCCCCGCCGTCGAGCGCATGACCGACCAGCACCTGGGCGCCGTGCAGCGGCCGTTCGTACGCGTCGGGCGGCACGGCCGCGGCCATCTCCACCGCCGACTCGGCGTAGTTCCACAGTCCGTCGGTACACACCACCACCAGACCGGGCCGGTCCGGTTTGAAGGACGCGGTGTGCGGCTCCAGCTCGTACGCGTCGGCGCCGAGCCAGCCCGTGATGGCGTGCGCGCGCTCGTCGGCGTACGCCTCCGCCTCGTTCATCAGGCCCGTCGCCACCATCTGTGCGGCCCAGGAGTCGTCCTCCGTCAGCCGGGCGGGCGGATTCGCGCGGTCCTCGGGGACCCAGTAGACGCGGCTGTCACCGACCCACCCGACGACCAGCAGGCCGCCCGCCATGATCGCGCCGACCAGCGTGCAGGCCGGAGCGTTCTGATGGCGGTGCGGATCGTGCTCCATCGCCCGACTTGGCTCATGCGCAAGGGAGTTGACCGCCTCGGACGCGGCAAGGATCGCCTCGTGCATCGCCTGCTGCGGATGCGTGCCCCGTGGCAGCGACTCCAGCAGCGCCTCGTTGGCGGCGCTCGCGGCCGCGGCCGAGGCCTCGTCCGGCCGGCTCGCCGACGAGACCCCGTCGCACACGATCGCCACGACGGCCGGTGATCCGTCCGGCAGCGCGGTGGAGGACACCGCGAACGCGTCCTCGTTGCGGTGGTGGCGCAGGCCGCGGTCGCTGACAGCCGCCACGGAACCGAGCTCCTGCTCCATGTGGTCGCGCTCGCGGGGCTGGGCGTGCCCGCAGTTCTCGCAGTAGCCGTCGGTGTCCACGTGACCGGAGCGGCACGCCACACAGACCTTGGCACCGGGCGGGACACCGGCACCGGAATGCTCCGCGGTACGGGGGTCGGGTGCCGCTGCCCCGGGTGCAGCCAGCTCGAAGTCGCCCGAGGCTGCGTCGGGGCGGTTCGCGTCCAGGCGGTCCGCGGCAGGGTGGTCCGCGGCAGGGTGGTTCGCGTCCGGGCGGGCCGCATCGGGACGGTTCGCTTCCGGGTGCTCCGCGGCAGGGGCGTCCGGTTCGTCGAAGCGGACGGCCGAAGGGGCCGTGGTGGGCAGGGGCTTCCCGCCCGAGTCCAGGCCCGGAAGGTCGGCAGGACGGTGCGTGGGCGCGGGCAGGTCCGAGCTGTCTACCTCGGAAGCCGGCGGCCATTCCACCGGACCGGCGCCCGCGCTCTGCGCGGGGACGGTGATGGCGACCGTCGGGCGGTCGTCCGGCGGCGCGGGCACGGCCGAGAGGTCGTACCCGCACGCTCCGCAGAACAGGTCGCCCGACTCCAGCGGTTCCTCACAGCTGGGGCACCCCGGCAAGGAGGCCTGCTGGTGGATCTGTGACATCTTCACACCCAGGTCCGGGGGCGGAAACGGTTGGCCCGCTCCACCAGTTCGATCCTCTCGTCGCCCCGCTGCGCGAGCCGGGCGAGCATCCGGTACGAGCGTTCGAGACCGAACCTGAGGCCTCGCTCGTCCAGCTCACTGTCCAGCAGCGTCCTCGGTCCCGCAGTCGCGGGGGAGGCCGTGGCCGGTGACTGAGCCATGGGACTACCGGAGAGTACCCAGTCAAGTGCCGTCCCCAGCACCTCGGTCGACAACTGCTCGCGGCGGACCGCGTCCAGCCCGTAGCCCTTGAGCGCCGTCACCTGGTCCGCCGCGGCGAGGAGATCATCGATCAGCGGGTCCTGCGGGAGCCGCTCGCGCAGCCGGGCCCGCACCGCGGCCACCCGCGCGGCCGTGTAGTGGATCGACGACTCCGGTACGGACTCCAGGGTCCGCACCGCCCCGGACCGGTCGCCGGCGGCGATCTGTACCCGGGCGAGGCCGAACGCGGCGCTGACGAAGCTCGGGTCGGTCGCCCACACCAGGCGGTAGTACTCCGCGGCGTTGTCCAGCTGGCCCAGCACCTCCGCACAGATCCCCAGAGCCAGCTTCGGCGCGGGCTCACCGGGGAACGCGTCGTAGACCGCGTCGAAGGACAGCGCCGCGATCTCGTTGTCGCCGGTCACCAGCGAGGTGACGCCGCGGTACCAGACCACCCGCCAGTCGTCCGGGTGCACGGCCTCCAGCGCCGCCAGTGCCCCGGCGCCGGCGTCGAGTTCGCTCATCTCCAGGCGGGCGCGCAGCTCGCGCAGCCGGGTCTCCAGCGAGGCGGCGGGCACGGTCTGCAGAGCGGAGATCAGTTCGGCGGGTGCCGACGCCATCAGCCCAGCGAGGAAGCCGGCGTTGGGATCGTTCGCGTCGACCCGGGGAACCGGCAGGGCGAGCGAGGTCGCCCGCGCGTCGAAGACCGCGAGCCGGGGCCCGGACCGGCCGGTGTACGCCCCGGGGAGCACGGCGGGAGGATCCGGGACCGCCGCGCGTGGTGCGGGAACGGCCGCCTGTGCCGGGGCGTACGCGAGTGCGCTCCCCCCGCCGCCCGACGTGCCGCCCCCGCCGGTCCGGACATGGGTGTCGGGCGCGTACAGCGCACCGGCGCCCGGAGAGCTGTACGGGTTGGCGGCCGGTGCCCCCACGGCGCCGGCGGGCCGGGTACCGACCGGCAGCGCGCCGGCCACAGCGGTCGCGATCGCCCCCTGTGCGGGGGGCACGGCCGGGCCGTTCCGGCGGCGCCCGAAGCGACCGCCGCCGGCCGGAGCCGCCCGGACGCCGAGCCGCGACACCTCGTCCGTCAGCTCCGCGAACAACGCGGTGTCCGTGACCCGCAGTTCCGTACCGAAGAGTGTCGAGAGCGACGGACGCGGGCGCCCCGTCTGAAGGGCCACCACCTCCCGGAGCACGCCCGTCAGCTGCTCGGCCATCTCCGTGGCCGAGGCGAACCGCCGCGCCGGATCCGGGTCCGTGGCCCGCACGAGCAGCCGGTAGAACGACTCGTACCGCCGGAACACCTCGATGTTGTCCGGGTCGGGCAGCGAGTCCACGAAAACGTTCGTGTACCCCTGGAAGTCGAAGGTGAGCACCGCCAGCGTCCGCGCGACCGTGTACAGGTCGGAGGCGACGGACGGGCCGACCTCGGCCACCTCCGGCGCCTGGTAGCCGACCGTGCCGTAGATGGCCGACTCGTCGTCGTCCATCCTCCGCACCGCGCCCATGTCGATCAGCTTGAGCTGGTCCTCGGTCTGGATCGCGTTGTCGACCTTGAAGTCGCAGTACAGGAGGTTGCGGCTGTGCAGATGACCGAGTGCCTCCAGCGCCTCGATGCCGTAGGCGCACGCCTGCTCGACCGGCAGCGGATCCCGCTTCCCGGCCGGTGTACGGCGGTCGTTGGCGATCTCCTTGAGCGCCTTGCCGCCGACGTACTCCATCACGATGTAGCCGTCGAGTGAACCGGTCCGCTGGTCCAGGTGCTCCACGAAGTTGTAGATGCGGACGATGTTGGAGTGCTCGATCTCCGCGAGGAAGCGCCGCTCGGAGATGGCCGCGGCCATCGCGTCCTGGTCACCGGTGTCCAGCAGGCCCTTGAGGACCACCCAGCGGTCGGAGACGGCACGGTCCACGGCAAGGTAGACCCAGCCGAGCCCGCCGTGCGCGAGACAGCCCGCGACCTCGTACTGCCCGTGGACGATGTCGCCGCTCTGCAGCTTCGGCACGAAGGAGTAGGGGTGACCGCACTTGGTGCAGAACCCCTCGGTGCGGCCCGGCCGTTCGCCGCGGGCCCGGCCCACCGGCGCGCCGCAGTCGGATCGGGAGCAGAACCGCTTCCGCTCGGGGACCTCGGGGTTCTCCATGACCGCGGTCCGCGGATCGGGCCGCGGCACATCCGGTACGAGCACCAGACCGGCACCCAGCCTGCCCCGGCCCGAGACGCCCGTCGAGGTGCCCGAGGAGCGCACCGACACCGAACGGGACGCCGAGGCACCCGACAACGAACGGGAGAGCCGCCCGGAGACCGAACGCCGCGAGGTCGACGAGCGCGACGAGGACCGCGAGGACGCGCGCGAACTCGACCGCTGCGAGCTGCTGCTGCTTCCCTTGCCACCTGCCGCGATACCCGTGGGCGGCGAGCTCAGCATGCCCGTCGAGGACACGACCGGCGCGAGGCCGCAGGTGTCGCAGTACAGCTCACCGCCGCCCATGTCCTCGTAGCTGCCCTCGCACGCGGGGCGCTGGCACCGCGGACTCCCGGGGGCCTGCGCCGGAGGCGACTCGACCGGCGCGAGGCCGCAGGTGTCGCAGTACAGCTCACCGCCGCCCATGTCCTCGTAGCTGCCCTCGCACGCGGGGCGTCGGCACTGCGTACTCACGATGTCTCCCCCTGTTCGCCCCGGCCCTGTCCGTCCCGGCGGTGCGGCGTCAGCAGATCCGCTGCCGCCTGCTGATAGCGCAGCACCGTCTGTTCGGCGACGCGCAGATCGCACGGCGCGCTCCACAGCACCCGGCGCGCCGCGTCGTACCGCTCGATCAGCACCGGGTCCTCCGCCATGCCGTGCCGGGCCACCTTCGCCTTGTACGCGTCGAGCCTGCCCCGCAGTTCCGCACGGACCGCGAGCGGCGCCGTGACGGACGTCAAGGACTCCCGCGCGCGCAGCAGTTCGTCCTCGGCCTCCCGCTCCAGCGAGTCGAGCAGCGGCGAGAGGCGGTTCCACTGGGCGTGCCTGCGGTACTCCGACGCCGCGGCCAGCCGCTCCTGCAACGCCGTCGACGGGCCGCTGACCGCGGGTACCTCCGAGGCGGCGATCTTCGCCAGCACCTCGCCGCGCGCCGAACGCGCCTCGGCGAGCGTACGGTCGGCGCGCGACAGCACGTCGCGCAGCTGGACCAGTCGCTGCTCGGCGTCCTGCCGGACGGCGAGCACCGCCTCGATCTCCCGCCGTACGTCCTCCAGGGCGCGGGCCGCACGGTCGTAACGCGTGGTGTCGGGGCGCCCGCCGCCGGGCGCCGCGCTGCCGGGGCCCGGCAGCCAGAACGCCAGCGGATCGGAGATCACCTGTACCCGCAGGGTGGTCAGCTCCTGGGTGATCGACTCCAGGTCGTCACCCGCCGGATGCTCGCCGGGCCGCACACCGACGGAGTGCGCCAGCGAGCGGGTGCGGCGCAGCTCCGCGGCGAGCAGGTCTATCCGGGCGGGCAGTGCCGACCATACGGAGTCCGAGGCGACGACCATGTCCAGCGAGCGCGCGTACAGGTCGTTCATCCGGGCGACGAGTTCCTCCAGCGTGAACCGCTCGGAGAGCCTGGCCGGGCCGGTGAGCCCGGGATCGGGTCCGGCCGACGCCGTGTTCGCCACGGTCACACCGTCGCCGCGCAGCAGCTCGGTGAGGGCCACCAGGTCGTCCTTGCCCGGGTAGCGGCGCCTGGCCCGGATCTCGCGGGCCGCGGTGAGCGCCCCCGCATAGGCGTCGAAGTACCCCCACAGCAGGGTGATCGACCGGTCGGCGGAGGCCCAGCGGTCCTTGGTGACACCGGTCAGATCGGCGCCCTCCAGGAGCCGGCGGCCGGCGTGGTCCTGCAGGGCGAGGAGCGAGGTCTCGATCGCCTCGTGCTCCGCACCGAGCCGGGCCAGCGCACGGTCCGCCTCGTCCCGGTCCATGACCGGGCCGGGGGGCCTCCCCGCGAAGCTGGGGAAGGATCCCGCGACGCCCATCGATCACCTCTCCGCTCTTGCGCCGGGCACGGCCCGGCAGGTTCAGTTGGTCCGGTACTTGGGCGCCGGCGGCGCCGTGATCCCGGGAAGTCCCGTGGCCAGCCACGTGCGGTAGGACCGCATCCAGGGGCTGTCGGCACCGCCCTGGCGATAGTCGACCAGCACCTTGTTGACCCGGGCCACGAGATCGTCGGCGCCGAGCTTCGCCGCGACGCCGTAGTACTCGGTGGTGAACGGCTTGTCGCCCTTGAGCTCCACCGCCGGGTCCTGAGCGGCCTGGCCGGCCGCCAGCGCGTTGTCCGTGACCACCGCGTCCACCTCGCCGAGCTGCAGCCGTACCAGGCAGTCCAGCTGGTTGGGGACGGTCAGCTGGTCCAGGTCCTTCGCGGTGCCGTCGTTCTCGTCCTTGAAGGTCGCCCCGTAGGACTCGTTCTCCAGCGCTTCGTACGCCGTGGAGCCCTCGGCGGTGCAGACCCGCTTGCCGGCGAGTGACGTGTCGTACCCCGTGATCGTCGACTCCTTGGGGGCCAGGACCTGCTGGCCGGCCTGGAAGTAGGCGGTGGAGAACGAGACCTGCTTGAGGCGCTTGCAGTTGATCGTCATCGTCCGCACGACGACGTCCACCCTGTCGTTCTCCAGGGCGGCGATGCGCTGGTTCGTGGGGATCGCGCGGAAGATCACCGCGTCCGGGTCGCCGAGGATGTCCTCCGCGATGGCCCGCACCAGGTCGATGTCGAAGCCTTCGAGGGTGCCGGTCTCCGTCTCCGGGTTGCGGTAGCCCCACTGGAAGCTGTTCTGGTCGACACCGGCGATCAGCTTCCCGCGCTCCCGGATCTTCCTGATGGCCGGGCCGTCCGCGCTCGACGGTGCCAGGCTCGCCTCCGGGTCCGTGCACGAGTCGGCCTTGGCGGCCACCGCCGACGTGGCTCCCTGTCCCGTGCTCTTCCCGTCCGAGGAGCCCCCGCCGTGCGTCAGCGGCAGCAGGGTGAGCGAGGCGGTGAGGGCGCAGGCCACCGCCATGCCTGTCACACCTCCCCAGCCGCGCAGCCTGCCGCGGGCGGCCCAGACCTCGGCCCTGGTCATCGCTGCCCCTCTCACCGGTACTCCGAGAGCCTGCGGTTGACCCCGGCGATCGCCGCTACCGCACCCAGTACGGCGAGGACGGCTGCCCCTGTCGGCATCCCGCCCAGCGCCCCGCGCCCGTCCTTCGCCGCCGCGGTGAACTCGCCCTGTTCATGGGCGAGCGCCTGCTGCAGCGCCCGGTCCACCAGTTCGAAGCACTCGCCCGTGGAGTCCTTCGACCCGATGATCTGCTTCAAGGCGCTGTTGTAGTCGCCCTGGTCGTCCGTCGTGCGGGCCTTCCTGTGGCGGCCCTGCCACTCGGTCACACTGCTGATGGCCTTCGCCACCGGATCGCTCCCCCGGGAGTCGTCGGCGAGCTTCTCGGCGCTCTTGAGCTGCGATCCGAGGGACTTCATGCCCGTGCTGTAGTCGGTTTCGTACTTGTCCTTCTGCCCGTCGGCGGTCAGTACCGCGCCACGGGCGACCAGGGTGAGGTTCTCATTGGCGCGCGCCTTCAGCGAGGTGATCCGCGCGTTGTTGAGGACATCGAGCGACTCCTGCCCGTGGGCCATCGCCTCACGCAGTTCGGCGCGCGCCACCGTGTGTCCCACGGCCAGCCACAGCAGCACCACCGTGGCCGCGGCGGTCGCAGCGAGCAGCCCGCGGTTGAGGACGCGGTTCGTCCTGCGGTAGTTGCGCCGCTGCATCCACACCAGGGCGGTCAGGGCCACGATCCCGGCACCCAGGGAGAAGAACGGCCACTGCCGGGCGTCGGTCGAGTCGGTGCCGAGCCGGCCGGTCTCCGCCGCGTACAACCGCTCGGCTGCCGGGAGGAGTTCGTTCGTCATCTTCTGGTTCGCGTACCGGAGATAGGCGCCGCCGAGCGGCAACCCCTGCCGGTTGTTGGCGCGGGCACGCTCGATGAGACCCGTGTACTCGGGAAGCAGCTTGTTGAGCGTGGTGATCTCGTTCCACGACGATGACGAGGCGTCGGTGCTCGCCGCGGCCTTCACCAGGAGCCTGGCGGCTTCCCTGATGTCCTTCTCGTACTGCTCGTGGACGGCCTTGGGTTCCTGCGCACCTGCCAGGAAGCCGCTCGCCGCCATCGTGTCCGCGTCGGCGAGCGAGCGGTAGATGCTCGCCGCGTCCGCGCTGAGCGGCTGACTGCGGGTCACCACGTCGTCGGCGGCCGAGGCCCGCCCGGAGATCTCCAGGGCCGTGACCGCCCCGAACGCCACGACCAGCAGCGCCAGGACGGCACCGATGATCTGCAGCCTGCCCGGTTCGGTCATCGCCGCGGCGCGAAGCCGCTCGGCGGCCACCGCCCCGGCACCACGACGCTGCGCGGGTACGGTCGTCACCGCCGCCTCGCGATCCGGCGCACGCTCCCGCTGCGAGTCCCCGTTCGGCGGGTATGTCACTTGACCTCCCCCTCGGTCACTGACGGTGGCCCCGCCCTCCGGCCGATCGGAGGACTGGTACCCGGCCAGAAGTATGGCCGCAGGGAGCGGCATCCACCAGGAATGCCTGGATCCCGCATCGATCCCCGAAGTCGATCAGGTGCATTCGATCAGGACGAACGCGCCCGATCAAGACAAGTCCCTGCACAATTCCCGATGCATCCCCCGAAGCGGATCGATCTCCCCATCATGAACACGTTCGGGACATCTGATCGGTTCCCGTGCTGATGGGGCGTCTCGCGGCGTCGGAGCCGCGGGACGCCCCATCAGGTGTGACCGGTGCGTCAGTTGTAGTGCCTACGCAGCCTGCTGTGCACCTCCGGCGCGGCCCCCGTGCGGTCCAGACCCAGCAGACCCGCCCCCAGCACAGGGGGCTGCGAGACCACCCGGAGCACCGCCTTCGGGGCGCGTTCGGCGAGGAGCCCGGCGATCCGCTCGTCCAGCCGCGTGTGCCGCGCGGCGAGGACACTGCCGCCCAGCACCACCGGCACCTCCTCGTCCAGCAGTTCCAGCCTGCCGAGCGCGACGGACGCCAGGGCGACGACCTCGTCGGCCAGCCGGTCCACCAGGGCGCTCGCCACCGCATCCCCGGCCGTACTCGTCGCGAACAGCACCGGAGTCAGCTCGTGCCTCCGCTCGTACGGGATCAGCCCCCGGTGCAGCGCCTCGATCAGCTCGTACACCGAGCCGAGCCCGAAGTGCCCCGGCAGCGTACGGACCAGCTCCGTCGGCCCACCACGGCCGTCCTCGGCCCGCGCCGCGAACCACATGGCCTCCTCGGCGAGCCCCGAACCGCCGCCCCAGTCACCGGATATCCGGCCGATGGCGGGGAAGCGCGCGGTACGCCCGTCCGGCACCATGCCCACGCAGTTGATCCCGGCGCCGCAGACCACGGCCACACCGCGCGGCTCGTCGACCCCGGCCCGCAGGATCGCGAAGGTGTCGTTGCGCACCTCCACCGTGCGGCCCCACCCACGTTCCATCAGAGCCTGGGTGAGTTCCTCCTCCTCCACCGGGAGATCGGCGTTGGCCAAACACGCCGACACGTGCCCGATGCTTCCGACGGGCTCGCCGGCCGCCGCGAGCGCCCGGCCGAGCACCGAGGCCAGCACGTCCACCGCGGCCTCCACGCCGACCGTCGGCGGCTGGAATCCGCCGCCGCGGGCCGTGGACAGGACCGTGCCGTCCTCGCCGATCAGTGCCACATCGGTCTTGCTGTTCCCCGCATCGATGGCGACGACCGAAGCGTTCACGCCCACGCGAGGTGCTCCCGGTTGTGCGCGATCAGCCGGTCGGTGAGCGCCTCGGCGTACTCGTACTGGCCGATGAGCGGGTGCGAGAGCAGGGCCTTGAAGACGCGGTCCCGGCCGCCCCGGAGCGCCGCTTCCAGGGCGAGGTCCTCGTACGCCGTCACATTCGCGATCAGTCCCGCGTAGAGCGGGTCGAGCGCCGGGACCGCGAGCGGCGTGGCACCCGTGCCGTCCACCCGGGCCTGCACCTCGATCACGGCGTCGTCCGGCAGGAACGGGAGCGTCCCGTTGTTGTACGTGTTGACCACCTGCACCGCGGAGCCGCCCCCGCCGAGCAGGGAGGCGGCCAGGTCCACGGCCGCCTCGGAGTAGAAGGCGCCGCCGCGCTTGCCGAGCAGCGCCGGCTTCTCGTCCAGCGCCGGATCGCCGTACATGGCGAGGAGTTCCTTCTCCATCGCGGCGACCTCGGCCGCCCGCGAGGGCTTCGTGCCGAGCTCCCGTACGACGTCGTCGTGCGCGTAGAAGTACCGCAGGTAGTACGAGGGGACGACGCCGAGGCGGTCGATGATCTGCCGGGGCATGCGCAGATCGTCGGCGATGGTGTCGCCGTGCTCGGCGAGCAGCTTCGGCAGGACGTTCTCGCCGTCCGGACCGCCGAGCCGCACCCCGAGCTCCCACGACAGGTGGTTGAGCCCGACATGGTCCAGGTGCACCTCGGCCGGGGAGACGTCGAGCAGCCGCGCGAACTTCCGCTGGAAGCCGATCGCCACGTTGCACAGGCCGACGGCCTTGTGCCCGGCCTGCAGAAGCGCCCTGGTCACGATGCCGACGGGGTTGGTGAAGTCGATGATCCAGGCGTCGGGATTCGTGCGCCGGACCCGCTCGGCGATGTCGAGCACGACCGGCACCGTACGGAGGGCCTTGGCGAGGCCGCCGGCCCCGGTGGTCTCCTGGCCGACGCAGCCGCACTCCAGCGGCCACGTCTCGTCCTGGTTGCGGGCGGCCTGTCCGCCGACGCGCAGTTGGAGCAGGACAGCGTCGGCGCCGTCCACCCCGGCGTCCAGGTCGGATGTGGTGGTGATCCTCCCTGCGTGCGCCTGCTTGGCGAAGATCCGCCGGGCGAGGCCGCCGACGAGCTCCAGCCGGTCGGCCGCCGGGTCGATGAGCACCAGCTCCTCGACCGGCAGGGTGTCCCGCAACCGTGCGAATCCGTCGATCAGTTCAGGTGTGTAGGTGGACCCGCCACCCACTACTGCGAGCTTCATGTCAGCCTTTTACTCCGGTCAGTGTGACGCCCTCGACGAATGCCTTCTGGGCGAAGAAGAAGACGGCGATCACGGGGGCCATGACCAGAACGGTCGCGGCCATGGTCAGGTTCCAGTCGGTGTGGTGTGCGCCCTTGAAGGATTCCAGGCCGTAACTGAGCGTCCAGGCGGCCGGGTTCTCCGAGGCGTAGATCTGTGGTCCGAAGTAGTCGTTCCAGGCGGCGAAGAACTGGAACAGGGCGATCGCCGCGATGCCGGGCTTCGCCATCGGCAGGACGACCCTGATCAGGGTACGGAATTCGCCGCACCCGTCCACCTTCGCCGCGTCCAGGTACTCGTCCGGGATGGTGAGGAGGAACTGCCGCAGCAGGAAGATGGAGAACGCGTCGCCGAAGGCCATCGGAATGATCAGCGGCCAGAGCGTCCCGGACAGGTCCAGTTCCTTCGCCCAGAACAGGTACATCGGGATGATGACGACCTGCGGCGGCAGCATCATCATCGAGATGACCAGCATCAGCGAGAGCTTGCGGCCCCGGAAGCGGAACTTGGCCAGCGCGTACGCGACGGGCACCGATGACACGACGGTCAGGACGGTGCCCAGCCCTGCGTACAGCAGGGTGTTGCGCCACCAGGTGAGGAAGCCGGGAGTGTCGAGGACCCGCTGGTAGTTGCCCCACTGCCAGGTGTCGGGGGTGAGGTCGCGGGTCAGTGCCTGCTGGTCGCTCATCAGCGACGTCAGGACGACGAAGACGAACGGGAGCACGAAGAACAGCGCGGCCGCGACGCCCAGTGAGTGGACGGCGATCCAGTGCAGGAGTGCCTTGCGGCGGGCGGTGCGCAGGGCGGGCGTGGAGGTGCCGGTGGCCGGCACCGGGCGGGGCGTGTCGAGGAGTTGGGTCATGGTTCAGTCACCGGCCTGGATCAGGTTGTTGCGGCCCCGCATCAGCAGCGCGGTGAAGGCCATGGCCAGGGCGAACAGGACGAGGGCGACGACACAGGCGGAGCCGTAGTCGAAGCGCTGGAAGCCGAGGTTGTAGACGAGCTGGGGGAGCGTCAGGGTCGACTTGTCCGGGTAGCCCGGTTCGAACTGCTGCCCGGAGCCGCCGATCACTCCCGAGGCGACCTTCCCCGCCACCAGCGGCTGGGTGTAGTACTGCATCGCCTGGATCACCCCGGTGACCACGGCGAACAGCACGATCGGCGAGATGTTCGGCAGCGTGACGAAGCGGAACCTCTGCCATCCGGACGCGCCGTCCAGCTCGGCCGCCTCGTACTGCTCCTTCGGTACGTCGAGCAGTGCGGCCATGAAGATCACCATCAGGTCGCCGATACCCCACACCGCGAGCATGGTGAGCGCCGGCTTCGAGAAGGAGGCGTCGTTGAACCAGCCCGGCGTGGGCAGCCCCAGATCGCCGAGGATCGAATTGACGGGCCCCGTCCCCGGGTTGAGCAGGAAGACGAAGGCCAGCGTCGCGGCGACCGGCGGTGCCAGGTAGGGCAGGTAGAAGAAGGTGCGGAAGAGCCCCGTCCCTGTCTTGATCTTCGTGATCAGCATGCCGATGCCGAGGCCGAACACCACTCGGCAGGTGACCATGACGAGCACCAGCCAGAGCGTGTTGCGCAGGGACGGCCAGAACATCGGGTAGTCGTTGAAGACGTACGTCCAGTTCGCCAGGCCGTTGAAGGCCGGCGCCCCGAAGCCGTCGTACTTCATGAACGAGAAGTACACGGTCGAGACCATCGGGTACGCGAAGAAGACGGTGAACCCGATCAGCCACGGAGACATGAATGCTGCCGTCCGCAGCGCCGACCGGCGGTGCTTGGAGCGGAGTGTGTGCGTGGTCATCGGGATCTACTTCGCCTTGGCGATGTCGGTGTCGATCTGTGCGGCGGTCTTCTCCAGACCGGCCTTCAGGTCCTTCACCGCACCCTTCTCGTACTGGAAGCCGAAGTCCTGGAGGGTCTGCTGGTACGCCGACCCGTTGACCGCACCGTCGGGGGTGTTGGACTTCGGGTGCTGGGCGATGTCCAGGAAGGTCTTGAACCGCGGGTCGAACTTCAGGTCGGGGGACTTCAGAGCCGCGAACGTGGAGGGCACGTTGCGGATGCCGTTCGCGAAGTCGACCACGGCCCGGGTGTCGCTCGTCATGAACTTCACGAGCTCCCACGCCGCGTTCTGCTTCTTGCTGGCCGGGGCGATCCCCATGATCGTGCCGGACAGGAAGCCCTTGCCGTAGCTGTCGGCCTCGTCGTCGGCCACCGGCATCGGCGCCACACCGATCTCGAACGGCACCTTGGCGTCGGTGGCCATCCCCAGCCGCCACTCGCCGTCCAGCTGCATCGCGACCTGACCGGTGTGGAACGGGTGCTTGGCGCCCCATTCGTCACCGAAGGTGCCGCGGAACTTCTCCAGCTTCGCGTAACCGCCGAGGTCCTCGACCAGCTTCTTCTGGTACGTGAACATCTTGGCGAAGGCCGGGTCCTTGGCGATGTTGGACTTGCCGTCGGCGTCGAAGTACGTGTGGTCCCAGGAGGACAGGTAGTGATCGGCGACCGTCTCGTACCCGTGGTAGGTCGGCATGAAGCCGAGCTGTTCGAAGCTGTCGCCCTTGGCGACCGTCAGCTTCTTCGCCACCGCGGCCAGCTCGGACATCGTCTTCGGCGGCGCGGCGACACCGGCCTTCTCGAAGGCGTCCTTGTTGTAGTAGAGGCCGTAGGCGTCCGCGAGCAGCGGCAGGGCGCAGCGCTTGCCCTCGAACTGGGTGTAGTCGAGCAGGACCTCGGGGAAGGTCTTCTCCAGATCCAGCTTCGACTTCTCTATGAAGGGCGTCAGGTCGGCGAAGGCGCCGGACGAGCAGAACTTGCCGACGTTGGAGGTCGTGAAGGACGACACCACGTCGGGGCCGTTCGAACTTCCCGTGCGCAGAGACTGGTTGAGCTTGTCGTCGTTGATGTTGCCGACGACGTCGACCTTGATGTTCGGGTGGGTCTTCTCGAACCGGTCGACGTTGTCCTGGACGGCCTTCACCTCGGAGGGCGCGCTCCAGCCGTGCCAGAAATTGATCGTGGTCTTCGCGTTCGGATCGTCGTTCGCACCGGACTCGGCCTGGCCCGTACAAGCGGTGGCGAGGACCGAGATCGCGGCGACGGCGACAGCGGCGGTGGTGGTCAGTCGGCTTCTGCGCATGGCAAAGCTCCCAGGGCAGGGGAAGAGGAGACGGCAGGAGTGGTGCAGGGGCAGTGGGAAGAGGAGGAGACGGGGAGTGGGCAGGGTCAGCGGGAGGTGTCGAACACGTCGTCGCGGGTGTCCGCGAGGGCCCGTTCCAGGGCACCCCGCAGGACCGGGTGCCGGCTGACACCGCCGAGTACGAGACGGGGCCGGGACGCCGCGAGCTCGGCGAGCTCGGACTGGATCAGGGAGCGCAGCAGCTCACCGCCCGAGGCGACGAGCTCGCCGGAGAGCACGATGAGGCCGGGGTCGAGCACGGCGGTGACGGACGCGAGACCGGTGGCGAGCCGCTGGGCGTACTGGCGCAGCAGCTCCGTCAGCGCGGGGTCCTGTTCGTACGCGGCGGCGGCCCGGGCCAGCAGCCCGGCCGCGACCTCCGCGTACGGCTGGTGCGGGGTGTCGATGCCGAGCGAGGTGGCGAGCCGGGGGACCGCCTGGGCGCCGGCCAGCTCCTGGAAGCCGCCGGCGTTGGCCTTCACGACCTGGCGTACGAGAGGGGTGCCGGGCACCGGCAGGAACCCGACCTCGCCCGCGCCGCCGGTGAAGCCGCGGTGCAGCCGGCCGTTGATGACGAGGGCGGCACCGAGGCCCTCCTCGTTCCACAGCAGGACGAAGTCCTCGTGGCCCCGGGCCGCTCCGAGCCGCTGCTCGGCCACCGCGACGAGGTTCACGTCGTTCTCGTACTCCACCGGCATCGGCAGGGCGGCGGCCAGCTCGTCCAGCAGCGTGGGGGAGTGCCAGCCGGGCAGGTGCGAGGCGTAACGCAGCCGTCCCGTGCTGGGATCGAAGGCGCCCGGGGTGCCGATGACGACCCGGTGCACATCGGCGCGGGCGAGCCCGGCCTCCTTGACCGCGCCGTCCAGGGCGTCCGTGACCTGCCGCACCACGCTGTCGGCGCGCCGTCCGGGGGTCCGCAGCTCGTACTCGCCGACTGTCCGGCCGGTCACATCGGCGACCGCCGCGACGATCCGCTGGGCGGTCACGTCGAGCCCCGCCACGTGCGCGGCCCGCGCGTTCACCGCGTACAGCTGGGCGCTGGGGCCCGGCCGCCCCTCGCTCGTACCGGTGGCCACGACGAGCCCGGCCGCCTCCAGCCGGGCGAGGAGCTGGGACGCGGTGGGCTTGGACAGGCCCGTCAGCTTCCCGATCCTCGTACGGGAGAGGGGGCCGTGCTCCAGCAGCAGGTCCAGGGCGGCACGGTCGTTCATGGCGCGAAGGACGCGCGGTGTACCCGGCGTGCCCGGAGTGGTTCCCGCCATGACGGACGCACCTGCCCTCTGTTAGGAAAGTTTCCTATTCGATGGGAGGAAGGTATGGCGCACGTCACCGGCACGTCAATGGTGTCCACCCCTGCGGCAATCAAAGCGTTACCTGAAGCCGGGCGGACGACGAAGGGGCGCCGCGCGGAGTCCGCGCGGCGCCCCTTCGCCCGTATTCGCCGGTGCTACTTCGTCAGGTTCGGCGGAGCTATCGGCGTGGCCGCCAGCGACTGCGGCGAAGTCGCCGACGCGTATGCCGACGGGGCGGCCATGCCTGCCGTCGGGTCCGGGGCCGACTCGCCCTCCGCCTGGAGCGGAACGGCGCCGACCATGCGGATGCCGGCCGAGTCGAGCGCCTGCTTGATCCGCCAGCGCAGCTCGCGCTCGACACCCAGCGCCTTGCCCGGCATCGTCTTCGCAGTGACCCGTACGGTCATCGAGTCGAGCAGGACGGCGTCCAGACCCAGGATCTCCACGGGGCCCCACAGGCGCTCCGACCAGGGGTCCTCCTTGGCCATGACCTCGGCCGCCTCGGTGATCGCCGTGCGGACCCGGTCCAGGTCCTCCGTCGGGCGCACCGTGACGTCGACACCGGCCGTGGACCAGCCCTGGCTGAGGTTGCCGATCCGCTTGACCTCGCCGTTGCGGACGTACCAGATCTCGCCGTTGTCGCCGCGCAGCTTGGTGACGCGCAGACCCACCTCGATGACCTCGCCGGAGGCGACACCCGCGTCGATCTGGTCGCCGACCCCGTACTGGTCCTCGAGGATCATGAAGACGCCGGACAGGAAGTCGGTGACCAGGTTGCGGGCGCCGAAGCCCAGCGCCACGCCGGCGACACCCGCGGAGGCCAGCAACGGCGCCAGATTGATCTGGAACGCGCCCAGGATCATCAGGGCGGCCGTGCCGAGGATCAGGAACGACGTGACCGAACGGAGCACGGAACCGATCGCTTCCGAGCGCTGACGGCGCCGTTCCGCGTTGACCAGCAGACCGCCGAGAGCCGTGCCCTCCACCGCCTGGGCGCTGCGGTTCATCCGGTCGATGAGATTGGTCAGGGCACGCCGGATCACGTACCGCAGGACGAGAGCGATCGCCGCGATGAGCACGATGCGCAGGCCGGTGTTGACCCAGGTGGACCAGTTCTCCTCGACCCAGCCGGCAGCGTTCCCGGCCCGCTCGGCGGCTTCGTCCAGCGAGCCGCCGGGTGCTGGGGACGGGGCTGCGGCCAGGAGGGCGGACAGGGACACGGCGGGGACCTCCAGGTGGGGCGACAGCAGACCAACCACAGTAACGAAGCCAGGGGAGTGGTTCGTTGCCGCTGCGAGGGGAGAGACACGTCTCACCCGGGGATACAGAGGGTGTGGCCGATCGCACAGAGCGATCGGCTGCCGTGGTGAAGCGCCTGTTCCGCTGACTTCCGGCGGTGCGTCCGGCCGGTGGTGAGAAAAATCCCTCCGGCCCGTTACCCGGACGTGGTGGCGCTTCGACCAGGCATGAGGAGAGACTGAGATCGGATCGTCCCGGCGCGAGCCACGCGCCGCCGGCGTACAAGGAGGCATCCACCGTGCCGCATGTCCTGGTTCTCAACGCGTCGTACGAGCCCCTCGGCGTCGTACCGCTCCGCCGCGCGCTCGTCCTCGTCCTCGAGAACAAGGCCATCTGCCTCGAGGAGTCCGGCGCCTTCATGCACAGTGCCACCCGTGCCGTGCCGGCGCCCAGCGTCGTCCGCCTCAAACGGTTCGTGCGGGTCCCCTACCGGGGCCCCGTTCCTCTGACCCGCCGGGCGCTCTTCGCCAGGGACGGCGGACGCTGCATGTACTGCGGTGCCGCCGCGACCAGTGTCGACCACGTCATTCCGCGCAGCCGTGGCGGACAGCACGCCTGGGACAACGTGGTGGCGGCCTGCCGCCGCTGCAACCACGTCAAGGCCGACCGCCATCTGCCCGAGCTCGGCTGGCGGCTGCGCCACGCGCCCGCCCCGCCCAGCGGCCTGGCCTGGCGGATCATCGGGACCGGGCACCGCGACCCGCGCTGGCTGCCCTACTTGCAACCGTTCGGCGCGGACGACGTGATGGCCCGGATCGATGGCGTTTCCGCCTGAGAACCCGGGCCTTCGTCGTCCCGGGGCAGGCAGCGGGGGGTCCGGAGGCACGCCTCGGGATCCGCGGCGCTACTCGGCCACGGCGTAGGCCTCCACCGACCGGAGCGAGTAGCCGTACTGCGTGGCCCGGCCGTCGCCCTGCACCCTGATGAAGCGGGTGTCCTTCGCGTCCATCCGGACCGATTCGCGCCCGCCGCCGCCCTCCCGCACGGTCGCCGCCGTACGCCAGGTGCGGCCGTCCGCGGAGACCTGGATGCGATAGCGGGAGGCGTACGCGTCCTGCCAGTGCAGCACCACCTGGCCCAGCCTGACGGGCCGGGGCAGCTCGGTCTGCCACCAGGCGCCGTCCTCCACGGGCGAGGACCAGCGCGTTGCGGGATCGCCGTCCGAGGCCGCCGAGGCCGGGAAGTCCGGAGTCTCGTCGCCGGACGAGGAAGCCGTGGCCGTACGCGCCAGATCGGGGCCCGCGGTGCGCGGGTAGGCCCGCACGGTCAGCGTGCTCTCCTCGCCGCCGAAGCTCAGCGGCACCTCGTACTCGCCGGCCGGGGTGTCCGCGGGGACGGTGATGTCCACCGGGACATCCGTACGGGACCCGCGCGGCACCGTCGTCTGCTTCGGCACCGTCACCTTGATGCCCTTGGGTGCCTTCGCGGTCAGGGACCCCTTCACCTCGGTCGGGCGCCCGCCGGCCAGCCGTGCCTCGACTCGCTGCGTACTGCCGCCGATCACGGCGTCCGTCTCGCCGCGTACGAGATCGAGGCGGGCCGCCGGCTCGTCACCGAACCACGGCACGAGCGCGCGCACGGCGGCGGAGCCGGGGCCCGCACCCGTCACGACCGAGGGCGCGCCCGGGTAACCCGGGGCCAGGGGCCCGGTGAGGACGGGGCGTGCCGCCGGGACGGTGACCCGGAGCGCGTCCGCCCGCAGGCCCTTCGCCGGTGTGTGCGTCCAGCCCGCCGTCGACAGCGGGCCGAGGCCGCGCCAGCCCTCGCCGGGCACATGGGCCTCCAGGAGCGCGTCCGCGCCCCCGCTGTCCGGATCGGCCAGCGTGGTGACGGCCTGGACCGGGCGGGCACGGTCCAGGTGGACCGTATAGCTGTTCGTGTCCCGGCTCACCGTGCCCGTGTCGCGGTCGGTGCCGTTCCAGCCGTCGGCCTCCTTGCGGACCCGGTCCAGGAACGGGCCGAGTACGCCATTGCCGACCGTCGCGCCGCTCGCGTCGATCTCCTCGCGCAACGGCTCCAGCGCCAGCTGGGCCTCCCAGGCGGCCGCCCCGTCGCCGCGCGCCTGCGCCCGCAGGAGATCCACGGCGAGCTCACCCGCACGGCCGTACCGGGCCAGCTGCTCGGTCCACGGGCGCACCTCGTCGTCCAGCCGCCCCTCCGCCGGGGTCCTCAGCTGCTGCGGGGCCAGGCGCATCACGGAGAACGCCGCCCGCAGCTCACGCGCCGCGTCGTCACGGGCCGTCGCGTCAGCCGTCGCGCGGGATGCCCAGAAGGCGGCGAACAGGGGTTGGAGATAGGCGGACTCGTCGCCCCCGAGTACCGACGTGGCGCTGTTGCCGGCCAGCGCACGCAGCGCCGCCCGGGTGCCGGCGTCGGCGCCCGCCAGGTCGTCCATCGCCGCCTGCCAGGACTCCTGCGGGCGGTATCCCTTCGGATTCCAGGCGAAGTCGGCTGCCGTGAAGAGCGGAATGCGGGAGGCCGACGACTGCTCCATCGCGTTGGCCAGCAGTGCCGCGGAGCCGATGGCCACGGCCGGGTCCCGGCCGGTGTAGGGGCCGAGGAAGATCCGGTCCTGTGCGTAGTCGTTGACGGGGTAGTTGTCCATGGTGACCAGCGGATGGCGGAAGGCCGCCCGCGCACCGGCCAGCTCACGCCCGGTGATGGTCTTCGGCACGACGCCGACCCCCGTCCAGGCCACCTGCACCCGGTCGTCCAGTTCGGCGGCGAGCGCGGTGCGGTAGTCGGTGGCACCGTCCTGGTAGAACTCGGTCGGCATCACCGACAGCGGCTCCGCGCCCGGGTGACGCTCCGCCAGATGCCGGGCCACGGCGCTCGCGATCCGCGCCTGGGCCACGGCAGCCGCCCGCGGGCCGCTGCCGAACGTCTCCGCGTCCTGGTCGCAGTGCCACTCGCTGTAGCTCACGTCCTGGAACTGCAGCTGGAAGACCCGGACGCCCAGCGCCCACATCGCGTCGACCTTCCGCGTCAGCGCCTTGACGTCCGCGTCGGACGCCATGCACATCGCCTGCCCGGGGGAGACGGCCCAGCCGAGCGTCACATGCTCGGCCCGCGCCTTCTCGGCCAGCGCCCGGAAGTCCGCCCGGCGCTCGGCGGGGTACGGGTCGCGCCAGCGGGCCTGCCGGTAGGGGTCGTCGCCGGCCGCGTAGAGATAGCGGTTCTGCTTCGTACGCCCCATGAAGCCGATCTGGGCGAGCCTCTCCTCGCGGGTCCACGGCTGTCCGTAGAACCCCTCGGCCATGCCGCGCACGGCGGTGCCCGGCCAGTCACGGACCACGGCCGGGGCTACGGTGCCGTTGCTGATGAGCTGGCGCAGGGTCTGGACGCCGTGGAAGAGACCGTCCTCGCCGACGCCGTCCAGGGCGACGGTGGAACGGCCCCGCACCTCGCCCACGGCGATCCGGTAGCCGCCGGACGGAAGGTCGGCGCGCTCCGGAGCGCGAAGGTCCCGCAGCGCCGCACCGGCCCCCGTACCGCCCAGCCGGATCACCGGGCCGCGGCCCGGCAGGGCGTCGTGCACCGTCCGCACTCCTTCGGCGCCCAGGACCTTCCTGAGCTCGGCCACGGCATAGCGGTCGGCGTCCGGGTCGGCGAGGAGGGTGACTTCTGTGCCGAGGGGCACGGCCCGGCCGGAGGACTTGATCGCCTGGGGCCGTGGCCAGACGGAGGGCAACTGCGTTCCGTCGGCGCGGTCGGACGTGGTCGCGGCGGGTGTGCCGGGGACGACGGGTGCCGCGACAGCTGCCGGTGCGACCGAGCCGAGCAGACCGCCGATCACGGCGACGGCGACGGCCGTCGCACGCCTTCTGCGCCCGAACTGCACGCCGTTCTCCCTTCGTCCCGCCCGTGGGCCCCGAGCCCACCACCCGGGCGCGAGGGTGTCAATGCGCGTGGCCGTTGTGACGGATATGCCGGATGTGCCGCATGAGGTGTCTGGTGCGCAGCCCGGGAGGTTTCGGGTGGCCGAAAACCGCGCATACCCGACGTGCGCGGGAACGGTATGTGACCCACGGCACGTTGGGCTCGTTGTCATAACGCCTACGTCACGTCCACGCCTGCTCCCGCGCCCGCTGGGTAGGCCTGCTGTGTCCTGTTGTCCACGGCCAGGAGGCCACCGTGCCCGCTTCCGCGCAGCTTCTGCTCTCCGCCCTCTCCAAACAGGTACCGAGCCCCACGGGTCCTGATCCGCTGACCGGTGATCCGCTGACGAGTGAACCGCCCCTGACCGATGTCGCGCCCCTCATGATCAGCGAGCTGCCGCTCGCCGACGTCTCCCACCTCATCGGCGAGCAAGGGTTCGCCGACGCCGCCCCGCTGACCAGCGAGCCTCCGCTCGCCGATGCCACCCCGCTCACGAGCGAGCCACCGCTCGCCGCCGTCGCCCCTCTGACCAGCGAGCCGACAGCACCCGGCACCGCAGGGGGCATGGAGTCCCCAGGAGTCTGAATGGGCTTGTCCCGGCTCGCCGCACTGCACGGCGTCGCCACCTCCTTCTCCCCGTCCGCGGATGTCACGGTGTCCGTCCCCGACGACACGGTCAAGGCCGTGCTCGCCGCGCTGGGCGTCGACGCCGCCACCCCCGCGGGGGTGGGGAGATCGCTCGTCGCCGCCGAATCGGCAGCGGCCTCCCGACTGCTCCCGCCGACGGTGGTGACCTGGGCCGGGGAGCCGCTGCCGCCCGCCCTGGCCGCGCTGCCGCCCGGCGCGACCCTGACGATCGAGCCCGAGAACGAACCGGGAAGCACCGAGGCTCCGCCACCGCTGCGGATGCAGGTTCCGGCAGCCGCAGCGCCATCCCGGACGGCCGGGAACGCGCCGCGCACCCCCTCCTGGTGGAGCGAACCGCCCCTGGGCGTCCATCGGCTGACCGTCCGTGCCCCGGACCACCGCTATGCCACGGCCACGCTCGTCGTCGCACCCGACCGCGTACCCCAGCCGCCCGCCCGCACGCACGGTTTCCTCGTCCAGCTCTACTCGCTGCTCTCCGCCCGGTCCTGGGGCATGGGCGACCTGGCGGACCTGGCCGACCTCGCCGCATGGTCCGGACGGACCCTGCAGGCCGGCTTCGTCCAGGTCAACCCGCTGCACGCCGCCGTGCCCGGCAGGCCCACCGACCCGTCCCCCTACCGCCCCTCCTCGCGGCGCTTCCCCGACCCCGTACATCTGCACATCGAGTCGGTACCGGAGTACGGGCACGTATCGGACAGGGCAACGCTGGACGATTTGCGCCAGGACGCCGCGTCACTCTGCGAAGCGGTCCTGAACAAGGGGGCCCTGATTGACCGCGACGCTGTCTGGGAGCTCAAGAAGCAGGCCCTGGAGCTCATCGTCCAGGTCCCGCTGCCCCCCGGCCGCCGCGCCGCCTACTGCGACTTCCTGGCCGCGCAGGGGCAGGCCCTGGAGGACCACGCCCTGTGGTGCGCCCTGGCCGAGGTGCACGGATCGAACTGGCGCGGCTGGCCCGAGGGACTCCGCGATCCGCGCTCCCCGCAGAGCGCCCGCGCCCGCACCGATCTCCTGGACCGGGTCGACTTCCACTGCCGGCTCGCCTGGATGACGGACACCCAGCTCGCCGCGGCCCAGAGTGCCGCGCGGGACTCCGGGATGGCCGTCGGGATCGTCCACGACCTCGCGGTCGGCGTCCACCCCGACGGGGCCGACGCGTGGGCACAGCAGGACGCCTTCGCGCACGGCATGTCCGTCGGAGCGCCCCCGGACGCCTTCAACGCGCACGGCCAGGACTGGGGGCTGCCGCCCTGGCGCCCGGACGCGCTCGCCGCGTCCGGCTACGCCCCCTACCGCGGCCTCCTGCGCGGTCTCCTCGCCCACGCGGGCGCCCTGCGCATCGACCACGTCATGGGGCTGTTCCGGCTCTGGTGGGTTCCCGAGGGCAGCCCGCCCACCGAGGGCACCTATGTCAGCCATGACGCGGAGGCGATGCTCGCCGTTCTCGTCCTGGAGGCGCACCGCGCGGGTGCCGTCGTCATAGGGGAGGACCTGGGCACCGTCGAGCCCGGCGTACGGGAGGCGCTGGCCCGGCGCGGGGTGCTCGGCACGTCCGTGCTCTGGTTCGAGCGCGACTGGGAGGGCACCAGGCGCCCCCTGCCCCCGGAGCGCTGGCGCCGGGACTGCGTAGCCACCGCCACCACCCACGACCTGCCCTCCACCGCCGCCCGGCTGACGGGTGAGCACGTGTCGCTGCGCCACCGGCTGGGGCTGCTCACCCGCCCCCTGGAGCAGGAGCTGGCCGAGGACGCCACGGACACCGCCGAGTGGCTGGCCTATCTGGCCCGGCTCCGGCTGCTGCCCGAGGGCGACGGCGACGAGGAGGCAGCCGTGCGCGCCGTCCACCGCTTCCTGCTGCTCACCCCGGCCCGGATGGCCGGGGTCTGGCTCCCGGACACCGTCGGCGACCGCCGCCCGCAGAATCTGCCCGGCACCTGGGACCAGTACCCCAACTGGCGTCTGCCCATCGCCGATGCCCAGGGCCACCCGGTCACCCTGGAGGAGATCGCCGCATCGCCCCGGCTGCACAGGCTGATGGAGGTTCTGAGACCTGGCGCGGACCGGCCGTAGGGCCTGTACGGCACCCCCGGGCGCGCGCCGCTCCCAGGCGTTCGCTACGTTTGCACCGTGGACAAGAAGAACGCTATGCGCGCCGGCGCCGTCGCGGCCGGTACGACGCTGATGATGCTGCTCATGTCGTCCCCCGCGCTCGCTCTCACCCGCGACGACGGTGACGACCCGGGTCAGGGGCTGAACGTGATGGAGACCCTCGGTCTCTACGTCGCGGCGCCCATCGTCCTGTTCCTGGCGATCGTGGGCCTCGTCATGGTCCTCGACAAGTCCAAGAAGCAGGCCTAGCACCCTCTCGCCACACCCCTCTTCACGGGTGCGCCGCCGGTACGAGGTACCGAGCGGCGCACTGGCATGTCCGGATCCCGGTAGGTTTCGGCCATGACCGAGTGGGACGTCAAGAAGCTCCGCATCCTGCGCACCCTGCGCGACCGGGGCACGGTGACCGCGACGGCCGAGGCCCTCCTGATGACCCCGTCGGCCGTCTCGCAGCAGCTCACGAACCTCGCCAAGCAGCTCGGTGTCCCCCTTCTGGAGGCGCAGGGCCGCCGCGTCCGGCTCACCGACGCCGCACACCTCGTGCTGCGCCATGCCGAGGCGGTCTTCGCCCAGCTGGAGCGGGCCGACGCCGAGCTGACGGGCTATCTGCGCGGTGAGGCGGGCCAGGTGCGGGTCGGCGCCTTCTCGACGGCTGTCCCCGCCCTCGTGGTACCGGCCGTCCGGCTCCTGGCTGCGGACCGCCGGCCCTCGCCCCAGGTGCGCGTACGGGAGGCGGAGGCGGCGCAGGCGTACGAGCTGCTCTCGGCGGGCGAGGTGGACCTCGCGCTCTCCCTGGCGGCGCACGCCCCCACGGCCCGCGACCCCCGCTTCACCCTCGTACGGCTCCTGGCGGACCCGCTGGACGTGGCACTGCCCGCGGACCACCCCTTCGCCCGGACCCCAGGTCTGCGCCTGGCCGACCTCGCCGCCGAGCCCTGGATCTTCGGCGGTTCCGGCCCTTGGTCGCAGATCACCACAGCCGCCTGCGAAGCGGCCGGCTTCGTCCCCGAGCAGGCCCACAGCGCCTCCGGCTGGACCGCCATCCTCGCCATGGTGGAGGCGGGCATGGGCGTCGCGCTGATTCCCCGCATGGCATCGGCCGCAGACCGGCCGCGCGAGGGTGTGGCCATGCGGGTCCTGGACGCCGACCGGCCGCGCCGCCACGTGGTGGCGGCGGTGCGGCAAGGGGCCGAGCGTGGACCGGCGGTGGCGCGGGTGCTGGCAGCGCTGGAGCAGGTCGCTGGTGAGCAGAACCGATGAGCAGGACTGCCGGGCGGGTGAAGCAGGGCTGATCAGCAGGACTGCAGGACCGGTGAAGCAGGACCGGTAAGCAGGACTGCAGCACCGGTGAAGCAGAACCGGTAAGCAGAACTGAACGAACTGTACGAAAACTTTCGATGGACCTGATTGGTCTCTCCGTACGACAGTCGTCGCATGACCTTCGACGCGAACGAGAGCACATCCCAGGACACCGACCCCCATGCCAATGACGCGGCCCCCTACGGCGGCGGCGACCCGTACGCCGACTACCGCACCGCCACCGGCCTCGCGTTCACCGACCTCGTCGACCTCGCGGACCGCCGCCTCGGCGCGGGCGTGATCGCCGCCGACGACGAGTTCTTCGCCGAGCGCGAGAACCTCCTGATCCGTGAACCCGCCGTCTTCGACCCCGAGCGCTTCGGCCACAAGGGCAAGATCATGGACGGCTGGGAGACCCGCCGCCGCCGTGGTGCGGACGCGGACCACCCCTTCCCCGCCCTCGAGGAGCACGACTGGGCGATCGTCCGCCTGGGCGCCCCCGGGATCATCCGCGGCATCGTCGTCGACACGGCCCACTTCCGCGGCAACTACCCGCAGCGCGTATCGGTCCAGGCGACGGCCGTCGAAGGCGCCCCGAGTCCCGAGCAGCTCCTCGCCGACGACGTGAAGTGGGAGGAGATCGTCCCGCAGACACCCGTGCGCGGCCACGCGGCCAACGCCTTCGAGATCACCGGAGACCGGCGTTACACCCACGTCCGCCTCTGCCAGCACCCCGACGGCGGTATCGCCCGCCTCCGCGTCCACGGCGAGGTCGTTCCCGACCCGGCCTGGCTCGCCGCGCTGGGCACGGTCGACCTGCTCTCGATCCTCAACGGCGGTACGTACGAGGACGCCTCGGACCGCTTCTACTCCTCACCGGCGCAGATCATCCTGCCCGGCACCTCCCGCAAGATGGACGACGGCTGGGAGAACCGCCGCCGCCGCGTCCGCGACACGAACGACTGGGTACGCTTCCGCCTCCCCGCCCAGGGTGCCGTGCGCGCCGTCGAGATCGACACGGCCTACCTCAAGGGCAACTCGGCCGGCTGGATCAGCCTCCACGGCCGCGACGGCGACACGGGCGAGTGGTTCGAGATCATTCCCCGCACCCGGCTCCAGCCCGACACCCTGCACCGCTTCGTCCTGGACACCGAGGCCGTGGTCACCCACGTCCGCCTCGACGCCTTCCCCGACGGCGGCGTGGCGCGGATGCGCCTGCACGGCACGCCGACGGAAGCGGGAGCGGCCGAACTGGCCCGCCGCTACGAGGATTCGGCCGGCTGACGGCTGCGCCCCCGGCTGACTCCCCCCGACCCCGCCCGGCGGACGGCTGCGCAACAGCGCCTGCCCGCCGGGCGGTTTCCACTTCCTAAGCGGTCGCTGCCGCCGAGTCGGCCGACTGAGCCCTGAGCGCGCGCTCGACGCCCGCCCTGGACTCCGACATCAGCCGGCGCAGCGCCGCGCTCGGCTCGGCCGAGGCCAGCCACGCGTCCGTGGCGTCCAGCGTGGCCCCGGAGACCTGGAGGGCCGGGTACAGGCCCACCGCGATCTGCTGGGCCATCTCGTGGCTGCGCGAGTCCCAGACGTCCTTCACCGCGGCGAAGAACTTCTCCGTGTACGGGGCGAGGAGCTCACGCTGGTCGGTCTGGACGAAACCACCGATGACCGCCTCCTGGAGGGCGTTCGGCAGCTTGTCGGACTCGACGACCGAGGCCCACGCCTCGGCCTTCGCCTCCGCGGACGGCTGCGCCGCACGTGCGGACGCCGCGTGGCGCTCGCCCGCGGCCGTCCTGTCGCGCTCGTACTCGGCCGCGATCTCCTCCTCGTCCAGGAGGCCCGTCGCGGCGAGCCGATGCACGAACGCCCAGCGCAGCTCCGTGTCGACGGCCAGACCCTCGATCTCCACCGTGCCGTCCAGCAGGGACTGCAGCAGGTCGAGCTGCTGGGGGTTGCGGGCCGTGGCCGCGAAGGCACGGGCCCAGGCCAGCTGGTGGTCGCTGCCCGGCTCCGCCGCGCGCAGGTGCGCGAGCGTCGCCTCGGTCCACTGGGTCAGACCCGCCTCGCGCCACTCCGGCGCCGCGTAGAGGTCGAGGGCCAGCTTCACCTGGCGGTGCAGCGACTGGACGACCCCGATGTCCGTCTCCTTGCTGATCCCGGAGAGGACCAGTGCCAGGTAGTCGCGCGTCGCCAGCTCGCCGTCCCGCGTCATGTCCCAGGCGGAGGCCCAGCTCAGGGCGCGGGGGAGGGACTCGGCGAAATCGCCGAGGTGCTCGGTGACGACGGCCAGCGACTCCTCGTCGAGGCGGACCTTCGCGTACGACAGGTCGTCGTCGTTGAGCAGGACGACCGCCGGGCGTGCCGTGTCCGCCGGGAACGGCACGGTCGTGCGCTCGCCGTCCACGTCCAGCTCGATCCGGTTCGTACGGACCAGCTTCCCGGCCGCGTCGAGGTCGTAGCAGCCGATCGCGATCCGGTGCGGACGCAGCGTCGGCTCTCCCTTCGCGCCGGCGGGGAGGGCCGGGGCCTCCTGGAGAACGGTGAACGAGGAGACGTGGCCGTTCGCGTCCGTCTCGATCTCCGGGCGCAGGATGTTGATACCGGCCGTCTCCAGCCACGCCTTCGACCAGGTCTTCAGGTCACGGCCGGAGGTCTCCTCCAGCGCGCCCAGCAGGTCGGACAGGCGCGTGT
Source organism: Streptomyces sp. NPDC005566 (assembly GCF_040605575.1). Classification (NCBI taxonomy): domain Bacteria; kingdom Bacillati; phylum Actinomycetota; class Actinomycetes; order Kitasatosporales; family Streptomycetaceae; genus Streptomyces; species Streptomyces sp. NPDC005566. Next base: position 573,155 of record NZ_JBEXDB010000001.1, on the reverse strand, counting down.
TCCCGAACGCGTGCGCCTTGAAGTACGCCTGGACACCCTTGAAGAACGCGTCCTTGCCGACGTACGCCACGAGCTGCTTCAGGACCGAGGCGCCCTTCGCGTACGTGATCCCGTCGAAGTTCACCAGGACGTCGTCGAGGTCCCGGATGTCCGCCATGATCGGGTGCGTCGAGGGCAGCTGGTCCTGCCGGTACGCCCACGTCTTCATGGAGTTGGCGAACGTGGTCCAGGAGTGCGGCCACTTCGACCCCTCGGCGTCCGCCTGGCACGCGATGGAGGTGTACGTGGCGAACGACTCGTTCAGCCAGAGGTCGTTCCACCACTCCATGGTGACCAGGTCGCCGAACCACATGTGGGCCAGCTCGTGGAGGATGGTCTCGGCGCGCGTCTCGTACGCCGCGTCCGTGACCTTCGAACGGAACACGTACTGGTCGCGGATGGTGACGGCGCCCGCGTTCTCCATCGCGCCGGCGTTGAACTCCGGGACGAAGAGCTGGTCGTACTTGGCGAAGGGGTACGCGTAGTCGAACTTCTCCTGGAACCAGTCGAAGCCCTGCCGCGTGACCGCGAAGATGTCGTCCGCGTCGAGGTACTCGGCGAGCGACGGACGGCAGTAGATGCCGAGCGGCACCGACTGGCCGTCCTTCTCGTAGCTGCTGTGCACCGCGTGGTACGGGCCGGCGATCAGGGCCGTGATGTACGTGGAGATGCGCGGCGTCGGCTCGAAGGACCAGATGTCGTCCTTGGGCTCCGGCGTCGGCGAGTTGGAGATCACGGTCCAGCCGGACGGCGCCTTCACGGTGAAGGTGAAGGTCGCCTTCAGGTCGGGCTGCTCGAAGCTGGCGAACACCCGGCGGGCGTCCGGCACCTCGAACTGGGTGTAGAGGTAGGCCTGCTCGTCGACCGGGTCGACGAACCGGTGCAGTCCCTCACCGGTGTTCGTGTACGAGCAGTCGGCGACGACCTTCAGCTCGTTGGTACCCGCCTGCAGGTGCTTCAGCGCGATCCGGGAGTCGCGGAAGACGGCGGCGACGTCCAGCGCCTTGCCGTTCAGCACGACATCGTGCACGGCCGGGGCGACCAGGTCGATGAAGGTCTCCGCACCGGCCTCGGCGGATTCGAAGCGCACGGTGGTGACGGACCGGTAGGAGCCGCCCTCCTGCGCTCCGGAGAGGTCGAGGTCGACCTCGTATGCGTCCACGGTCAGCAGGCGCGCCCGCTCCTGTGCCTCTTCGCGGGTCAGATTCGTGCCAGGCACGCGGTCATCTCCTTGATATGCGATGTTTTTGGCCATCCTTCCACGTGGGGGACGCGCAGCGCGATGTCCGTTTTCCGCCGGACCGGTGGAGACGTTCGGGCCACCCTCGGAGCATGACCACCTATGAGGCACGACCGATCGCCCCCACCGCCCTCGACGACCTCCGCAAGGCGGACGACGCGGACAGGCCCTGCGTCCCGTACACGGCGACGGAGGGCGGCGAACCGCTGCGCTGCTGCCTGCGCGCCGCCGGGCCGGGGGAGCGGATCGCCCTCGTCTCGTACGCGCCGCTGAGGCGCTGGGCGGCGGAGACCTGGGCCAGGCCGGGGGCGTACGACGAGCAGGGTCCCGTCTTCATCCACGCCGAGGCGTGCGAGGGGCCGGCGGCGGCGCCGGACGGCTACCCGTTCTCGCGGGCGGGCGCGCTGCGCACCGTCCGCCGCTACGACGCGGACGGCCACATCGTCGGCGGCCGCCTGCTGGAGATCCCGGCCGACGAGGAGCGTGGCTACGACGATGCCCTCGCGGAAGCCTTCGCCGACCCCGAGGTGGCGCTGGTGCACGTGCGGGCCGTGGAGTACGGGTGCTTCCACTTCGAGGTGCGACGCGGGTAGCACCCGAACCCTCATTCGGGTAGCCATTCCGCTCCTACCGTTGGTAGCATTAGGAGCATGAAGATCAGTGTGAGCTTGCCGCAGGAGGATGTCGCCTTCGTCGACGAGTACGCCGCGAAGACCGAAGCGGATTCCCGGTCGGCGGTGATACACGCCGCCATCGAGTTGCTTCGTTCCGCCAACCTGGAGGCCGATTACGAGGCCGCCTTCGCCGAGTGGGACGCAGGCGAGGACGCCGCGTTCTGGGACCGGTTCTCGGGGGACGGGATCGCCGATGAAACGCGGTGACATCTATTTGGTCGACTACGAGCGCGTGCGTGGCAGCGACGCCGACAAGGCCCGCCCCTCGGTGATCATCTCCAATGACGGAGCGAACGCCGTGGTGGCGCGAACGGGGCGAGGAGTGGTCACCGTCGTGCCACTGACCTCGAACGTTGCCCGTATCTATCCCTTCCAGGTGCTGTTGCAGGCCGGCGAGACCGGTCTGACGAAGGACTCCAAGGTGCAGTGCGAGCAGATACGCGCGATGGCTGAGGAGAGGTTCGTACGGCAAGTGGGTACGGTCCCCCGCCGGCGCATGACGGACATCGACGCGGCCCTGCGGCGGCACCTCGCCCTCTGAGGCACGTGAAAAGGGCGGCCCCCGGACACCGGGGGCCGCCCTTTTCACAGGGAGAGGGTCAGCCCTTGAGCTCGGCCGCCACAAGCTCCGCGATCTGCACCGCGTTCAGCGCCGCGCCCTTGCGCAGGTTGTCGTTGGAGACGAAGAGCGCGAGGCCGTGCTCGACGGTCTCGTCGACCCGGATGCGGCCCACGTACGAGGCGTCCTGGCCGGCCGCCTGGAGCGGGGTCGGGATCTCGGAGAGCTCGACACCCTCGGCGTCCTTGAGCAGCTCGTAGGCGCGCTCGACGCTGATCGGACGGGCGAAGCGGGCATTGATCTGCAGGGAGTGCCCGGAGAAGACAGGGACGCGGACACAGGTGCCGGACACCTTGAGCTCCGGGATCTCCAGGATCTTGCGGGACTCGTTGCGGAGCTTCTGCTCCTCGTCCGTCTCGAACGAACCGTCGTCGACGATCGAACCGGCCAGCGGCAGAACGTTGAAGGCGATCGGACGCCTGTAGACACCCGGCTCGGGGAAGTCGACCGCGCCGCCGTCGTGCGTGAGCTTGTCCGCGTCCGCGACGACCTTGGACACCTGGCCATGCAGCTCCGCCACACCGGCGACACCGGAACCCGACACCGCCTGGTAGGTGGCGACGGTCAGCGTCTCCAGGCCCGCCTCGTCGTGCAGGGGGCGCAGCACGGGCATGGCCGCCATCGTCGTGCAGTTCGGGTTGGCGATGATGCCCTTGGGGCGGTTGCCGATCGCGTGCGCGTTGACCTCGGAGACCACCAGCGGGACCTCGGGGTCCTTGCGCCAGGCCGAGGAGTTGTCGATCACGACGGCACCCTGGGCGGCGACCTTCTCGGCCAGGGCCTTCGACGTCGAGCCCCCCGCGGAGAACAGCACGATGTCCAGACCCGTGTAATCGGCCGTTGAGGCGTCCTCGACGGTGATGTCCGTGCCCTCGTACGTGATCGTGGAGCCCGCGGAGCGGGCGGAGGCGAAGAGCCGCAGTTCGGCGACGGGGAACTTCCGCTCGGCCAGGATCCTGCGCATGACTGTGCCGACCTGACCGGTGGCGCCGACGATTCCGACCTTCACAGGGACTCCTTCAAACGTACGAACGGGCACGGTTGCCACTCCATGATGCGTATGTCCCCGCCCACCTTGTCCAATCCATTGTCCGGCCCTCGGACGGCGACGTCCTCGGCAGGCGAACGTTCTGCCGCGCTCCCGCGTCGGAGGGGAAACACAATCAGGGGGAGGTGCTCCTTGCTGGGAAGGAAGGCGGCCGGCGCGGGGGACGATCCCCTGGGCCCGGCACAGGTGAACCGCGTCAGGGCGGTTCTTTCACTGGGCGGAGTTCCGTACTCCGACCTGCAGGACGGTGTGCAGCAGATACGGCTGCGCCTCCTGGAGCGCTCGGCGAGCGGCCGGGAAGCCCCCCGGGAGATCGGCGCCTGGGCGGCCGTGGTCGCCTCGAACCTGGCCGCCGACTGGCACCGGAGCAGGAACCGGCAGGCCCGGGTCGGCGCCCGGCTCGCCGCGCTGAGCCCGCCCGGCTCCGGCACGGAGGGTGGTCAGGAGGACCGCCTGCTGGCTCTCACGGTGGCCGAGGGGCTGGACGAACTGCCGGCACCGCAGCGCCAGGCCCTGGTCCTGCGGTTCTACGCGGACCTCTCGGTAGGGCAGATCGCGACGCAGCTGGGCATCCCGGAGGGAACGGTCAAGAGCCGCCTGCACGCGGCGGCCCGAGCGATGCGCGAGCGGCTCGCGCGGGTTCACGCGGACGAGGTGGTGTGACGATGGACACGGACGGGTCCGACGAGCTGATGGCCGTACTGCTGGGGCAGTCCGCGCCCGACCCGGGCGACGCGCCGGCCGCTGCGCGGTACGACGCCGCGAGGCGTGACATGACGGAGCTCCGCGAGCAGCTGCACCTCATAGGGGACCGTCTGGCCACCTCGGACGGCGCACCGGGCACCCTCACGCCTTCGCGTCCCCGGTGGGCGCGGAAGGGGCCACTCGCGCTCGCCGCTTCCGTGGTGATCGCCGCATGCCTGGCCGGGACCGGAATCCTCTGGTCGGTCGCCCAGCCGTCCGGGGAGCACGGTGACGTCAAACTGACCGAGGAGGGCCTGATGGCCTGCGCGCGGGTCGTCGCGGACGGCACGGTCAGCCGGACGGAACGGGTCGGCGGCCTCGTACGGGTCGTGCTGACGGTCGACCGGTACCTCAAACCGGACCGGGGACCGCGGGAGACCGCGTTCTTCGTCCCGGGCGAGGAGGAGGACTACTTCCGGCCGGGCAGGCCCATGGTCGTGATCGTCTCGCGCTTCCCCGGCGAGGGGGTCGAGTCCTTCATCGGTGAGGACCGGGCCGCCGCCTGGCAGTGGATGTCGGCCGCGCTGCCCGCCTCGCGCACCCTGGAGTGCACGGACCCCGGATGACGCACAGCGGGGCGGGAGCTCCCGGAAGAGCGCCCGCCCCGCTGCTCAGGTACGTCAGGCCGTTACGGCGTGACCTTCTCGATCACGACGCTGCCGGTGCCCGCCGCGGTGCCGCGGGAGTTCACCAGCTGCACCTCGCCGAAGAACTGACGGCCCTCGGGAGCCGCTCCGGCGACCACGACCTCGGCGCCGACCTGCGCGGACGCGCCGTTGGCCAGGGTCACGGCCTTCGACTCGTCGACGTTGATCGCGCCCAGCGACGGTGCGTAGTACACGTCGCGATAGTCGTACTCGGTGGTCCCGGCCGGGACCGAGTAGCCATCGATGACGACGGTGTACGTACCGGCGGCCGGCTTCACCAGGCTGACCGACTCCTCGGAACCGGCCGTCGTGGACGCACCGACCTCCGTGGCGCCGTTGTAGACGTACAGGTCGATGTCGGCGTTGGCGTCCGAGGTGCCACCGATGGCGAAGTCGAGCTTCTCGACGCCCTCACCGATGGTGACCGTGGTCTCGTACGTCTCACCCGTGGAGATCGACGGACGCTCGACCTTGGCCGAACCCAGCGAGCCGCCCTTGAGCGAGCCCTGAAGGTCACCGGCGTTGTTGGTGACCGTCCACTCCACCGCCGCCGGGGTGCCGATCTTCGCCTCGGCGATGGTCTTCACCGCCGGGTCGAAGGACGCGCCGAGCAGCGAGACATCCAGCTTGTACGGGTTGTCCAGCAGCGGCGACGTACGGCGGGACTCGACCTCGATCTCCCAGACGCCGGGCTGCGGGGCCTTGTAGGACCGCGTGTCCGGACGGCAGGTGTTGGCCGGGTTCTCGTAGTTCGGGTAGCAGAAGATCGTGGAGCTGTCCTCCACCGCCACCCCGTAAGGGTGGAGGGAGATGAACCGCGTCTGGCTGCCCGAGCGCAGGGCGCTCATCGCGACCTCGAGCGTCTCCGCGCCCTCCGGCACGTTCACGAAGTACGACGTGGTGCCGTTGCGCTGCACCGAGCCGGTCGTCGAGAACGCGTAACCCGGCTTCACCAGGTCCTTGGAAACGATGACGGTGGACAGGATCTGCTGGTCCACGCCGACGGTCTTGGCGTCGTCCACCTGCAGGATCGCGCTGTGCACACCCGCGGTGCGGGGCTTCGCCTCGACCTTGACGGTCACCGGCGTGCCGAGCGGCAGCGAGACGGTGCTCGAACCGGTCAGCTTGAAGGTGCCGTCGTTGTTCTTCCACGACAGCTTGTGCGCGACGTTGCGGTCCGGACCCGTGGTGCGGGTGACGGTGACGTCGTACGACTTCTTCTGGCCGGCCTGGAGGCCGCCCTCACGGTCGTACAGGCCGGTACCGAAGCCCGGGGTCTTCAGCGCGAAGTCGATCGCGGTGTCGACCGGGGCCTTCACCGAGTACTCGTGCGCCGGGGTGCCCTGCTTCTCGATCTGCTTCCAGGCACCGACGATGTTGATCAGACCGGCACCCTGGGCGTGCGCGGGCACGCCGTCGATGTGGGTGGCGGTGCTGGTCAGCGCGGTGCGCAGATCGGCCGGGGGCAGCTCGATGTTCTTCTGCTTCGCGGCGGACAGGAGCAGCGCCGTGGCGCCGGCGGCCTGCGGCGAGGACATCGAGGTGCCCTGCAGCATGGAGTAGCCGGCGGGCAGCGTGTAACCCGCCTCCTTGACCGGACCGCCGGGGAACCAGGTCTGGGTGGTGTTGATGGACGCACCCGGAGCCGTCAGGATCGGCGCGAAGCCGCCGTCCTCACGCGGACCGCGCGAGGAGAAGGGCAGCATGTCGTACTTCTTGGTGACGTTCGAGCCGTAGTTCGCGGCCCAGGTCTCCTTGGAGATGGACGCGCCGACGGAGATGACGTGGTCGGCGAGGCCGGGGTCACCGATCGTGTTGACACCCGGGCCTTCGTTGCCGGCCGAGATGACCAGCTGGACGCCGTAGATGTCGATGAGCCGCTTGTAGAGCTCGGCGCGCGCGTTGTTGCCGTCGTTGAGCGGCGGCAGGCCGCCGATCGACATGTTGACGACGTCGACACCGCGGTTCACGACGAGGTCGATCATGCCCTCGGTCAGCGCGATGTTGGTGCAGCCGCCGGACCAGGTGCAGGCACGCGAGGAGACGACCTTGGCGCCGGGCGCCGCGCCGTTCATCTTGCCGCCGAACAGGCCGTTGGCCGCGGTGATGCCCGCGACGTGCGTGCCGTGCTCGCTCTCGATGACGCCGATGTTGACGTAGTCGGCCTTGGTGCCGGCCGCGTCGAAGACGACGTTCTTGCGGGTCTCGACGACGAACGGGATGCGCTCGACGATCTGCGTCGCCGGGTTGTCCGTGCCGAAGTAGCCGACCTGGTGCTTGTCCTTGTACGGCTTGAGCGCGGTGTCGTTGCCGAAGTCCGCGTCGTTGTTCAGGTCGACGCGCACGGTGCCGGCGGTCGGGTCGTAGAGCACGGCCCAGACGTCGGTGGTGTCGCCGTCCCGGTTCAGGTCCCCGGCCATGTCGCCACCCGTGGTGGCGGACTCGGAGAAGAGCTGGATCTTGTAGGACCCCTCCGGCGCCGAGTAGGTGCGGCCGCCGATGGTGAACGTCGGACCCGCCACGGCCGCGGTCATCCGCAGCCAGGTGCGGTCGCCGTCGCTCACGGGGTCGGTTGCCGTCACCCAGTCGACGATCTTGCGCTCGCCGGTGGTGGTCTTCTGCAGCGCCGGGTGCGCGATGTCGACACCGGAGTCCAGGACACCGATGGTGATACCGCGGCCGTCGGCCTTCGGGTGCTGCTGGACGAAGTCGACCGCGCCCGTCTCGAAGGACGGGTTGTACGGGTTCTTCGCCGGCGTGTTCTTGCCGGGCGCCGGGTAACTGCCCGTGGCCTTCGGCTGCTTCGCACCGGCGGCCCGGTCGCCCGAGGGCGTCGGGTCGTCGAGCTTGATCTCCTGCTTGAGATCGATGCCGTACACGGACGACAGCTTCTGGGCGGCCTTGATGGTGGCCTCGGCCGTCGCGGTCGGCACGGTCGCCCGGACATAGCCGAGCTTGTCGTACGTCTGTCCCAGCACGGACCCCTTGACGGCGTCCAGCTGCTCGGTGACCTGCTCGGTCGCACCGGGGGCGGTGGCGACCATCATCGTGATGTTCTTCTCGCCCTTGGCCTCGGCCTTCGCCAGCACATCGGCGTCGGCCTCACCGAGCTTGTCGCCCTTGCCGCTCGTGGCGGCAGGCTTCACCGGCGTGGTCGCCGGGTCGTCGGCGGCGAAGACCGGGGCGGCGCCGGAGGCGGCCAGCGCGGCCACCAGACCGGCAGCGGCCGCGATGCGCGCGGCGCGTCTCGCCCCGGGTATGGAGCTGGGGGATTCCTTGGTCATCAGCATCCCTGAAGGTGAAAGAAAGAGAGGATCCGGAATTCGGTACCGGATGACCGCTCAGCCTTTCTTAAGAGGCGCGGTTTTGTGGAGACTTGGCGGCGGCGAGTAGTGGACATGGCGTACATTCGCCACCGGTTCCGATGCGTCATGTGGGACGAAAAGGGTGAATTTTTCCGCTCACCGCGGCAGGACCACCACGTACGCGGCCGGTTCGCGGTCGTCCGCCGCCATCAGGGCCGTACGCACCACCACCGCCTGCTGCGCCATCCTCTCGCGCAGCTTCTTCGCCGTGACACGCACGACCGTCACCCCGAGCCGCTCCAGGTGCTCCCGTTCCGCGGTGTACGTGACGTGCTCCTGGCGAGGGCTGCGGGTGCCGAGTTCGAGCGCGACGGCCTGCTCCGGCCAGTACGCGTCCACTCCGCCCAGGAACGTGCCGCCCTGCAGGTACAGATCCACGTTCCACAGCGGCTCCGGCAGACCGTAGCTGCGCACCATCTCGTACAGCCGGTCCTCCGCCACCGCCCTGCCCTCCATGAGCAGCGCGTCGACGGCCTCCACCACATGGGGCCTGCCCAGCAGCTTGGCCGCACTCAACTCCCGCACGACCGTTGCCGGTTCGCAGTGACCGCCCCGCACCGCCTCCGTCAGCATCCGGCGCACCGTGGGGGCGTCCGTGAGCCCGGCCACCGCATCCGCGAGGGCTCGCTCGACCGGGGCCACGGGCACTCCGAGCCGCCGGTCGGGCGCGGGCAGCGAGGCCGCCCGCTTCACACCGACGAAGCGGGTGGAGCGCAGCCGCCTCGTGCGCGGAACCAGCACGTCGATCCGGTGGAGAGCGATCATCGGCGGCGCGGACGCGAAGCCGTGCAGGGCCAGCGCCGCCAGCCCGGTGACCATCGCCTCGCCGTACCCCGGACCGGACTGGGCCGGCACGGTCCGCCGCGCGGAGACCGGTGGCCGGCCGGCGTACAACAGGGCACCGTGCAGGCGCTCCTGGCTCGTGGGCGGGCCCGGGTGCAGGAGGTACACGCCGGGCAGCAACTGCTGCCACGGGCCGCCCGGCAGGCACTGCGCGGCGGTCTGTGCGGCGGACACCCCCTGAGCGCGCAACTGCGCGGCGGACTGCACGCGTTGACGCACATCGTGAAGGGGGCGGGGTGGCAGCGGGGTGTTCTGGGTCATGCCCCGGAGGTTCCCGTACCTCTCAGGGGCGATGACCCCTGTTACGAAGCCGTCGGCATTTCAGGACAACGCCGTCCTAAAGTACGGCAGTTCGACTGCCGAAAAGAGCGGTCGCGCCGGGGATTGTGCGGCGGCCGCCCCGCACAGGTGTGCGGGGCGGCCGTGTCACCACATCAGGCTGCGGCGTCGCACTCCTGGCCGCGCAGCGCCCGCGCCAGGTCGTCCCGGGCCTCCAGGACCAGCCGCCGCAGCGCCGGGGCCGCGTCCGGGCGGGAGGTCAGCCACGCGTCCGTCGCCGCCAGCGTCGCGGGGTCGTCCTGCAGCCCCGGGAACAGCCCCTTGACGACGTCCATGCCGATCTGGATGGACCGCTCGGCCCACACCCGCTCGATCGCCTCGAAGTACGAGGCCGTGTACGGCGCCAGCAGCTCGCGCTGCGAGGACTGCACGAAGCCCGCGATCGTCGCGCCGGCGAGCGCGTTGGACAGCTTGTCCGACTCCACGACCGCCGCCCACGCCTGGTCCTTGACCGCGGCCGAGGGGCGCGAGGCCAGGCACCGTACGTGGTGGCGCTTGCCGGACGCCGTGTCGTCGCGGGCCAGTTCGGCGTCGATGGCCGGCTCGCCGGCCACCCCGTGCGAGGCCAGCGGCGACAGGAACGCCCAGCGCAGCTCCTGGTCGACATCCAGGCCCTCGATCACGGCCGTGTCGTCCAGCAGGCCCGTCAGCAGCTGGAAGTCCGCCTCCGAGGTGGCGACCGCCGCGAAGAACCGCGCCCAGGCCAGCTGGTGCTGACCGCCCGGCCCGGCGAGACGCAGCTCCCGAAGCGCACCCTCGGCCAGTGCCCGGCCGCCCTCCTCGCGCCATGCCGGCGCGGCGTAGTGAACGAGCGCGGACTGGACCCAGGCGTGCAGCATCTGGAGCACGCCGATGTCCGACTCCCGGCCGGCGAACGCCAGGACCAGGGACACGAAGTCGCGGGCCGGCAGCAGCGCGTCCCGGGTCAGGTTCCACAGCGCGGACCAGCACAGCGCGCGGGCCAGCGGGTCGGTGATGTCGCCCAGATGGTCCCGCAGGGTGGCGAGGGATCCCTCGTCGAAGCGGACCTTGCAGTACGTGAGGTCGTCGTCGTTGACCAGGATCAGGTCCGGCTTCTCGGCCCCGGCCAGCTCCGCGATCACGGTGCTCTCACCGGCGACGTCCGCCTCGGCGCGGGCGTACCGCACCAGCGAACCCTCCGGGGAGAGCCGGTACAGGCCCACCGCGACCCGGTGCGGGCGCAGCTCCGGGTGGGAGGGGGCAGCCCCCTGGAGCACCACCAGCTCCGTGATCCGGTCCGCCGCGTCGTATGTCACCGCCGGCGTCAGAACGTTGACGCCCGCCGTCTGCAGCCAGGAGCGGGACCAGGCCGTCATGTCGCGCCCGGACGTCTCGGCCAGCACCGAGAGCAGGTCCCCCAGCTGGGTGTTGCCGTACGCGTGCTGCTTGAAGTAGCGGCGCGCGCCCTCCAGGAACGCGTCCCGTCCCACGTACGCCACCAGCTGCTTCAGCACCGATGCGCCCTTGGCGTACGTGATGCCGTCGAAGTTCAGCTTGGCGTCCTCCAGGTCACGGATGTCGGCCGTGATCGGGTGCGTGGACGGCAGCTGGTCGGCGCGGTACGCCCAGGCCTTGCGGCTGTTGGCGAAGGTGATCCAGCCGTCGGTGAAGCGGGTGGCCTCCACCATCGAGAACGACCCCATGAAGTCGGCGAAGGACTCCTTCAGCCACAGGTCGTCCCACCACTGCATGGTGACCAGATCGCCGAACCACATGTGCGCCATCTCGTGGAGGATGGTGTTGGCGCGGCGCTGGTAGGAGGCCGAAGTCACCTTGCCGCGGTAGATGTACTCCTCGCGGAAGGTGACACAGCCCGGGTTCTCCATGGCGCCGATGTTGTACTCGGGCACGAAGGCCTGGTCGTACTTCCCGAACGGGTACGGGTAGTCGAAGTGGTCGTGGAAGAAGTCCAGGCCCTGCTTGGTGATCAGGAAGATGTCGTCCGCGTCGAAGTGCCGCGCGAGCCCTTTGCGGCACATCGCGCCCAGCGGGATCTCCAGCTTCGAACCGTCGTCGAACGTACGGGTGTAGAGGTCGCTCTCGCAGTGGTACGGACCCGCCACCACCGTCGTGATGTACGTCGAGATGGGCTTCGTCTCCGCGAACCGCCACTCCTCGCCCTCGTGGAACTCCTCCGCGCCGTTCGACCGGACCGTCCACCCCTCGGGCGCCGTGACCTCGAAGCGGTAGGGGGCCTTCAGGTCGGGCTGCTCGAAGTTTGCGTAGACGCGCCGGGCGTCGGCCGGCTCGTAGTGCGTGTAGAGGTAGACCTCGCCGTCCTCCGGGTCGACGAAGCGGTGCATGCCCTCGCCGGTCCGGCTGTACGCGCACTGCGCGTCGACCACCAGGACGTTCTCGCCCCCGGCGAGGCCGTCCAGTGCGATCCGGGCGCCGTCGAAGACGGCCGCCGGGTCCAGGGCCTTCCCGTTCAGCGTCACCGTGCTCACGGTCGGGGCCACCAGGTCGGCGAAGGTCGAGGCCCCCGCGCGTGCGGCGCGGAAGCGGATCGTGGTCAGGGAGCGGAACGTGCGCGGACCGGCGCTCCCGTCGGGCTCGCCGACGGCGGAACGCAGGTCGAGGGCGACCTCGTAACCGTCGACGGTCAGCAGCTCGGCCCTCTCACGGGCCTCGTCGCGGGACAGGTTCTCACCGGGCACGGAACACTCCTTTGTGTCTCATTCGAACAGCTTTGATCCTCGCATGCGGCCGAACACCCCGGTGTCCGGGAATGGCCGGAGCGCCCCGCGGTGTTCTGGAACTCAGGTGCGAGACGACCTCATGAGGAGAAACATGCCCGAGAACAGCACGTCGGACGGCAAGATCCCGGCGGACTTCTGGTTCGACCCGCTCTGCCCCTGGGCCTGGATGACCTCACGCTGGATGCTGGAAGTGGAGAAGGTCCGCGACGTCGAGATCCGCTGGCACGTGATGAGCCTGGCCGTCCTCAACGAGGACAGGCTGGACGAGCTGCCCGAGGAATACAGGGACATGCTGGCGAACAAGGCATGGGGCCCGGTCCGGGTCGTCGTCGCCGCCCAGCAGAAGCACGGCGACGACGTCGTCGGCCCCCTTTACACGGCGCTCGGTACCCGCTTCCACAACAAGGGCGAGGGCCCGACCCGCGAGGCCGTCGTGGGTGCCCTCGAGGATGTCGGCCTGCCGGTGGAGCTCGCCGAGTACGCGGACTCGGACACGTACGACAAGGAGCTGCGCGCCTCCCACAAGGAGGGCATCGACAAGGTCGGCCAGGACGTCGGCACGCCGGTCATCGCCGTGCCGGGTGCCGACGGCGAGCAGATCGCCTTCTTCGGCCCTGTCGTGACCCCCGCCCCGAAGGGCGAGGACGCGGCGAAGCTGTGGGACGGCACGCTGTTGGTGGCGTCGGTCCCCGGCTTCTACGAGATCAAGCGGACCCGTACGCAGGGCCCGTCCTTCGACTGACGTATCCGTGCGAGCCCGCACGGCCCCATGGAAGAACCCCCGCGAGTCATGTCCTCGCGGGGGTTCTTCTTTGATCCGCCTGCCGGGTGAAGGTTGAGAAGACGATCACGAGGCAGGACGTCTGCACACCGTCAGGGAGCGAGCAGGAGCACGTCCGCGCGCTCCTTGGCGGCCGCGTACCGCTTCGCCACGTCCTGCCAGTTGACGACGCGCCACATCGCCTCGATGAAGTCGACCTTCTGGTTCTTGTACTGGAGGTAGAAGGCGTGCTCCCAGGCGTCGAAGACCAGGATCGGGACCGAGCCCTGGCCGACGTTGCCCTGGTGGTCGTAGACCTGCTCGACGATCAGCCGGCCGCTGACCGGCTCGTAGGCGAGGACGCCCCAGCCGGATCCCTGCGTGGTGGCCGCGGCCTTCGTCAGCTGGGACTTGAAGCCGGCGTACGAGCCGAAGGACTCGGTGATCGCGTCGGCGAGGTCGCCCACACCGTCCGCCGCGAGGGGCTCGCCGCCGCCGTCGCCGGTCATGTTGTGCCAGTAGATCGAGTGCAGGATGTGGCCGGAGAGATGGAACGCGAGGTTCTTCTGGAGGCCGTTGATCGCACCCCAGGCCTCCTTGTCGCGGGCCTCTTCCAGCTGCTCCAGGGTGTCGTTGGCGCCCTTGACGTACGCGGCGTGGTGCTTGTCGTGGTGGAGCTCGACGATCTGCGGGTTGATGACCGGTTCGAGCGCCGCGTAGTCGTACGGGAGTTCCGGAAGCGTATACGTGGCCATAGGTTCGAACCCTCCAACTGCTGTCCTGTTGTTATTGCAAGTCGTTCGCAATTGCAGGCTAGCAGGAGGAGGGCCCGGAAGTGATCAGCCCCTGGTCCTAGGACCCCGGACCGTAGCCCCGCCGTGTGGACACCGACCGGCGGATGCCAGGGCGTGGGCAGGGTCGGCGGCGGGCGTCGCACGCCGACGGCCCGGAAAGGGAGTCGGTGCGTACGAAGGCACGAATGGGGCGCCCCGAGGAGGCCGCGGCACTGACCGGGCCGGCCCTGCGGTCGAAGGGGCACTGGGACTACGACGAGGAGTTCCCGGCCGCCTGCCGCGGCGAACTCACCGTCCGCCCGGCCGATGTGGGCCCCCGGCGGACCCAGGTCGCGGAGGAGGACGGGCGCATCCTGGGGTTCACCACCCTGGACGGAGACCCTCCCGAAGGTGCCCTCGGCATGATGTTCGTGGAGCCGGACACGATCGGCCGGGGCGTGGGCAGGACGCTGTTCGAACGCACCATGACGCAGGCACGGCGGCTCGGCTTCGCAGCGCTCACCATCGACGCGGACCCGAACGCCGAGCCGTTCTACGTGGCCATGGGGGCAGTCCGCATCGGCGCAACCCCGTCGGGCTCGATCCCGGGGCGCGAACTGCCGTTGCTCCGCTTCGAACTCGGATGATTCCCCTGGGCGTCACGCCTTCACGGGGACGCGCCCGGTAGGTCCCCCAAGCCCGGGTGCTGGGGCTGGTTCCTTCGGCTCAGCGGCCCGGCTGAGGGGAGCCCTCGGGTGCGGCCGCCTCCAGGTCGTCGATGCTGCCCGACATGATCGTGCGGACATGCTCGGTGATGTGCTCGGCGGGCCAGTCCCACCAGGCGACGGCGAGCAGCCGGGCGATGTCCGCGTCGTCGTACCGGGTACGGATCAGCTTCGCCGGGTTGCCGCCGACGATCCCGTAGTCCGGGACATCGGCCGTGACCACGGCGTCCGCGGCGATGATCGCGCCGTTCCCGATCCGTACGCCCGGCATCACCGTCGCCCGGTAGCCGAACCAGACGTCGTGGCCGACCACCGTGTCGCCCCGGACCGGCAGACCGGTCAGCAGGTCGAAATGGTCGGCCCAGGAGCCGCCCAGGGTGGGGAACGGGAACGTCGACGGGCCGTCCATGCGGTGGTTGGCGCCGTTCATGATGAAGCGCACCCCGGTCCCCAGCGCACAGAACCTGCCGATGACGAGCTTCTCCGGACCGTAGTGGTACAGCACGTTGCGGGTCTCGAACGCGGTCGCGTCATCGGGATCGTCGTAGTACGAGTACTCGCCGACCTCGATGAGGGCCGAGGTGACCAGGGGCTTCAGCTGCACCACCCGGGGCTGGCCGGGCATCGGGTGGAGCACGGTCGGATCGGCGGGGACGTGGCTCATGCGGGCACTCTCCCAGAGGACCCGTGCGGTGTGCACGGGAGTTTCAGGCGCGCGGTTCGCGCGCCGCACGCTTCTGACGGACGAGACCGGTCACGATCAGCACCGCGGTCAGCGCGCCGGTCGCCAGCAGCTGGTCACGCGTGTCGGGCTGACGTAGCATCAGGAAGAAGATGCCGGCCATGGCGAGCAGCGCCACGATCGTCAGGACCGGGAAGAGCCACATGCGCACGACGAGCTTCTCGGGTGCGTCGCGCTCCATCCGGCTGCGCAGGATCAGCTGGGAGACGGCGATGAAGATCCAGACGACCAGGATCACCGCGCCGATCATGTTGAGCAGCCACGGGAAGACGTCATCGGGACGCCAGTAGCTGAGCAGCACGCACAGGAAGCCGAACACGGAGGAGACGAGGACGGCGTTGCGCGGGACACCGGACGAGATCGTGCCGATGCGCTTCGGTCCCTGGCCGCGTGCGACGAGCGAGCAGGCCATGCGCGAGGCGCCGTAGATGTTGGCGTTCATCGCGGAGAGCAGGGCGACCAGGATGACCACGTTCATGATCTCCGCGGCGCCGCTGATGCCGAGGTGGTCGAGGGCCGCGCAGAACGGGCCGACCTCGGCGACCGCCGGGTCGTCCCACGGGACGAGGGCGACGATGACCGCCATCGAGCCGACGTAGAAGACCGCGATCCGCCACATCGCCGTGCGCACGGCCTTGGCGACGCCCTGCACCGGGTTCTCCGACTCGGCCGCGGCGATGGTGACGGTCTCCAGACCGCCGTACGCGAAGACGGACGCGAGCAGTCCGATGATGAACCCGTCGGAACCGTGCGGCAGGAGCCCGCCCTCTCCGGTGAGGTTCGATCCGCCGGGGGAGTCCGTGCCGGGCAGCCATCCGAGGAGCGCGAGTACGCCGAGCACCAGGAAGAGCGTGATCGCGACGACCTTGAGTGCCGCGAACCAGAATTCGAACTCGCCGAAGTTCTTCACGGCGGCGAGGTTCGTGCCGAGGAAGACCAGCATGAACAGGGCGACCCAGGCCCACTCGGGTGTGCCGGGCAACCAGCCCGTGACAATCTTCGCGGCTCCGATGCCCTCCAGGCCGACGGCGACACAGAGCAGCACCCAGAACGACCATCCGGCGGTGAAGCCCGCCCACGGTCCGATCGCCCGGTCGGCGTGCACGGAGAACGACCCCGACGCCGGATTGGCGGCCGACATCTCGCCCAGCATCCGCATCACGAACATGACCAGCAGGCCGGAGATGCCGTAGGCGATGACGATCGACGGACCGGCGGCGGCGATTCCGGCGCCGGAGCCGACGAAGAGGCCGGCGCCGATGACACCGCCGAGGGCGATCATCGACAGATGGCGCTGCTTGAGCCCGTGGGTGAGTGCGGAGTCGGCGGTGGGCGTGGTGTCCGTGGGGGGCGGCGCGGAAGTCCGGGACATCGGCAGGCTCTGTTCGCTGGTGGGACAGGGGACGGCCCACAGTCTGGGCACGTGGCCCGCCCACAAGGAACCGTTGTCCGCTATACGGTCACCGGGCTCACACATGGTGCACACGCGTGTACGAGGTGACCCGCCATCACGCCCTGCGTGCCCGGAACTCCCGCGCCCCTGCCACGAGCAGCACCAGCCCGGTGGCCCCCGCCGACCACAGGACCTGGGAGCGCGCCGCGTCATCGGTGAGCATCAGCAGCAGGACACCCAGCAGACCGGCCAGGGTCAGCCAGGTCAGATAGGGGAAGCACCACATTCTCAGGGTCAGGGCCTGGGGCGCGTCACGTTCGATGCGCCGGCGCAGGCGCAGTTGTGAGGCGGCGATCAGGGCCCAGACGAACAGCAGGACCGCACCGACCGAGTTGAGCAGGTAGAGGAAGACCGTGTCGGGCCACTGCAGATTGAGCAGTACGGAGACGAAGCCGAAGGCGACCGAAGCCAGTACGGCCCGCCTCGGCACCCCGCCACCGCCGCCTCCGGAGACCGTGAGCAGCCCACGCGGGGCCTCGCCGCGCTCGGCCAGCGAGAAGACCATCCGAGAGGCCCCGTACAGGTTGGCGTTGAGCGCCGAGAGCAGCGCCACGAAGACCACGACGTTCATGATCTGCCCGGCCGACGGCACCCCGATCGCGTCCAGAACCTTCACGTACGGGCTGAGCCCCGCCTGCTGGGCGGTCCAGGGAAGTACCGTCACGATGATCAGCATCGAACCGACGTAGAAGAAGAGGACGCGCACCATCGCGCTGCGCACCGCACGGCCCACCGCGCGCGCCGGATCGTCGGTCTCGGCGGCCGCGATCGTTACGACCTCCAGCCCGCCGAAGGCGAAGACCACGGTCAGTACGCCGGAGACAACGCCTTCCCAGCCGTTCGGCAGGAAACCGCCCTGTCCGGTGAGGTTGGTCATCCCGACCGGATCGGTGTCCGGGAGGACTCCGAAGACGGCCAGCAGCCCGAGCACGAGGAAGGCCACGATGGCCGTCACCTTGAGCGCGGCGAGCCAGAACTCGAACTCGCCGAAGTTCTTCACGGCCGTCAGATTGGCCACGGTGAACACCACCATGAACACCAGCACCCAGAGCCACTGATCCACCGCGGGTACCCACCCGTGAGCGATCTGCGCGGCCGCCGTCGCCTCCACGGCGAGCACGACCACCAGCAGGAACCAGTACAGCCAGCCCGCGCTGAAGCCCGCCCAGCGGCCCAGCGCACGTTCCGCATGGACGGAGAAGGAACCGGACGCGGGCATCGCCGCGGACATCTCGCCGAGCATCCGCATCACCAGCATCGCGAGCGCGCCCGCGATCAGGTACGAGACGACGATCGCGGGGCCCGCGACGGCGATCCCGGCGCGCGAGCCGACGAACAGCCCGGCGCCGATCACTCCGCCCAGCCCGAGCATGGTCAGGTGGCGCTGCTTCAGGCCGTGGGACAGGGGCTCCGGCTGCAGGGGGGAGGGCGCGGAGGGAGGGGCGTCGTGCATGAGGTGCGGGTCACTCTCGGATCATTTATGGGGAAGCTACAGTCTCACGGACCACCGGTTCTTCCCGCCCAGGGTGTCGCACAGGTCCCGGCCTCAGTGACAAGCATCACGTCAGTGAGTGATTGCGTGACGCTCTTTGTCCGAACCCGACTAACTCGTCAACCACCGCTTTGTGGGCGGCTGCTGGTGATCGAGCGATATTCCGTCGGCTAACGTCACCCTCAGTCTGTCCCCACCTGTCCTGTTGCCCTCACCTGCGGAGTCCCCCGATGAGCACTGCTGCCGCCCCCATCCGTTCCGGAGCGGTCCTCGCCGACCTGCTGCCCGCAGCCCGGCACCGTTATGCCGTGGACACCGCGCTGGTCCTCGGCGGCGCCGCACTCACCGGTATCGCGGCCCAGATAGCCGTCCCCGTTCCCGGCTCCCCGGTTCCCGTCACCGGCCAGACCTTCGCCGCGCTGCTCATCGGCACCGCCCTGGGCGCCCGTCGCGGCTTCCTCTCCCTCGCGCTGTACGCGCTCATCGGGATGGCCGGCATGCCGTGGTTCGCCGAGGGCACGTCCGGAGCCGGCGGCGCCTCGTTCGGCTACGTGCTGGGCATGCTGCTCGCGGCCACGGTCGTCGGCGGTCTCGCCCGCCGCGGCGGTGACCGCTCGGTGCTGCGCACGGCGGGCACGATGGTGGCCGGCTCCGTGATCATCTATGCGGTCGGTGTGCCGTACCTGGCCCTCTCCACCGGGATGTCGATGAGCGCCGCCGTCGCGGCGGGCCTCACGCCGTTCCTGATCGGTGACGCCCTCAAGGCGGCGCTGGCCATGGGCGCGCTGCCCGCGTCCTGGAAGCTCATCGGGCGCCGCGGCTGATGCCGTAGGCCCACCGGAGAGGCCCGCCGGTCGTACTGCCACAGCAGCACGACCGGCGGGCCTCTCGTGTGCCCGGGGGCGGTGTGAGCCCCCGGTACGGCACCCGCCGACGAAGGGGAAGTCCGGCCTACGGCCCCTCGGTACGGCCCGGTTCAGCGGTGACCTCCGCATGCGGCACCGGCAGGCCGCCACGTCCGTACCGCCGCGCGGCGGGAGCAGCCGCAGCAGGCGGCCCCGTCCTGCGGAAGGCCGGGGCGGAGCGAAGCCGGTCGGGAAGCCGAGGGGCGGCCGTGTGGGCGGCAAAGAGGGAGGCCCCCCGTTCGCTCGCTGGACGCGTCGCGAAGGGAGGGCCTCCCGGGTGGGCCTGAAACCGGCCGTCAGGTGTCCGCGCCGGCTACTCGACCGGGGCAGCCGCCTTGCGGCCGCGCGCCTCCCGTACCAGCGAGACGGCCACGACCAGCGCCGCGACCAGCAGCGAGAGCAGTACCTGCTCGCGCCCGGCGTCGTCGGTCAGCATGTAGACCAGGACGAACGAGATCATCGCGATCGTCGCCCAGGTCAGATACGGGAAGAGCCACATCCGTACGACGAGCTTCTCCGGCGACTCGCGCAGGATGATGCCGCGCATCCGCAGCTGGGTGAAGCAGATCACCAGCCAGACGAACAGGGCGATGGCACCGGAGGAGTTCAGCAGGAACTGGAACACCGTGTCGGGCCACTGGTAGTTGAAGAAGACGGCCACGAAGCCGAACACGACGGACGACAGGATCGCCACCTGCGGCACGCCCCGCTTGTTCACGCGGGCGAAGGACTTCGGGGCGTCGCCCCGCTGGCCGAGCGAGAAGCCCATCCGAGAGGCCGTGTAGAGGCCGGAGTTGAGGCAGGACAGCACGGCCGTCAGCACGATGACGTCCATGACCTGACCCGCGTGCGGAATGCCGATGGCGTTCAGTGCGGCGACGTACGAGCCGTCCTTGACGATCGACGGGTCGTTCCAGGGCAGCAGCGTCAGGACGATGAAGATCGAGCCCAGGTAGAAGATGGCGATACGCCAGATCACGCTGTTGGTCGCCTTGGAGACGGCGCGCTGCGGGTCCTCGGACTCACCGGCGGCCAGGGTCACGATCTCGCTGCCCATGAAGGAGAAGACGACCATCAGCACACCCGTGAGGATGGCGCCCGGTCCTTCGGGGAAGAACCCGCCGGTGTCCGTGAGGTGGGCGAGACCCGACCCTGGGTTGTCCGAGCCCGGCAGCAGGCCGAAGACGGCGAGCATGCCGACGACGACGAAGGCGCCGATCGCCACGACCTTGATCCCGGCGAACCAGAACTCGAACTCACCGTACGAGCCGACGGAGACCAGGTTGGTCGCGGTGAGTACCACCATGACGATCAGGGCCCAGGCCCACTGCGGAACGCCGGGGATCCAGCTCTCCAGGATCTTGGCACCCGCCGTGGCCTCGACGGCGAGCACCACGACCCAGAAGAACCAGTACAGCCAGCCGATCGAGAAGCCTGCCCAGCGGCCCAGGGCCCGGTCCGCGTAGGCGGAGAAGGAGCCGGAGCTGGGCCGGGCGACGGCCATCTCGCCGAGCATCCGCATGACGAAGACGACCATCAGGCCGACGAGCGCGTACGACAGGAGAATGGCCGGTCCAGCGGCGGCGATACCGGCGCCGGAGCCTACGAAGAGGCCCGCGCCGATCACGCCACCGATGGCGATCATCGAGAGATGACGGTTCTTGAGACCGGCCTGAAGCCCGTCCGTGGAGTCCGGCTTGTCCGGCCCCTCGGGCTGTTTGCCCGGCTCGGCCAGAGTCGTCTGCGACGTCATGGATCGAATCCTTACGTTTTCTGATCGCGTGTGTCGGTCCTGCCTCAGCGGGGGTGGTGCGAAGGCAAGGCCACGCATTCAAGCCCGATTGACACCGGAAGGGGAACCCCCTCTTCCGGATCGTTGACCGGATCGTTGCCCGAGTGGCGTGGCACACAGGTCCCGAGGCCGGACGCGGGCCCCCGGACCGCCCGGTGGGTCCCGACCCCGCTGACGGCTACCCCGCCCGGTCCGTGCCACACTTCGCACCATGCGCGTGTACCTCGGCTCCGACCATGCCGGCTACGAACTCAAGAACCACCTCGTCGAGTGGCTCACGGCCCAGGGCCACGAGGCCGTCGACTGTGGTCCCCACATCTATGACGCCCAGGACGACTACCCGCCGTTCTGCCTGCGTGCCGCCGAGCGGACCGCAGCGGACAAGGGCAGCCTCGGCATCGTCATCGGCGGCTCCGGCAACGGCGAGCAGATCGCCGCCAACAAGGTCAAGGGCGTCCGCGCCGCACTCGCCTGGAGCGAGCAGACCGCCGCGCTCGGCCGTGAGCACAACGACGCCAACGTGGTGGCCATCGGCGGCCGGATGCACACGACGGAGGAGTCCACCAAGTTCGTCGAGATCTTCCTCGGCACCCCGTACTCCGACGAGGAGCGTCACACCCGCCGCATCGAGATGCTGTCGGCGTACGAGGAGACCGGCGAGCTCCCCCCGATCCCGGCCCACCACCCGCAGCAGGGCTGAACAGCCCGCACCCGCTCCACTGTGCCGCCGGGTCCCGTACCCGGCGGCACAGTCGTGTCACCGAGGAGATCCGCCGTGCCCGAGGGGCATACGATCCACCGCCTCGCCGCGGACCACCGTGAGCGGTTCGAGGGCGGCCCGGTGCGGGTGAGCAGCCCGCAGGGCAAGTTCTCCGACAGTGCGGCCCTGCTGGACGGCCGGACCCTCACCGGCGTGGACGCACACGGGAAGCACCTCTTCCTGGGCTTCGACGGTCACGGCTCCGACGGGCGGATCTCCGACCGGCGGAGCTTCGACGGGCCCGGCTGGGTCCATATCCACCTCGGCCTCTTCGGCAAACTCGGCTTCGGTACGACGCCGGCGCCGCCGCCCACCGACACGGTCCGGCTCCGCCTGGTCAACGACGCCCACTACGCCGACCTGCGCGGCCCCACCACGTGCGCGCTGATCACCGAACCCGAGAAGCGGGCGATACACGACCGGCTCGGCCCGGACCCGCTACGCACCGGCGAGGACGGCGAACGGGCCTGGCAGCGGATCTCCCGGAGCCGCGTCACCGTCGCCGCCCTGCTGATGGACCAGAAGGTCGTCGCGGGCGTCGGCAACGTCTACCGCGCCGAGGTCCTGTTCCGGCACGGCATCGACCCGTACCGCCTCGGCAAGGACCTCACGCGCAGGGAGTGGGACGCGATCTGGTCCGACCTCGGCGAGCTGATGCGCGAGGGCGTACGGAACAACCGGATCGACACGGTCCGCCCCGAGCACCTGCCCGAGGCGATGGGCCGCCCACCGCGCGTCGACGACCACGGCGGCGAGGTCTACGTCTACCGGCGGGCCCGGCAGGCCTGCCACATCTGCGGCACCGGGATCCGCACCGCGGACCTCGCGGCCCGCAACCTCTTCTGGTGCCCGTCCTGCCAGAAGGGCGCGTCCGGTCCGGCCGCGAACACATGCGGCCCGCCCCGCGATTGAGGACAAAGCGACTCCGGAGCATCCCCGGGGTACGCGCTCCGGACCGGGTCGGCCCGATTTCAAACGCATTGTCACAGGGGTCCCCCTGCACCGGAGGCTGTCGGGTGGATAGGGTCCCGGCAATGGCCCGTCGCAGAGGAGTAGACGCGTACGTGGCCCGGTGGCGAAGATCGGCCCATCGGGCGCGCATCGCGCTGCGCAAGTCCGGTGTCGACTACTTCCGCGGTGACGGCTCCGACTGGATCGCGCTCGTCGGCCTCCTGCTCGTCATTCCGGCGATCACCTGCGCCACTCTGCTGAACCCCGTGTGGTTCTCACCGGCCGCGCTGGCGCTGCCCATCGTCGCCGGCGGTCTGCTGCTCCGGCCGGCCAGCCTGCTGGGTCTGTACGCGGCCGCGGCCGCCGCCCTCATCGTGGAGTCGCTCAGCCTGGGCCCGTACATGAAGGAACCGGCCGGAGTCACTCCGGGCACCGTCCTGGTCGTCGCCGCCTGCGGCTTCTTCGGGCTGGTCCTCGCCCAGTTCCGGGCGAGAGTCGGGGTGCCGTGGAGGCGCGGCGGCACGATGCTCTTCGACCTCCGCGAGAGGATCCGGGTGCAGAGCGCCCTGCCCCTGCTGCCGAAGGGCTGGCACCGCGAGATGGCGCTCCGTCCGGCCGGCGGCCAGTCCTTCTCCGGCGACTTCGTCGTCGCGGCCCGTACCAACGGCGGGCGCACCCTCGAAGTGGTCCTCACGGACGTGTCCGGCAAGGGCATGGATGCGGGCTCCCGGGCCCTGCTGCTGTCCGGCGCCTTCGGCGGCCTTCTCGGCTCACTGCCCCCGCACGGCTTCCTGCCGGCGGCCAACGGCTACCTCCTGCGCCAGGACTGGGACGAGGGTTTCGCCACGTCGATCCATCTGGTCCTGGATCTGGAGTCGGGCGACTACGAAATTCTGTCCGCCGGTCACCCGCCGGCACTGCAGCTGCACGCGGGCAGCGGCCAGTGGGAGGAGAAGGCCGCGGAGGGGCCGCTGCTGGGCGTGTACGACGGAGCCCAGTTCGACGCGGTGAAGGGCTCGTTGGCGCCCGGCGACGTGCTGATGCTCTTCACCGACGGACTGGTGGAGGCGTCCGACCGGGACATGGCCGAGGGCATCGACCGGCTGACCGGCGAGGCCGACCGCTATGTCGCCACGGGCTTCGACGGCGCGGCCTGGCACCTCATCGAGGCATGCGCGAAGGACGTCAACGACGACCGTGCGCTGCTGCTTCTGTCCCGTCGCGCCTGAACCGTACGGAAGCGTCCGAAAAGGTGCAACCGTCAATGCGGCTACCCGCTTTCACCCGAACGTGGATCTTCCGGGCGGGTACGGGCGCGGGCACGGAAACGCGGCTCCCCGTACCCGTACCCGATGGTCAGACCGGCACCGCGGTCTTCTCGGTACCCCGGTCCTTCGACGGCCCTCCGGGCAGGAAGCGGGCCAGCCAGTGCGAGCGGCCGGCCGCCAGCGGCGCCAGGACCGCGAGCAGGAGCACATAGCCGGCGATGAACGGGGAGAGCCGTTCGTCCAGTCCCGCGCCCGCCGCCATGGTCGCGAGAATCAGGGCGAACTCGCCGCGGGCCAGCAGTGTGGTCGAGATGTTCGCGGTGGCCCGGGGTCCGAAGGCGTAGATCCTGGCGGCTGCCAGTCCCGCGAGCACGTTCATCGCCATGGTCACCGCGACCGCGGCGAGTACCGGCCACACGACGCTCGGCAGGTCGCCCGGGTCGATCGAGAGGCCGAACGCGAAGAAGAAGATGGCGCCGAAAGCATCACGCAGCGGATGGACGAGCTTGAGGATGCGCGGGCCCGACGTGGTGCTGCCGAGCATCAGGCCGACCATGAACGCGCCGATCGCGTCGGCCACCCCGAACCACTCCGAGACGCCCGCGACGAAGACGGCGGCGCCGAGGAAGGAGATGACGAGGAGTTCGTCGTCCTTGGTGTCGAAGAGCCGGGAGACGACCTTGGTTCCGAAGCGTGCGGCCAGTGCGAGGAGCAGCAGGAAGCCGAACGCCTTGCCCCCGTCGAGGGCCGCTGCGGAGAGGCTGTCCGCGCCGGAGAGGATGGGCTGGAGCGCGGCCAGGTAGAGGGCGAGGAAGACGTCCTCGACGACGATGATGCCCAGGATCGGTTTGGTCTCGGCGTTGCCGATGCGCCCGAGGTCCACCAGGACCTTGGTGACGATCGCCGAGGACGAGATCCCGAGCACACCGGCGAGGACGAGCGCCTCGGACGTGCCCCAGCCCAGCGCGAAGCCGAAACCGAGCCCGGCGCCGACGTTCAGTACGAGGTACGTGCCACCGGCGAGCGCCATCTTGCGCCCGCCCGCCTTGAGGTCGTCCAGGTGGAACTCCAGGCCCAGGTAGAAGAGCAGCAGTACCAGGCCCAGCGCGGAGAGCATCTCCAGATCGTGGGGGTCGTCGACGAGGACGACACCGGGTGTGTGCGGGCCGAGCAGGATCCCGGCCAGGATGAACAGGGGAATGGTCGGCAGTCCGATCCGGCCGCCGACGCGGGCGAGGACCGCGGCGGCCAGGAAGGCGCCGCCCATGGCGATGAGCGTGTCTGCGTGTCCGATGAGCCTGATCCTTCAGTAGGTCAAGAGAGCGTCAAGGAATCGTCAGTAATTAGTTTACCGAATGATTGACACTGCAACTATGAACCCGTCGAACTCCGGACCCGAGGCGTACAGTCGGGCGCATGGCGACGCCGTATCTGACCCTGGCCGAGGTCGAGTTCACCGCTCGCGAGGCCCATCGCACCCAGACCGACAAGGCGGGGCGCCCCTACGCCGAGCACCTCGCCGCAGTGGCCGAGGGTGTACGGATCCGGGGCGGCAGCGACGAGCAGATCGCCGCCGCCTGGCTGCACGACGCCGTCGAGGACGACGCGCTGTCCCGGCAGTGGTTGGACGAGGCCCCGCTCCCGCGGCAGGTCAAGGAAATGGTCCTCGCCGTCACCAAGCGGGACGGCGAGGACCTCTCCGCGTACGCCGGGCGGATTCTCGCCACGCCCGGCGCGCTGCTGATCAAGGAGTCCGACCTCGCGCACAACGCCGATCCGGACCGCCTCGCCGTCCTGGATCCGGCGACGCGTACCCGGCTGACAGCGAAATATGCGCAGGTGCGTGGGCTGTTGGGGCTCCCCGGAGGCGAATTGCCCACCGACCGTCCGGATCCGGCCAACCCCGCGGGAGGCTGATCCCGGACCGGCCCGTCGCCGGTCCGGGGCCGGACCGCGCGACGGCCGGAACCCGTCCGGACGGTCGCGGGCCGGACGGGCTCAGCGCTTGGCGGCCTTCCGGCGGAACGCCCAGTCCAGATCCGGCTCGGTGGCGAACCGCAGAACGCGCCGGACCGGGGGAGTGCACATCAGGGTGACGGCGGCAGCCGCGACCACGGAGACGACCATCAGGCCGGCAGGGCCGGTGAGCCACTCGTACCGGTCGAACAGGCCGAAGTATCCGGCGCCCTTCACGAGGAAGCCGTGCAGCAGATAGCCGCAGATCGTCCCCGCTCCCAGCACGGTGAACCACATGTGACGGCGCGGCACCCAGGCCAGGAATCCGATCGTGAGAACGAGCGCACATCCGAACATCGCCAGGGACATCACGGCCCCCGACCACCACGGTGCGCCCAGTTCCTGTGCGGCACTGCTCCGGTAGAACCAGCCGAGCTGCATGCGCGGCGACGCCCAGTAGGCGAACAGCAGGGCCCCGGCGAACAGCGGCAGAGCGAGCAGCCGCACCTCACGCCGCCGGACCAGCTGGAAGTGCTCGGGCTTCAGCAGGAGACCCAGCACGAAGAACGGCAGGAGCTGCAGGACACGCTGCAGATCGAGGTCGTCACCGATGCCCGGAGTCACCGACGCGAGCACGGCGATCGTGAGGGCGACCGGCAGCGGGTGGCGCAGTGACTGCCAGAGCGGGGTGGTGACCCGCCAGATGAACAGGGCGATCAGGAACCAGGTGAGGAACAGGGGGTCGAGCAGGGTGACCGGGACGTCCTCCGAACCGCCGCCCGCGTACCGCTTGAACAGCGAATACGCCGTCTCGAACAGGACATAGGGCACGGCCACCCCGGTGACCAGACGCTTCACCTTGGCGGGACTCATGTCGAACGACCGTGAGAAGTAGCCGGAGATGAGGATGAAGGCCGGCATGTGGAACGTGTACACGACCATGTACAGGGCGCGTGCGGCGCGGCTGCCGTCCATCACCGGTTCCCAGGCGTGGGCCACCGCGACGAGCACGATCGCGAGGTACTTCACATTGTCGAAGTAGGCATCGCGGTGCTTGGCCGGAGCGGGGCGCCCGGAGGCCGCCGGGGCTGCGGAGCGGACCGGGGCGGACGCAGGGGGAGTCCTGACGGCCGTCGACGCCGCGCGCTCGTGTCTGGGCTCCGACTCCCGGGTCTCCGGGGGGATCGGGGCCCTCTTGAATTCGCTCGGAGCTTGGAACATCTAAAGCACCTTAGACCCGTTGATTGCCGTGCGTGAAACTCACAAGAGATTTCGCGTCTTCCCGCTGATTCGAAAATGAAACCACCGACAACCGACCGCTATGAGGCGGTTAATCCCTCTTAAATAGGGCATATCGTCGCGTAGTTGGGGAGAGTGAATTTCGTCGCACGAACGCACGGCAAAATACTGTGAATGAAGTGTGGGGGTATGGAAACGATCACAGTGGCCGATATTCGAACTGCCTCGCGCACAGTCGGCGCACAGATTTCCGTCTGCGCCCCGGGGCGCCTTCCCCGGGCGCCCCGTACGCCGATCCGCCCCGGCGTGCGGGCGGGCGTGAGGATGGCGCGATCCGGACAGTGCCGTCCGTCACCTGGCAGCATCCACAGGGGAGTTGGTGGCACGATGGAGTCAACGGAGGTGTGCTGGGCTGCACGCCACCGGGCCGGCAAGGCGGACCGACCAAGGGTGTGATCAGTCGTGGCCATTTCACTGTCTGTGGTGCTGATGCTGGGGATCATCCTGGTGGTGCTGATCCGCGGCGGGTCCATCAAGGGCGGGCCGGCGATCGTGGCCGTCCTCTTCGGCTTCTTTCTCGCGTCGACGGGCATGGCGCCGTCGATCAACAGATTCATGAACTCGATAGCCGAGACGATCAACCAGATCAGCTTCTGATCCGCGCACGCAAAGGGCCCGGTCCGACGAGTAACCGTCGGACCGGGCCCTGGCGTGGAGCGGGCGACGGGAATCGAACCCGCGTAGCTAGTTTGGAAGACTAGGGCTCTACCATTGAGCTACGCCCGCAAGCGGTGCACCGCAGGTCCTGTGGACCGCGGCACGAAAAGCATCGTAGCGGGTCGGGGAAGGTGTGCGCACACCTGTATCGGTGTGACCGTCCGTGACCGCCTTCGAAAAGCGTGCTGCGCACTGCCTGTCGGCATGTACCCTACGTGTCGCACCGACGGGGTGTGGCGCAGCTTGGTAGCGCGTCCGCTTTGGGAGCGGAAGGTCGTCGGTTCGAATCCGGCCACCCCGACCACCAGCAAGATCTCCAGGCAAGATCGCGTTGTGGGAGTCATCCCGCTTGCCGTTACTATGCAAATTGCGTGCCCGTGTGTCTGATGTACCGGGCTCGATCCGCGAAGCCGCCTCTCGGCGGCCCAGCAGAACCCCAAGAAGTCAGCCACCAAGGAGACCGAACCGTGAAGAGCGCCGTGGAGACCCTGAACCCGACCCGGGTTCGGCTCAGCATTGAGGTGCCCTTCGAGGAGCTCAAGGACAGCCTCGACGCGGCGTACAAGAAGATCAACCAGCAGGTCACGGTGAAGGGCTTCCGTAAGGGCAAGATCCCCAACCGCGTCATCGACCAGCGGTTCGGCCGTGGTGCTGTGCTGGAGGAGGCCGTCAACGACGCCCTTCCGAAGTTCTACACCGAGGCTGTCAACGAGGGTGAGCTCAACGTTCTGGGCCAGCCCGAGGTTGACATCACCGAACTGAAGGACGGCGAGCTGCTGGCCTTCACCGCCGAGGTGGATGTCCGTCCCGAGATCGAGATTCCGGACTACTCCGGCATCGAGGTCACCGTGGACGCACTCGAGGTCACCGACGAGGACGTCGACAAGGCCGTGGAGCAGCTCCGCGAGCGCTTCGCCTCGACCAACCCGGTCGAGCGCGCCGCCGCCGAGGGCGACGTCGTCACGATCGACCTTGAGGCCAAGGTCGAGGGCGAGGTCCTGGAGGACGGCGTGGCCGCCGGTGTCTCGTACACCATCGGTTCCGGCGAGCTCCTCGAGGGCATCGACGAGGCCGTGACCGGCCTGGAGGCCGGTGGCGAGGCCACCTTCACCTCCGAGCTGAAGGGCGGCTCCGCCGAGGGCAAGGAAGCGGAGGTCACCGTCAAGGTCACCACCGTCGCCTCCCGCGAACTGCCCGAGCTGGATGACGACTTCGCGCAGATGGCGAGCGAGTTCGACACGCTCGCCGAGCTTCGCGAGGACAGCCGCAAGCGCCTCGAGAACACCAAGCAGTACGACCAGGCCACCCAGGCCCAGGAGCGCGTCCTCGACGAGCTGCTGAAGCTGGCCGAGGTCCCGATCCCCGAGAAGCTTCTCGCGGACGAGGTCCAGACCCGCAAGCACAACCTCGAGCACCACCAGCTCGGCCAGATGGGTCTCGACCTCGAGAAGTACCTGGAGATCCAGGGCAAGACGCTCGAGGAGTTCGAGGCCGAGACCTCCGAGCAGGCCATCAAGGGCATCAAGACCCAGTTCATCCTGGACGAGCTCGTCAACAAGGAGAAGCTGAACGTCAACCAGGAGGAGCTCACCGAGCACCTCATGCGGCGCGCTGCTTCCTCCGGCATGAGCCCCGACCAGTTCGCCCAGGCCGTCGTCGAAGGCGGCCAGGTGCCGATGCTCGTCGGCGAGGTCGCCCGCGGCAAGGCGCTCGCGGTGGTCGTCGAGGCCGCCAAGGTCGTCGACACCAACGGTGAGGTCGTCGAGCTCGAGGACGACGAGGAAGAGGCCGTCGAGACGGTCGAGGCCGCCGAGGGCACCGCTGACGCGGCCGCCGGCGACGAGAAGACCGAGGCCTGATCCTCGAACTGATCGGCTTTTCTGATCCGTACACGACGGGCTCCGGACGCACCACGTCCGGGGCCCGTCGGCGTATCCGTCCACACCCCCAGAACCCTTGTGCGGACTGCCGACCTTGCGCTCCCAGCGAACAGTTGGGGAAGCGGGATGGCGTTGTCCCACCTGCGCGTTAGGGTCCATGAAGAGGAAGGGTCGGGTTCAGTCCCGGCCCACCCGGTACGAAGACGCTGAGACGGCCGGAGCCGTCAGAGACGAGCAGGTGGATACGTGACGAATCTGATGCCCTACGCCGCCGGAGAGCCGTCCCTCGGTGGAGGCCTCGGTGACCAGGTCTACAGCCGACTGCTCGGCGAACGCATCATCTTCCTCGGTCAGCAGGTCGACGATGACATCGCCAACAAGATCACCGCACAGCTCCTGCTCCTTGCCGCGGACCCGGACAAGGACATCTACCTCTACATCAACAGCCCCGGCGGCTCGGTGACGGCAGGCATGGCGGTCTACGACACCATGCAGTACATCCCGAACGACGTGGTCACCATCGGTATGGGCATGGCGGCCTCGATGGGCCAGTTCCTGCTCACCGGTGGTACGGCGGGCAAGCGCTTCGCGCTCCCGAACACCGACATCCTCATGCACCAGGGTTCGGCCGGCATCGGCGGTACCGCCTCGGACATCAAGATCCAGGCCCAGTACCTGCTCCGCACGAAGACGCGGATGGCGGAGATCACCGCCCACCACTCCGGCCAGACCGTGGAAACGATCATCCGCGACGGCGACCGCGACCGCTGGTACACGGCGGAGGAGGCCAAGGACTACGGCCTCATCGACGAGATCATCACGGTCGCGTCGGGCATCCCGGGCGGCGGCGGCACCGGCGCCTGATCCGGCCCCCGGACAGGCACCACGCCGCACCCTCTCGTACGCCGAGACTCCCAGCCCACATGAACGCCACCAGGATGGTGAACACCCACATGAACAACTTCTCCGGCGTCTCCGCGAGCGGCCTCTACACCGGCCCGCAGGTGGACAACCGCTACGTCGTCCCGCGCTTCGTGGAGCGCACCTCGCAGGGTGTGCGTGAGTACGACCCGTACGCGAAGCTCTTCGAGGAGCGCGTGATCTTCCTCGGCGTGCAGATCGACGACGCCTCGGCCAACGACGTCATGGCGCAGCTGCTGTGCCTGGAGTCGATGGACCCGGACCGCGACATCTCGATCTACATCAACAGCCCCGGCGGCTCGTTCACCGCGCTCACCGCGATCTACGACACGATGCAGTTCGTGAAGCCGGACATCCAGACGGTCTGCATGGGCCAGGCGGCCTCCGCCGCCGCCGTCCTGCTCGCCGCGGGCACCCCGGGCAAGCGCATGGCGCTCCCGCACGCCCGTGTGCTGATCCACCAGCCGTCCTCGCAGACCGGCCGTGAGCAGCTCTCCGACCTGGAAATCGCGGCCAACGAGATCCTGCGGATGCGCACCCAGCTCGAGGAGATGCTGGCCAAGCACTCCACCACCCCGCTGGAGAAGATCAGCGAGGACATCGAGCGCGACAAGATCCTTACCGCCGACGACGCACTCGCGTACGGTCTGGTGGACCAGATTGTCTCCACCCGCAAGACCACAGCCGGCGCGGCCGTCTGACGTCGGTCTTTCCCCTTGGCACATTCCATCAGCACGGCCACGGCCGTGTGAACCGTGCCAAGGGGGGCCCGAACGGGGGGCCAGGCAAGGTACCGTCGGATAGAGGCACCAGGAGCCGCTGAACCAGGCTGCTCCCAGGCGAAGGGGAAGCACCTCGTGGCACGCATCGGTGATGGCGGCGACCTGCTCAAGTGCTCGTTCTGTGGCAAGAGCCAGAAGCAGGTGAAGAAGCTCATCGCAGGACCCGGTGTGTACATCTGCGACGAGTGCATCGATCTCTGCAACGAGATCATCGAGGAGGAGCTCGCGGAGACCTCCGAGGTGCGGTGGGAGGAGCTCCCCAAGCCGCGCGAGATCTACGAGTTCCTCGAGGGGTACGTCGTCGGGCAGGAGCCCGCGAAGAAGGCCCTCTCGGTCGCGGTGTACAACCACTACAAGCGGGTCCAGGCCGGTGAGAACGGCGGCGGCGCGAATCGTGACGACGCGATCGAGCTCGCCAAGTCCAACATCCTGCTGCTGGGCCCCACGGGCTCCGGCAAGACGCTCCTCGCGCAGACGCTGGCCCGCATGCTCAACGTGCCGTTCGCCATCGCCGACGCGACG
The DNA here is from genome assembly GCF_040605575.1 of Streptomyces sp. NPDC005566. Lineage (NCBI taxonomy): Bacteria > Bacillati > Actinomycetota > Actinomycetes > Kitasatosporales > Streptomycetaceae > Streptomyces > Streptomyces sp. NPDC005566. Next base: position 541,239 of record NZ_JBEXDB010000001.1, on the reverse strand, counting down.
GCGCTGACGGAGGCCGGCTATGTCGGCGAGGACGTCGAGAACATCCTGCTGAAGCTGATCCAGGCTGCGGACTACGACGTCAAGAAGGCCGAGACCGGGATCATCTACATCGACGAGATCGACAAGGTCGCCCGCAAGAGCGAGAACCCGTCGATCACCCGCGATGTCTCCGGCGAGGGCGTCCAGCAGGCCCTGCTGAAGATCCTGGAGGGCACCACGGCCTCCGTACCGCCGCAGGGCGGCCGGAAGCACCCGCACCAGGAGTTCATCCAGATCGATACGACGAACGTGCTGTTCATCGTGGGCGGTGCCTTCTCCGGTCTGGAGAAGATCATCGAGTCGCGCGCCGGCGCCAAGGGCATCGGCTTCGGCGCGACGATCCGATCGAAGCTGGAGATCCAGGCGAGCGACCAGTTCCAGGAGGTCATGCCGGAGGACCTGGTGAAGTTCGGGATGATCCCCGAGTTCATCGGCCGCCTTCCCGTGCTGACCTCGGTCCACAACCTGGACCGCGAGGCGCTGCTCCAGATCCTGGTCGAGCCGCGCAACGCCCTGGTGAAGCAGTACCAACGGCTGTTCGAACTCGACGGTGTGGAGCTGGACTTCGAGCGCGAGGCGCTGGAAGCCATCGCCGACCAGGCGATCCTGCGCCAGACGGGTGCGCGTGGTCTCCGCGCGATCATGGAGGAAGTCCTCCAGTCCGTGATGTACGAGGTCCCGTCCCGCAAGGACGTGGCCCGCGTGGTCATCACCCCGGACGTCGTCCGCAACAACGTCAACCCGACGCTGGTCCCGCGCGAGCCGCGCACGATCGGCAAGAACGACGACGGCGGCCGCCACGAGAAGTCCGCGTAGCGGCGGCGTCAGCGATACGTACGCCGAAGGGGCGCCCGGCCACTGGCCGGGCGCCCCTTTCTTGCTTCACGGACTTTGTAGATGTCCTGGACGGATTCAGACGCTGGCCAAGGAGGATCCAGTCACGATCACGTCAGCGCCACCCAGGAGGCCGGTCCGGCGTTAGGCCGTCCGACGGTGGGGGCGATCGAGGACAGTCGGTACCGCAATATGCGCGAGCTCCGTTCACGGAACGGCAGCACGGTCAGCATCCGGATGCTCTTCGTCTTTGATCCGGTGAGACGAGCGGTGTTCCTCGTTGCGGGAAACAAAGCGAGCGGGCGGCCTGGTACCCGAAGGCGATCAAAGAAGCCGACGCCAAGTACATGGCTTACCTTGAAGCTCTGAGGAGGAGGACGACGGATGAGTCTCGGCAGCATGGCCGACCTCACGGCTGACATCACCCCGGAGAAGCGCGCCCGCATCGATGCGATCAAGAGCGAGATGGTCGACGCGGAGCGAGGTCACGAGCTCGCCTCCCTCCGGAAGGCGCAGGGGATGACCCAGGTGCAGGTGGCGAAGGCCATGGGTGTGACGCAGGGGCGCATCAGCCAGATCGAGCGTGGCGGCGTGCGCCTGGACACGTCGACCATCTCGGCCTACCTGCATGCCATCGGGGGCGAGCTGACGATACTGGCCACGGTCGGGAACGTGTCCGTGAGGCTCTGAGGCCACGGCCCCCTAGGTCGGCCCCGTGCACGATCGGCAAGAACGGGGACGGCGGCCGCCACGAGAAGTCCGCGTAGCGGCAGCGATACGCACGCGAAGGGGCGCCCGGCCACTGGCCGGGCGCCCCTTCGGCGTTGAGGCTTGTGGCCGCTGTGATGCTGGCTGTGCAACCTCGCAGTAGGAGGCGGATCAGGGTCATGTTTAGGTCAAAGTGTTGAGATGAAGATTGGATTGAGCCGTTAAACCCCCGTTACTGGACTGGTGTGTGCATTTCTGATTACTCTTGGCGCTTAGATTTCCGTTAATGAGAACTGGGGTAAATAGGTTGAGCCTTCTTGGTGTTCGGCGAGCAGTTGTGGCTGCCAGCGTGATTGTGGCGGGCGTTTCTCTCCCGGTGGTCAGTGCGGGAGTGGCGAACGCAAGCCCGCAGCGATGTGAAATATCCCTGCATAACAACGGATACGTTGTTGGGGCTAAATCGAAGTCGGCTTGTGCTTACGCACATGCGAGCACCAGTCTGACCAATGTTGTGGCTGAAGCTCGGAGGGCTGTGTGTCAAGTCAAGTTGATTGACCTGGGAGTTAAGAACGCGCATGCGTATGCCGCCTGCTATTCGTACTGACGTCTCGAAGGTTCGGCGTCCTCGGTGGGATGCCGTCCGGCGCTCCTGTGCCATGTTGTCGCGCCGGTAGGTCGTGGCGCCTGGGTGGACGTCCCGTACTGACTGCTCACCTTCAGGGGCGGGAGCGAGAAGTGAGAGGTCTGCGAACAACTTGCGGCGGATTCGACCTATCCCGGTGCCAGCTACTTTTTGTGCTGTCGGGACCATGCGGGCGATGAATCCTGTGCGATCGACAGGAATTGCGGAATCGTTGCGAGAATTTCGCCACAGTGGTGGCGGCACCGTTTCTGCCACATAACCCAAGGGGTGCCCACCGGTCTACGGATGGACACCCCTCTGGCTATGTGGGTCAGGTCAGACCTTGGTGCGCGAGGTGTTGTAGAGCTTGGCCGCGAGGGCAGCCGTCTCGTCGAGTGTCATGGACTTGTTGGTCATGGCCGCGCCGATGTCGACGCCGATGACCGCCGCGACAGTGCTGTAGTCGGCCCAGATGCAGACAGGCATCACCATCTCCTTGGGGCCTCCTGCCGCGGTGCCGTCGGCCTTGTCGTTGACCACCTTCATCTCTTGGCACTTCATCAGCGCGCCCTCGAAGCCTTCCGGCGTGACGCTCTTGGGGCTGCCGACCAGGGTGGCCTTGCCCTCGTCCTCGTCCTCGGCCATCCCGACCTTGGCCTGCGCGAACATTCCGTCGAGGGCCTTCGCCGGGTCGGACACCTCGCCCCAATTGCCATAGAGCATGAGCATCTTGGTCGTGAGGGGATTCTTCTCGAGGTCGCCGCTCTGGTACTGCGCCTCAACCTTGTGGGCGTCCTTGAAGCCCAGGGCCTCGGCCTCGGCCTTCTCCTTGCTCGTCATCGTGTCCGAGGACGAGCTCTTGTCGCTCTTCTTGTAGTCGCCTACCGAGGCGGCCGGTGTGATCTTGTACCCCTTGGTGGAGTCGGCCACGTCGCCGTTGCCCCCACCCGACGTGAGGAAGTACACCCCGCCCGCGACAACCGCCAGCGCCACAACGGCCGCGCCGATGATCAGGCCGGTCTTCTTCTTCGGGGCGTCCGGCTGCGGCGGCATGCCGGGGTACGCCTGCTGGCCGCCGTACGGGGGCGTGGGCGGCTGCTGGCCGTAAGGGCCCGGCTGCTGGCCCTGCTGCGGGTAGCCGTAGCCCTGCGGGGGCTGCTGCGGCGGGACACCCTGGGGGGCCTGCTGCGGGTAGCCGTAACCGGGCTGGCCCTGCGGCGCGCCCTGCGGCGGCTGGCCGCCGTACGGGCCCGGCTGCTGGCCGTAGGGTCCGGGCTGGCCCTGCGGCGGCTGACCGCCGTAAGGGCCCGGCTGGTTGTAGCTCATTGGGCTGTCCCCTCCAGAATGCTTATGCGTTCCGAACATCCTGGCGGATGGGGCCGTGACATGGGGCACCGGGCAGCACACCGTTACTGAACTATCCCGTTTCATTGCGCGACTGTGACGGCCCTAAACTGTGGGGCGTGACCGAGAACGCATCGCAGCAGCCAGTCAGCAACCCCGAACTGCCGACCCAGTACGCGCCGGCCGAGGTGGAGGGGAAGCTGTACGAGCGCTGGGTAGAGCGCGGGTATTTCGAAGTTGATGAGAACAGCGACAAGCCGCCCTACAGCATCGTCATCCCGCCGCCGAACGTCACCGGATCCCTCCACCTGGGCCACGCCTTCGAGCACACGCTGATCGACGCACTGGTCCGCCGTAAGCGGATGCAGGGCTTCGAGGCGCTGTACCAGCCGGGCATGGACCACGCCGGCATCGCCACCCAGAACGTCGTCGAGCGTGAGCTCGGCAAGGAGGGCAAGTCCCGCCACGACCTGGGGCGCGAGGCCTTCGTCGAGCGTGTCTGGCAGTGGAAGAACGAGTCCGGCGGCCAGATCTCCGGACAGATGCGGCGTCTCGGCGAGGGTGTCGCCTGGTCCCGTGAGCGCTTCACGATGGACGAGGGCCTGTCCAAGGCCGTCCAGACCGTCTTCAAGCAGATGTACGACGACGAGCTGATCTACCGCAAGGAACGCATCGTCAACTGGTGCCCGCGGTGTCTCACGGCCATCTCCGACATCGAGGTGGAGTACCAGGAGGACGACGGCGAGCTCGTCTCCATGAAGTACGGCGAGGGCGACGAGACCATCGTCGTCGCCACCACCCGCGCCGAGACGATGCTCGGTGACACCGCCGTCGCCGTCCACCCCGACGACGAGCGCTACAGGCACCTCGTCGGCAAGCAGATCAAGCTGCCGCTGACCGACCGGACGATCCCGGTCGTCGCCGACCACCACGTCGACCCCGCGTTCGGAACCGGAGCCGTCAAGGTGACCCCGGCGCACGACCCGAACGACTTCGAGATCGGCACACGCCACGGCCTGCCGTTCCTCACCGTCCTGGACGAGCGCGCCGTCATCACCGTCCCTGGCCCCTTCGAGGGACTGGACCGGCTGGAGGCCCGCTCGACCATCGTCGCCGCGCTGCGTGCCGAGGGCCGGATCGTCGCCGAGAAGCGGCCGTACGTCCACTCCGTCGGCCACTGCTCGCGCTGCAAGACCACCGTCGAACCGCGTCTGTCCATGCAGTGGTGGGTCGCGGTCGCTCCCCTCGCCAAGGCGGCCGGTGACGCCGTCCGCGACGGCAAGGTCAAGATTCACCCTCAGGAGATGGAGAAGCGGTACTTCGACTGGGTCGACAACCTCCATGACTGGTGCATCTCGCGTCAGCTCTGGTGGGGGCACCGCATCCCTGTCTGGCACGGGCCCGACGGCGAGATGGTGTGTGTCGGTCCGGATGACGAGGCGCCGACCGGCGAGGGCTGGAGCCAGGACAGTGACGTCCTGGACACCTGGTTCTCCTCGGGACTGTGGCCGTTCTCCACACTCGGCTGGCCCGAACAGACCGACAGCCTCGCGAAGTTCTACCCCAACTCCGTCCTCGTCACCGGCTACGACATCCTGTTCTTCTGGGTCGCACGGATGATGATGTTCGGCCTGTACGTCAATGACGGTGTCCCGCCGTTCGGCACGATCGTCCTGCACGGCATGGTCCGCGACGAGCACGGCAAGAAGATGTCGAAGTCCTTCGGCAACGTGGTCAACCCGCTGGACTGGATGGACAAGTACGGCTCGGACGCGCTGCGCTTCACCCTCGCGCGCGGAGCCAACCCGGGCACCGACGTCCCGATCGGCGAGGACTGGGTCCAGGGTTCCGCGAAGTTCGCCAACAAGATCTGGAACGCCACCCGTTTCGCGCTGATGAACGGCGCGACCATCGAGGGCGATCTGCCGTCCGCCGACGAGATGTCGGTGACCGACCGCTGGATCCTGTCGCGGCTGAACAAGACGGTCGCGGACGTCGACGCGTACTACGACGACTTCCAGTTCGCCAAGATCAGTGAGTCGCTGCGGCACTTCGCCTGGGACGAGGTCTTCGACTGGTACGTCGAGCTCTCCAAGACGACCTTCTTCGCGGGCGGCCGTCAGGCCGAGGTCTCGAGCAGGGTCCTCGGCGAGGTCCTCGACGTGATGCTGAGGCTGCTGCACCCGATCGTCCCCTTCGTCACCGAGTCGTTGTGGACCGCGCTCACCGGGCGCGAGTCGATCGTCATCGCCGACTGGCCGGGAGATTCCGGTTTCCGCGACGAGGCGGCGGAGAAGGAGATCGAACTCGTCCAGCAGGTCGTCACCGAGGTTCGCCGGTTCCGCAACGATCAGGGCCTCCAGCCAGGTCAGAAGGTCCCGGCCGAGCTCGCCCTGGAGGGCACGGCGCTGGCCCCGCACGAGGCGGCCATGCGTCAGCTCACGCGTCTCCAGCCCGCCGGCGACGACTTCCACGCCACGGCGACGCTCCCGGTCGCGGGAGCCACGGTTGCCCTGGACCTCTCCGGCACGATCGACGTCGAGGCCGAGCGCAAGCGCCTGACGAAGGACCTCGGCGCAGCCGAGAAGGAGAAGGCGCAGGCCAACGGGAAGCTCAACAACGAGGCGTTCCTGGGCAAGGCACCCGACAACGTGGTCGACAAGATCCGTGGCCGGCTCGCGAAGGCCGAGGCCGACATCGAGCGGATCACCGCCCAGCTGGCGAATCTGCCGCAGAGCTGATGATCTGAGGACGAAGCCCCCGCACCCCCGACCGACCGGGGGAGCGGGGGCTTCGTCGTACCCCGGGGGGAGCGGGGCAGCGGGCGCTGCGCGCGTTGTCGGTGCACATCCGTAGACTGGCCCTGTGAGTGAGCCCCGCCCTTCAGACCGGCACGACGCGTCAGACTCCGACGACACCTTTGAGGAGATCGTCGACGAAGCGACCCAGCGCGACCCCGACCTGGCGGTGATCGAGGCCGGGAGCCGCACGCTGCGCACCCAGTCGGGACCGCCCCAGGGCGATGTGGTCCCCGCCCGCCCCACCGACCCCGAGATCGACAGGGCGCTGCGCGCCGTCGAGCAGGAGCTCGCCGGACGCTGGGGCGAGACCAAGCTCGAGCCGTCGGTGACCCGCATCGCGGCCCTGATGGACGTGCTCGGTGAGCCGCAGCGCGCCTACCCCTCGATCCACATCACGGGGACGAACGGCAAGACCAGCACGGCCCGCATGATCGAGGCCCTGCTCAACGCCTTCGAGCTGCGCACCGGCCGTTACACCTCCCCGCACGTCCAGTCGATCACCGAGCGGATCAGCCTGGACGGCGCCCCGATCGAGGCCGAGCGCTTCATCGAGACGTACGAGGACATCAAGCCGTACGTCGAGATGGTCGACGCCCAGCAGGAGTACCGGCTGTCGTTCTTCGAGGTGCTGACGGGCATGGCCTACGCGGCCTTCGCCGACGCGCCGGTCGACGTCGCGGTCGTCGAGGTCGGCATGGGCGGCACCTGGGACGCGACCAACGTCATCGACGCCTCGGTCGCCGTCGTCACCCCCATCTCCCTGGACCACACCGACCGCCTCGGCACGACCCCGGCGGAGATCGCCGGCGAGAAGGCTGGAGTGATCAAGCAGGGTGCGACGGTGATCCTGGCCCAGCAGCCGGTCGACGCCGCGCAGGTCATGCTGAAGAAGGCCGTCGAGGTGGACGCCACGGTGGCCCGCGAGGGCATGGAGTTCGGCGTCGTCTCCCGCGAGGTCGCGGTCGGCGGCCAGCTGCTGACGCTCCGGGGTCTCGGCGGGGAGTACGCGGACGTCTTCCTCCCGCTGTACGGCGCCCATATGGCGCACAACGCCGCGGTGGCGCTCGCCGCCGTCGAGGCGTTCTTCGGTATCGGCGCCGAGCAGGCCCGCAGCCTGGACATCGAAGCGGTCCGCAAGGCCTTCCTCGCGGTGCTCTCGCCGGGCCGGCTCGAAGTCGTACGGTCCAGTCCGACGGTCGTCCTGGACGCGGCCCACAACCCGGCGGGCGCCCGTGCCGCCTCCGAGGGGATCTCCGAGGCCTTCAGCTTCTCGCGGCTGATCGGGGTCGTCGGCGCCAGTGAGGGCAAGGACGTCCGGGGGCTCCTCGAAGGATTCGAACCGGTCTTCGCCGAGGTCGTCGTCACCCAGAACTCCAGCCCGCGCGCGATGGACGCGGACGAGCTGGCCGCGGTCGCCGTCGAGGTCTTCGGCAACGAGCGCGTGCAGGTCGAGCCCCGTCTCGACGACGCGCTGGAGGCCGCCATCACCCTCGCCGAGGAGGACGCGGAGTACGCGGGTGCCGGAGTCCTGGTGACCGGTTCCGTGATCACGGTCGGCGAGGCCCGGCTGCTTCTGGGAAGGCGCTGACCTGTGCGTACGCTCTGTGCATCGACGTTGATCGGTGAGTTCTTCGTGATCGGCTTCGCCGGACTCGTTGCGATGAAGTCCGACGACATGTCCATGGCCACGGTCTGGACGGTCTGCGGCATCGGCATGCTGCTGTCCGTGCTGCTCTGCGGCGTGATCACCCGGCCCGGCGGGATACAGCTCGGCTGGGCGCTGCAGATCGTCCTGGTGCTGAGCGGCTTCGTCGTCCCGATGATGTTCATCCTCGGCCTGGTCTTCGCGGTGCTGTGGTGGGCCTCGGTGCACTACGGCCGCAAGATCGACGAGGCGAAGGCGCGGTGGGCGGCGCAGGCCGAGGCCCAGGAGGGCACAGAGGCTCCGGCCTGAAGATGACGCAGCGTAAACCCGGCCGTCGGCCCGTTCCCGTGCCCCTGTAATCTCGCCTCACCGCACCCGCAGTCTGCAAGGAGCCGCACATGACTCAGCGCACCCTCGTCCTTCTCAAGCCGGATGCCGTACGGCGTGGGCTGATCGGCGAGATCGTCGGCCGCATCGAACGCAAGGCCGGCTGGACGATCACCGCGCTGGAGCTGCGCACGCTCGACCAGGAGACCCTGGAGCAGCACTACGGCGAGCACAAGGGCCGCCCGTTCTACGAGCCGCTCGTGGAGTTCATGGCTTCCGGCCCCGTCGTCGCTCTGGTGGCCGAAGGCGAGCGGATCATCGAGGGTGTTCGCGCCCTGGCCGGACCCACCGACCCGATCGCCGCCGCGCCCGGCTCGATCCGTGGCGACTTCGGGACGGTCACCCGGGAGAACCTCATCCACGCCTCGGACTCCGAGGAGTCCGCAGAGCGAGAACTGAAGCTTTTCTTTCCCGGACTTTCCTGACGTCGGCTCGGCCAATCAGCGCTCATGACCTGGGGCGACCGAAGTAATTCGGTCGCCCTTCGGCATAGGGCCCCGGATCGCGGGAACGCATCCCTCCGACGTAACGTCACCATGGGTGGGACGGGCAGCCGTTCCGCTCACATTGGCGAAGGACCCTCGCGCTGTGTCCGTGCTCACGGCACTACGATGGAAGCTTCCACGCCCGCAGCGCCAACCCTCGCCTACCTAAAACAAGCCATTCTTCGCTTCTTGGGAAGGCCCGACGCATCCTCATGGGGAACAAGGGGAACTCAATGTCGTTCATCGGCCGTGACATGGCTATCGACCTCGGGACTGCCAACACGCTGGTGTACGTCAGGGGGCGCGGCATCGTCCTGAACGAGCCGTCCGTCGTGGCCATCAACACCAACACCGGCGGAATCCTGGCGGTCGGCTCCGAGGCCAAGAAGATGATCGGCCGTACGCCGGGCAACATCGTTGCCGTACGGCCCCTGAAGGACGGCGTGATCGCCGACTTCGAGATCACGGAGCGCATGCTCCGCTACTTCATCCTCAAGATCCACAAGCGCCGCTACCTGGCCCGCCCGCGGGTCGTCGTCTGCGTGCCCTCCGGCATCACAGGGGTCGAGCGACGCGCCGTCATCGAGGCGTCGACGCAGGCCGGCGCCCGCCAGGTGCACATCATCGAAGAGCCCATGGCCGCGGCCATCGGCTCCGGCCTGCCGGTCCACGAGGCCACCGGCAACATGGTCGTCGACATCGGTGGCGGCACCACCGAGGTCGCGGTGATCTCGCTCGGCGGAATCGTCACTGCCCAGTCGATCCGGGTCGCCGGTGACGAGCTGGACAACGCGATCATCCAGCACATCAAGAAGGAGTACTCGCTCCTCCTCGGTGAGCGCACCGCCGAACAGATCAAGATCACGATCGGCTCGGCGTTCGACCTCGAGAAGGAGGAGCACACGGAGATCCGCGGGCGCGACCTGGTCTCCGGGCTGCCCAAGACCGTGGTCATCTCCGCCTCGGAGGTCCGCAAGGCCATCGAGGAGCCGGTCAACGCGATCGTCGACGCCGTGAAGACGACGCTCGACAAGTGTCCGCCGGAGCTCTCCGGCGATGTCATGGACCGCGGCATCGTCCTCACCGGTGGCGGCGCGCTCCTGCGCGGCCTCGACGAGCGACTGCGCCACGAGACGGGCATGCCGATCCACATCGCCGAGGACCCGCTGGACTCGGTGGCACTCGGATCCGGCAAGTGCGTCGAGGAGTTCGAGGCGCTCCAGCAGGTCCTGGACGCCCAGCCCCGACGGTAGAACCCGATGTTCCGCCGTACGGGTGCTGCCGCTCCCGTACGGCGGAACGTTGATATACAGGCACCAACATTCCGACGAGGAAGGCACGGCCGCCGCACGTGAGGGACACACGAGAGAGCCGGCTGCTCCTGGTGCTGCTGATCGCCATCGCGTTCGCTTTGATCACGGTGGACATCCGCGGTGGCGAGGAGTCGCCGGTCGACGGCGCCCGGCAGGCCGCCGCCACGGTCTTCGGACCGGTCGAGAACGGCGTCGCAGCGGCGGTGGACCCGGTGGGCAACGCCATAGGCGCCGTACGGGACTCCGGCGAAAGGCACGACCGGATCGCGGCCCTGGAGCAGGAGAACGCCGCGCTCAAGGCGAAACTGGGCAGCGACGACCGCAACAGCAGCAAGATCCGCCAGCTCGACAGCATGCTCAAGGCCGCCGGGGCAGGCCAGTACGGCATCAAGGGCGCCGAGGTCATCGCCATAGGAGCGGCCCAGGGCTTCTCCTGGACGATCACCATCGACGCGGGATCCAACGACGGTCTCAGGCGCGACATGACCGTACTGAACGGTGAGGGGCTCGTCGGCCGCGTCACCACCGTCGGTCCGAACACCGCGACCGTCCTGCTGGCCAACGACCCCGACTTCACCGTCGGCACCCGGATGGAGAAGACCGACGAGCTCGGCTTCGCCAACGGACAGGGCTCCCGGCCGCTGTCGGTCCAGTTCCTCAACGGCAAGGCGAAGGTGAAGAAGGGCGACCGGCTGGTCACCTTCGGATCGAGCAAGGACAAGCCCTTCGTCCCCGGCGTCCCGGTCGGCGAAGTCGTCCGTGTCGACCCGTCGGGCGGCGACCTGACCAGGACCGTCTACGTCCGCCCGTACGTCGGCTTCACCAAGCTCGACATCGTCGGCGTCGTCGTCCAGGCGCCGCGTGAGGACCCCCGCGACATGGTGCTGCCGAAGCAGCCCAAGAAGCCGGAGAAGCCGAAGCCCACCCCGACCGTCACCGTCACGGTCCAGCCGAACGGTGACCTGGTCGACGGCAGCGGCAAGGTCGTCGGGAACATCAACAAGAAGCCCGACGTCGACGCCTCAGGGAGCCCCGACGCGAACGCGTCGGGCAACGCCGACCCGAACGCCGACAACGCGGCCGACGAGCAGGAATAGAGCTGATCCCCATGCGCTTCAACCGGACTCTGCTCTCCGTCACCCTGGTCGTGGTCGCCCTCGTCGTCCAGGTCTCCGTACTCGCACGCCTCCAGCTCCCCGGTGCCACCCCCGACCTGCTGCTGCTCGTCGTGCTCGGACTCGCCTTCGTGTACGGGCACGTCAGCGGCGCGCTCATCGGCTTCGGCGCGGGACTCCTCGCCGACCTGGCGCCGCCCGCCGACCACGCCGCGGGTCGCTACGCCCTGGTGCTCTGCGTCATCGGATACCTCGCCGGTCTCGTCCGCCCCGAGAACGGCCAGCTCAAGTCGGCCTTCGCCCCGATGGCCGTCGTCGTCGCCGCGGCGATCGGGTCGACCCTGCTGTACGCCGGTGTCGGCGCCCTCGTCGACGACACGGCGGCCCGCCACGTGGGCCTGGGCAGCCTGCTGTTCACCGCCGCCGTGTACGACCTGCTCCTCGCGCCGTTCACCGTTCCGCTGATCATGGCGCTCGCCAGACGCACCGAGAACGATCCGATCGCCGACAGTTCCGGCGGCGGCGATGTCGCCGCAGGCTGGCTGGCCTCGGGGACCGGGCTGCGGATCGGCAGCCAGCGGGGCGGACTGCGCGTCAAGGCCGCCCGTAACCGCGCCGCACGCGCAGGAAGGATCAAGGGGGTCAAGCGACTGTGAGCAACATCCCGGAGACGGGCCGGACCCAGCGGGTCCAGATCCGTCTCGTCGTCATCCAGGTCCTCGTCTTCTCCCTGCTCCTGACGCTCGGCGGCCGGCTCTGGTACCTCCAGATCCGCAACGGCCAGGAGTACACCGACGAAGCCAAGAACAACCACGTCCAGCAGGTCGTCCAGCCCGCAGTCCGCGGCGCCATCCTCGACGCCCGCGGCGTACCCCTCGCCGACAACGAGACCCGCCTCGTCGTCTCCGCCAGCCGCACCGAGCTGATGAAGATGAAGGACGACGGCGTCGGCGTCCTCACCCGGCTCGCCGGCGTCCTGGACATGAAGCCCAAGGACGTCCGGGACAAGGTCCGGCTCTGCGACGCCAAGACCCCGCAGCCCTGCTGGAACGGCTCGCCCTACCAGCCGATCCCGGTCACCGACGAGGCCACCACCCAGCAGGCCCTCACCATCCGTGAGCGTGCCGAGGACTTCCCCGGCATCACCGCCGAACCCACCGCCGTACGCCGTTACGCCGCACCCGGCAAGGCCAACACCGCCCAGGTGCTCGGCTACCTCTCGCCCGTCACCGACGATGAGGTGACCAAGGCCCAGGACAGCGACTCGCCCTACCTCCGCTCCGACCAGGTCGGCCGCTCCGGCCTGGAGCGCACGTACGACAAGGAGCTGCGCGGCAAGGCCGGCGTCACCCGCTACGAGGTCGACAACCTCGGCCGCGTCATCGGCCAGGCGCAGAACGACGAGGCCGAGCCCGGCGCCAGCGTCGTCACCTCCATCGACGCCCGGGTCCAGGCCGTCGCCGAGTACGAGCTCAACAAGGCGATGGAGACGGCCCGCAAGGAGATGGACCGCAACACCAACGAGCTCTACAAGGCGGACTCCGGAGCCGTCGTCGTCATGGAGGCGAAGACGGGCCGCATCGTCTCGATGGCCTCCCTGCCGACCTACGACCCCAACGCCTGGATCGGCGGGATCTCCGCCAAGGACTACGCGAAGCTCACCGGCAAGAAATCCAACTTCCCGCTGCTGAACCGTGCCATCCAGGGAACCGCGGCCCCCGGGTCGATCTTCAAGGTCATCTCCTCGACCGCCGCGGTCAACGCCGGATACGAATTCGACGGCAACTACCCGTGCCCGAGCTCGTACTCCATCGGCGGCCAGGTCTTCAAGAACTTCGAGTCCCAGGGCTACGGCAGCATCAGTCTCGGCCGCGCCCTGGAGGTCTCCTGCGACACCGTCTACTACGGCCTCGCGCACAGGGAATGGCAGAAGGACGGCGGCAACAAGCCGAAGAAGAACACCAACGACTGGTTCTACAAGACCGCGCACCAGTTCGGCCTCGGCAAGGAGACCGGCATCGACCTCCCCAACGAGGTCTCCGGCCGAGTCCCCGACCGTCAGTGGAAGCAGAACTTCTACGACGCCAACAAGACCTCCTGGTGCAAGCAGGGCAAGAAGGACGGCACGTACGTCGAGAAGATCGCGTACGAAGGCTGCCTCGAGGGCTACAAGATGCGCGCCGGTGACTCCGTCAACTACTCGATCGGCCAGGGCGACACCCTCGTCACCCCGATCCAGATGGCGACCATCTACGCCGCGATCTCCAACGGCGGCACGCTCTACGACCCGACCGTCGGCAAGGCCGTCGTCAGCGGCGACGGCAGGACGGTCCAGGAGATCAAGCCCCAGGCGCACGGCAAACTGCCCTTCAAGGGCGGCACGCGCGACAAAATAGACGAAGCCCTCGCGGGAGTCGCGACCCGGGGCAGCGCCGCCTGGCGATTCGGCGGTTGGCCCCAGGACAAGATCCCGATGCACGCCAAGACGGGCACGGCCGAGGTCTACGGCAAGCAGACGACCTCCTGGTTCGCCACGTACACCAAGGAATACTCGATCGTCATGACGATCTCCCAGGGTGGTACGGGCTCCGGCGCCTCGGGCCCCGCCGTGCGCAACATCTACAACGCGCTCTACGGACTCGACGCCGCCGGGAAGCAGGACCTCAAGAAGGCACTGCTGCCCAAGCCCCAGAAGACCCTGCCGAAGATCCAGCCGGACGGTTCGATCGAGAACCCGAAGATCAAGCCCTACACCCCCGAGCCCCCTGCCGAAGAGGGCGCCCAGGCACTCGCACTCGCCGGAGTGCCCTGGAGGCGGGACTGATGGCCGGTTTCTCCGTTTCCCGCTACGCCCCCGAGCGTTCCTCCTGGGCCAAGCTCACCGCACGCGACTCCGTCGTGCGTCGGCTGGACTGGCCCCTGCTCGGGTCGGCCCTGGCACTGTCCTTCATCGGCTCGCTCCTCGTCTGGTCGGCGACCCGCGGACGTGACTCGCTCACCCACGGCGACCCGTACTACTTCCTGTTCCGGCACGCACTCAACACCGGCATCGGATTCGCGCTGATGGTCGGCACCATCTGGCTCGGGCACCGCACCCTGAGGGGTGCGGTGCCGGTCCTCTACGGGCTGTCGGTCCTGCTCGTCCTCGCGGTCCTCACCCCGCTCGGCGCCACCGTCAACGGCGCGCACGCCTGGATCCTCCTTCCCGGCGGCTTCTCCCTCCAGCCCTCCGAGTTCACCAAGATCACGATCATCCTCGGTATGGCGATGCTGCTCGCCGCCCGCGTCGACGCGGGCGACCAGCAGCACCCCGACCACCGGACCGTCGCCAAGGCGCTCGGCCTGGCGGTCGTCCCGATGGCGGTCGTCATGCTGATGCCCGACCTCGGCTCCGTCATGGTCATGGCCGTCATCGTCCTCGGAGTCCTCCTCGCTTCCGGCGCGTCCAACCGCTGGATCTTCGGACTCCTCGGGGCGGGCACGGCGGGCGCCCTGGCCGTCTGGCAGCTCGGAGTGCTCGACGACTACCAGATCGCCCGCTTCGCGGCCTTCGCCAACCCGGCGCTCGACCCGGCCGGCGTCGGCTACAACACCAACCAGGCCCGCATCGCCATCGGCTCCGGCGGACTCACCGGCACCGGTCTCTTCAACGGTTCCCAGACGACCGGCCAGTTCGTCCCCGAGCAGCAGACCGACTTCGTCTTCACCGTCGCGGGGGAGGAGCTCGGCTTCCTGGGTGCCGGACTGATCATCGTCCTGCTCGGCGTCGTCCTCTGGCGCGCCTGCCGTATCGCCCGCGAGACGACCGAGCTGTACGGGACGATCGTGGCCGCCGGCATCATCGCCTGGTTCGCCTTCCAGTCCTTCGAGAACATCGGCATGACCCTAGGGATCATGCCGGTGGCGGGGCTTCCGCTGCCGTTCGTGTCCTACGGAGGATCATCGATGTTCGCCGTATGGGTGGCGATCGGACTGCTCCAGTCGATCAGGGTGCAGCGGCCGATAACTGCCTGAGCGATGCGCAGGCCCTGCATGACCGTGCCGATCGCGGATAGATTCGTCCTATGGCGGACTCGAAGCGTGAGGTCGAGCGGAAGTACGAAGCGACTCCCGAAACCCGGTTGCCGGATCTGACCCGTGCGGCCGGCGTTTCGGCCGTCGTCCACCGCGGCCTGGCGGAACTCGACGCCGTCTACTACGACACCGAGGACTTCCGGCTGGCCGCCGACTCCCTCACGCTGCGCCGTCGTACCGGCGGTGACGACGCCGGATGGCACCTGAAGATCCCCGTCTCGTCCGGCATCCGCGACGAGATCCGGGCCCCGCTCGCCGACGCGCTGCCGCCCGACCTCGCAGGACTTCTCCGTTCCCGGGTGCGGAACACGCCGGTGGCCCCCGTCATCCGCATCTTCTCCACACGTGACATCCACCATCTCCTCGGCGAGAACGGCGCCCTGCTCGCCGAGCTGAGCATCGACGAGGTTCTTGTCGAGCGCCTCACCGAAAAGGGCCACGGCACCACCTCGGCCTGGACCGAGCTGGAGGTCGAACTGGCCGACGAAGGTGACCCGGCCGTCCTCGACGCCATCGAGCGCCGACTGCGCAAGGCAGGCGTACGGCCCTCGGCAGCACCTTCCAAGCTGGCCAGGGCGCTGGCGGAGACGGAGCCGGAGACGTCGCGGCCGGCGACGAAGAAGAGGCCGTCCCCGCACGACGCGGGAGACCACGTACTCGCCTACGTACGCCGCCAGGTCGCTGCCATCATCGAGCTCGACCCCGCCGTGCGCCGGGACCTGCCCGACTCCGTGCACCGCCTGCGGGTCGCCACCCGTCGGCTCCGCAGCACTTTCAGGACATACCGCAGGATCCTCGACCGTGCCGTCACCGACCCGCTCCGCGTCGAGCTGAAGTGGCTCGCCGGCGAGCTCGGGGTCGGCCGGGACCAGGAAGTCCTCGACAAGCGGCTCCGCTCCGGCGTCGCCGGTCTGCCGGACACCCTGGTCCTCGGCCCTGTGAGCGCTCGGCTGAGGCTCTCCTCCGTGTCCGGGAGCGCCGGGGCACGGCGCCGGGTCCTCTCCGCGCTCGACACGGACCGCTACCTGGCGCTCCTGGACTCCCTCGACGCCCTCCTGGCCGACCCGCCCCTCAGGTCCGACGCCGGGCGGGACCCGGGGGACGCCCTGCCCCGCGCTGTGCTCAAGGACTACGAACGCCTCGCCACCCGCGTCGGCCACGCACTGGAACAGTGCCCCGGCCACGACCGGGACCTCGCCATGCACGAGGCCCGCAAGGCCGCGAAGCGTGTCCGGTACGCGGGAGAGGCCGCGCGGCCGGCGCTGGGCAAGCCCGCCAAGAAGTTCGCCAAACGGATCAAGGCGGTGCAGAAGGTCCTCGGGGAACACCAGGACAGCGTGGTCGCCCGGGACGCGTTGCGCGCTCTGGCGGTCCAGGCACACGGGGCGGGGGAGTCCGCGTTCACCTGGGGCCTGCTGTACGGCCAGGAGGAGGCCGCGGCGGCCGACCGGGAGCGCGAACTGCCCGAGGTATGGGCCCGGGCATCGGATCCGGGACTGCGATCGGCATTGAGGAGCTGAGCACCGGGTTACGCTTGATGGTCACCCCTGTCAGCTCACGAAGGTCCCCAGATGTCTGCCGAGTCGGTCTTCCCGCAGCTCGAAGCTCTGCTCCCACATGTGCAGAAGCCCATCCAGTACGTCGGCGGTGAGCTGAACTCCACCGTCAAGCCGTGGGACGAATGCGACGTCCGCTGGGCACTCATGTACCCGGACGCCTACGAGGTCGGACTCCCCAACCAGGGAGTCATGATCCTTTACGAGGTGCTCAACGAGCGCGAAGGCGTCCTCGCCGAGCGCACGTACAGCGTCTGGCCGGACCTCGAGGAGCTGATGCGCGAGCACAAGGTGCCCCAGTTCACCGTGGACAGCCACCGCCCCGTCGGCGCGTTCGACGTGTTCGGGCTGAGCTTCTCCACCGAGCTCGGCTACACCAACATGCTCACGGCCCTGGATCTCGCGGGCATCCCGCTGGAGTCCAAGGACCGAACCGTCGATCACCCGATCGTGCTGGCGGGCGGCCACGCCGCGTTCAACCCCGAGCCGATCGCGGACTTCATCGACTGTGCGGTCATCGGCGACGGTGAGCAGGCCGTCCTGGAGATCACCGAGATCATCCGCGCCTGGAAGGCGGAGGGCCGGCCCGGTGGCCGCGAAGAGGTGCTCTTCCGGCTGGCGAAGACGGGCGGGGTCTACGTCCCGGGCTTCTACGACGTCGAGTACCTCCCCGACGGCCGCATCGGCCGCGTCGTGCCCAAGAAGTCCGGCGTGCCGTGGCGGGTGTCCAAGCACACGGTCATGGACCTCGACGAGTGGCCGTACCCGAAGCAGCCCCTCGTGCCCCTCGCCGAGACCGTCCACGAGCGGATGTCCGTCGAGATCTTCCGCGGCTGCACCCGCGGCTGCCGTTTCTGCCAGGCCGGCATGATCACGCGCCCCGTGCGGGAGCGAAGCATCACCGGCATCGGCGAAATGGTCGAGAAGGGCCTCAAGGCCACCGGTTTCGAGGAGGTCGGCCTCCTGTCGCTCTCCTCCGCGGACCACACCGAGATCGGTGAGATCGCCAAGGGCCTGGCCGACCGGTACACCGAGGACAAGATCGGCCTCTCGCTGCCCTCCACCCGCGTCGACGCGTTCAACGTCGACCTGGCCAACGAGCTGACCCGCAACGGCCGCAGGTCCGGTCTCACCTTCGCCCCCGAGGGCGGCTCCGAGCGCATGCGCAAGGTCATCAACAAGATGGTCTCGGAGGAGGACCTGATCCGCACGGTGGCCACCGCGTACGGCAACGGCTGGCGCCAGGTGAAGCTGTACTTCATGTGCGGCCTGCCCACCGAGACCGACGAGGACGTCCTCCAGATCGGCGACATGGCGGTCAACGTGATCGCCAAGGGCCGCGAGGTCTCCGGCCAGAACGACATCCGCTGCACCGTCTCCATCGGCGGTTTCGTACCCAAGCCGCACACCCCGTTCCAGTGGGCCCCGCAGCTCGGCGTCGAGGAGACCGACGCCCGGCTGAAGAAGCTCCGCGACAAGATCCGCGACGACAAGAAGTACGGCCGCTCCATCGGCTTCCGCTACCACGACGGCAGGCCCGGCATCATCGAGGGCCTGCTCTCCCGGGGCGACCGCCGGGTCGGCTCGGTCATCCGCGCGGTGTACGAGTCCGGCGGCCGTTTCGACGGCTGGCGCGAGCACTTCAGCTACGACCTCTGGATGCGGAGCGCCGAGGAGACGCTGCCCGCGTTCGGCGTGGACGTCGACTGGTACACCACCCGCGAGCGGACGTACGAGGAGGTCCTGCCCTGGGACCACCTGGACTCCGGTCTCGACAAGGACTGGCTCTGGGAGGACTGGCAGGACTCGCTCGACGAGACCGAGGTCGAGGACTGCCGCTGGACCCCCTGCTTCGACTGCGGGGTGTGCCCGCAGCTCGACCTGGACATCCAGATCGGTCCGACGGGCAAGAAGCTCCTGCCGCTCACCGTGGTGAAGTAGCACCGAAGCAACCGTCCGGGTGACAGCCCGGTGAAGAAGGCCCGGCCGGGGAAACCCCTGGCCGGGCCTTCGCGTCATGTACGGCATGGACCACGACACGCAGCGGACACCCGAGCGGTACGAAGGCGGGGAGGGCTGTCTGACCACCCTCATCAGGATCCCGGTACGGATCCGTCGTGCTGGTCCTCGTCCTGCCCGTACGGATGATCTGGGACGTTCTCGTCGCGGGGCTGCGTGCCCTGGACCGTATGCTTCTGCGTCCGCTGGGACGCGCCCTGGAGTGGCTGTACGAGACCGTGCTCGCGCCGGTCGGGCGGGCCGTCGCGTGGCTGGCCGTCGCCGTCCTCGTGTGGCCCTGGATCGGGCTGTGGCGCCACGTCGTCGTCCCCGTCGTCCGCTACGGGATCGTCGCCCCGCTGGTGTGGCTCCGGGCCGTCCTCACCCCGGCCGGACACGGGCTCCGGTGGGTGTACGGCACGCTGCTCGTCCCGGCCGGCCGGGCGGTCGGTGCCGCCGTCGCCGGGCTGCTCACCGTGGTCCTGGTGTGGCCCGTGGTCGGCCTGTGGCGCTACGTCCTGAAGCCGCTCGGAATCGCCGCCGACTGGCTCGTCACGCACCTGATCGTGATGCCCGTCGCCTGGACGTACCGGTATGTGCTCACCCCGGTCGGGCACGGCATCGCGTGGGTGCTCACCCAGCTGGGGCGCGGGATCGCCGCCACCGGGCGGGGACTCGGGGCTGCTGCCGTCTGGCTGGTCATGACGCTCCTCGTCCTGCCCCTCGCTTGGGTGTACCGGCATGTCCTCGCCCCCGTCGGCCGGGAGATCGCCGCCGCGGCCGGGGTCGCCTGGCGGATCGCCGGATACATCTCCCGGGCCGTCGGCCGCGCCCTGGCGTGGCTGGCGTGGCATCTGGTGGGCGCGCCGGTGACCTGGGCCTATCGCACGATGTGCACTCCGGTCGGGCACTTCGTGCGCGACGCGGTGTGGGCCCCCGTCAAACAGGGCGCCCTGGAGGCGGGGCGCGCCGTCCGCAGTGCACTGAGCGCGGCCCGCGAGAGCGTGCGCGCGGCCCGCCGCGACGCATGGCGCGCTCTGGTGGGCCCGCCGCAGGTCACAGAGGTGCGGGAACTCAAGGGGTCCGCTGCGCGTACCCTGGGTAGGACAACGATTGTCCCCAGCGAGGCGCCCGCGCCCGAGATCTCCCTGCTCGCCGACAAAACCGTCGAGCGGGGGTGAGCCGGAGCGGCACCCCGGGGGCACCCTGTACTTCGTGGGCGGTGCGCCACCGCGTCCGCCCCGCACCGAGGAGAAGAACCACTGGGCAAGCGACAGCCCGAAGGCCCGCCGCCCGCACCGGCGGTGCAGCGCATCAGATTGCGCTACACCAAGCGGGGCCGCCTCCGGTTCACCAGTCACCGAGACTTTCAGCGTGCCTTCGAGCGGGCACTGCGCCGCTCCGAGGTGCCCATGGCCTACTCGGCGGGCTTCACCCCGCACCCGAAGGTCTCGTACGCCAACGCCGCCCCCACGGGTACGGGCAGCGAGGCCGAGTTCCTGGAGATCGCCCTCACCGAGGCGCGGGACCCCGGAACGCTCCGCGAACTGCTCGACGCGTCGATGCCGGACGGCCTCGACATCATCGACGCGGTGGAGGCCCACACCTCGGGCCTCGCCGACCGGCTGACCGCCTCCGTGTGGGAGATGCGCCTGGACGGAGTCGATGTCGAGGACGCACGGAAGGCTGTTGTCGCGTTCCTGGACGCCGAGACCGTCGAGGTCCAGCGGCGTGCGAAGAACGGGATGCGGACCTTCGACGCCCGTGCGGCCGTCGCCGAACTGCAGGCTCTTGATCCACAGCCTGATAGGTCCGGGGACAGGCCCTGTGCGATACTGCGCCTGGTAGTGCGGCACGTGACACCTGCCGTGCGACCCGACGACGTCCTGTCCGGTCTCCGAGTTGTGGCCGACCTGGCGCCGCCGGTCCCCGCAGCGGTGACCAGGCTGGCGCAGGGGCTCTTCGATGAGGAGTCCGGCACGGTGACCGACCCGCTCGCGCCTGACCGCGAGGCAGCCACGGCCGTTCCGGCCGACCGGCCCGCCGTCGCGACGGCGCCTGAAGGTGCAGGTTCCGCGTAAGGCGGTCGTCGTAGCGCAGCCCTTGGACTCGGGAGCCACCTGGGTCGGGCCGCGCACCGCCCCATAAGACTTTCGCCAGGCCGTGCGTACACGCGTACGGAACCGGCGAGCCAGACATCAGCTCCCGTGCGGCGCCCGCGCCCCGGACGGCGGTATCGCGTACATCATGCGAACCGTGCCGGACCGGAATCAGGCGCGGCGCCCGGGAGCGTGACGGGAGAACCGCCCGCATGCTTGAGCCGATCGAACCCGGTACCGCCGGGAACACAGAAGACAACACCCCCGGGGACAAGCTGCCGCCGCGCCGCAGGCGCCGCGCAGCCTCCCGCCCCGCCGGCCCGCCGTCGGGCGCACCGGGTGCGGCCGTCGCCGACGACGCCACGCCGGCCATACCGGCCGAGGAGGCCACGGCGCCCGGGACGACCGGCGCCGGAACGGCCGAGACCGCCGAAGCGGCGCCGCCGGTACGTGCCCGCCGTCGCGCGGTCCGCAAGGCCACCGCTCCCGCGGGTGCGCCGCAGACCCCCGAGGTCGTGGAACCCGCCGCCGAGGCGCCCGTGGAGACCCCGGCCGAGGCCGAGGAAGCACCTGAGACCGTGGAGCCGGCGCCGCCGGTGCGTGCGCGCCGTCGCGCGGTCCGCAAGGCGACCGCCCCCGCAGGTGCGCCTCAGGACGCCGAGGCCGCCGCGGAGATCGTGGCCGAGCCGGTCGCGGAGACCGCCGAGCCGGTTGCCGAGGCGCCTGTCGTCGAGGCCCCGCGTGGCCGTCGTCGCGCCACCCGTAAGGCCACCGCTCCGGCAGGTGCCCCGCAGAACGCGGAGGCCGCCGCCGAGGAGGTCGTCGTGGCCGAGCCGGCCGAGCCCGTTGCAGCCGAAGCCAGTGAGACCCCCGAGCCCGTCGCCGCGCCGCGCGGCCGTACCCGGCGCCGTGCGTCGGCTCCGGCCGGCACGCCGCAGGGCACGCAGGCCGCCGAGGTTCCGGCCGAGACCGTGGCCGAGCCGGTCGCGGCTGCCGCCGAGCCGGTCGCCGAGGCGCCTGTGACGGAGGCCCCGCGTGGCCGTCGTCGCGCGGTGCGCAAGGCGACCGCACCGGCAGGTGCCCCGCAGCCGGCCGAGGAGGCTGCCGAAGAGGCCGCCGCCGAGACCGGTGAGAGCCTTCCCGCGGCTGTCGCCAAGGAGCTCGCCGCCGAGACCGACGAGGTCGAGGAAGCCGCGCCGCGAGGCCGCCAGCGCCGCCGGGCGACCGCCGCCGCAGGCAGGCCGGAGTTCACCGGCAAGGTCGAGGAGCCGGCACGCAAGAGCCGCCGCGCGACGCGCCCCGCCGTTGCCGTCTTCCAGGCGCCGGTCTTCGCCGAGCCGATGTTCCAGACCCCGGAGACCGCGGCAGCCGCTGCGGCTGCCGCCGGTTCCGGATCGCAGTACGAGGAGAGCGAGGAGCTCGAGGAGCCGAAGGCCCCCGAGCGCGCGCCGCGCAAGGCCGCGCCCGCACAGGCCGCCGAAGCCGAGCCCGAGGCGGAGACCGCCGCCCCCGCGCAAGCCGCGGAGGCCGCGCCGCAGGGCGGCTCGCGCCGTCGCCGCCGCCGTCGCGGTGAGGCAGTCGAGACCGAGCCGGCCGCAACGCCCGTCACCCTCCCGGTGGAGGAGCCCGTCGAGGACGAGCACGAGGCGGAGCCCGAAGCGGAAGCCGAGCACGAGGACGACTCGGACGAGTACGGCGACCGCCCCTCGCGCCGCCGCCGTCGTGGCGGCCGCCGTCGCCGTCGCGGTGAGACCAACGACGCCGATGACGCCGAGCAGCACGACGAGGCCTCAGAGGACGAGCAGGAGCAGGACGAGGACAACGACGAGGACAACGAGTCCTCGGCGTCCGGATCCAGCAGCAGCCGTCGCCGTCGCCGTCGTCGCCGCCGCAGCGGGGACGCCTCGGGCGAGGACGGTCCCTCGGGCCAGGACGACCCGGAGCGTACGGTCGTCAAGGTCCGCGAGCCGCGCAAGAAGGAAGCCGAGCGCGAGCCCGGCACCGGCTTCGACGAGGTCCAGTCCATCAAGGGCTCCACCCGTATGGAGGCCAAGAAGCAGCGTCGCCGCGAGGGCCGCGAGCAGGGCCGCCGCCGCGTCCCGATCATCACCGAGGCGGAGTTCCTGGCGCGCCGCGAGGCCGTCGAGCGCGTCATGGTCGTCCGCCAGAGCGGCGAGCGCACCCAGATCGGCGTCCTCGAGGACAACGTGCTCGTCGAGCACTACGTCAACAAGGAGCAGGCCACCAGCTACGTCGGCAACGTCTACCTGGGCAAGGTGCAGAACGTCCTGCCGTCCATGGAGGCCGCGTTCGTCGACATCGGCAAGGGCCGCAACGCGGTGCTGTACGCCGGTGAGGTCAACTTCGAGGCGCTCGGCATGGCCCACGGGCCGCGCCGTATCGAGACCGCGCTGAAGTCCGGCCAGTCGGTCCTCGTGCAGGTCACGAAGGACCCGATCGGCCACAAGGGCGCCCGCCTGACCAGCCAGGTCTCGCTGCCCGGCCGCTACCTGGTCTACGTGCCCGAGGGCTCGATGACCGGCATCAGCCGCAAGCTGCCCGACACCGAGCGGGCCCGGCTGAAGACCATCCTCAAGAAGATCGTTCCCGAGGACGCGGGCGTCATCGTGCGCACCGCCGCCGAGGGCGCGAGCGAGGACGAGCTGCGCCGCGACGTCGAGCGGCTGCAGGGCCAGTGGGAAGAGATCCAGAAGAAGTCCAAGAGCAGCGGGAGCACCAATGCCCCGACGCTTCTGTACGGCGAGCCGGACATGACCGTCCGGGTCGTCCGCGACATCTTCAACGAGGACTTCTCGAAGGTCATCGTCAGCGGTGAGGACGCCTGGGAGACCATCCACGGCTACGTCTCGCACGTGGCACCGGACCTCACGGACCGTCTGTCGCGCTGGACTTCCGAGGTCGACGTCTTCGCGACGTACCGGATCGACGAGCAGCTGATGAAGGCACTGGACCGGAAGGTCTACCTGCCGAGCGGTGGCTCGCTCGTGATCGACAAGACCGAAGCGATGGTCGTCGTCGACGTCAACACCGGCAAGTTCACCGGGCAGGGCGGAAACCTCGAGGAGACCGTCACCAAGAACAACCTGGAGGCGGCCGAGGAGATCGTGCGCCAGCTGCGGCTGCGCGACCTCGGTGGCATCGTCGTCGTCGACTTCATCGACATGGTGCTGGAGTCCAACCGGGACCTGGTGCTGCGGCGACTGCTGGAGTGCCTGGGCCGGGACCGTACGAAGCACCAGGTCGCCGAGGTCACGTCGCTGGGCCTGGTCCAGATGACGCGCAAGCGCGTGGGCCAGGGTCTGCTGGAGTCCTTCTCCGAGACCTGTGTCCACTGCAACGGCCGCGGCGTGATCGTCCACATGGAGCAGCCGACGTCCGTCGGCGGTGGTGGCGGCAGCAAGCGCTCGAAGAAGCGCGGACGCGGTGGCGCCGGCCAGGAGCACGACCACGACCACGACCAGCACGTCCAGGACCACGAGCACGACGAGCACGCGGTCGAGAGCGAGGACGAGGTGGCGGCCGAGGTCGCAGCCCCGATCGCGCTGCCCGAGCCGGAGTTCGTCGCGGACGAGGAGCTGTACAGCAGCCCGGCCGAGGCGGAGGCGGCAGCGACACGCGGTCGCGGCCGTCGGCGTGCGACCCGCAAGGTGTCGGCTCCGGTCGGCGCGCCGCAGGCCGCAGCCCCTGCTCCGGTGGCCGAGCCGGCCCCGGCCGTCGAGGCGGAGCCGCAGGCCGAGCCGGTCGCCGAGACCCCGGCGGCCGCCCCGGCCCCCGAGGCCGAGGCCGCGCCCGTGGGGCGTACGCGCCGCAGGGCGACCCGGAAGGCGACCGCTCCGGCCGGTTCTCCCAAGCCGGCCGACGTCGCGCAGCCGGTCACCCCGGCCGAGCCCGCTGCGGAACCCGTAGCGGTCGAGGACCCGGTCGTCGAGGCCCCTGCGGCCAAGGCTCCGGCCCCTGAGGCACCGGTAGCTGACGAGGTGTCCGCTCCGGCCGCCCCGCCGCGTGCCCGCCGCCGGGCGACCCGCAAGGCCACCGCTCCGGCAGGTTCGCCGGCCGGCGCGGACGAGGCGGCGGTCGTCGTGGTCACGGGCAGTTCCGCGGCCGACCAGGCCACGTCCGACGCCCCGGCGGCGGACGAGTCCCGGACGGACGGGGAAGCCCCGGCCAAGAAGGCGGTCCGCAAGGCCGCCAAGAAGGCCCCGGCCAAGAAGGCGGTCACCAAGACGGCCGCGAAGAAGACGGTTGCGAAGAAGACGACCGCGAAGAAGACGACCGCGAAGAAGGCAACGGCCAAGAAGACCGTCGCCGCCGAGCAGTCGTCGCCTTCCGTGACCGCTTCCGCGCCGGCCGACGAGTCCTGATCAGCAGTCGGCTGAGCATTCCGTAACCGGTTGTTCATCGATCCGTGTCCCGCCCCGAAGCCTTCGGGGCGGGACACCTGCTTTGTTTCAGAACTGATGCACTGGCGGGTTAACGGGCCCGAAATCGCCTGAGAAATCCCTGATAATGTGACGGCGGTCGTCGGCCTGTTCAGGTCCCTTCGCGGGACTACGGTCGGTGACCGACCCGGTTCAGGACAGACTGGGCCCAGATTCCTCGGCAGGGCGTCGGCATTGTGCCGGTGGGGTTATGCGCGGCCTCGTAAGACGTCCCGCACCCCAGACCTCTGCCTGTAAAGAGCTCTTGCGGTGTTGTTCAAGGAGGACGTCCATGACGAGCATCAACGAGCAGCCGATTCCTGCTGCCCGCCCGGTCATCGGTGAAGAAGAGATCGAGGCTGCGGTACGCGTGCTGCGCAGTGGCCGCGTCGTACAGGGGCCGGAGGTCGCGGCTTTCGAAGAGGGCTTCTCCGAGCTGGTCGACGGCAGGCACTGCGTCGCCGTCAACTCCGGTACCTCCGCGCTGCATCTTCTGCTGCTTGCCCTCGGCGTCGGCCCGGGCGACGAGGTGATCGTTCCTTCGTTCTCCTTCGCGGCCTCCGCGAACGCGGTCCGCCTCGTCGGTGCCGATGTCGTCTTCGCCGACATCGAGCCCGGCAGCTACGGCCTGGACCCCGCCGCGGTCGAGGCGGCCATCACGCCGCGCACCGCCGCCATCATGCCGGTGCACCTGTACGGTCACCCGGCGGCGATGGACAAGCTGATGCCCATCGCGGCGAAGCACAAACTCGCAGTCGTCGAAGACGCGTGCCAGGCCCACGCCGCCGCCCTGAACGGCACCCCCGTCGGCGCGTTCGGCGAAGGCGGAACGTTCAGCTTCTACCCGACGAAGAACATGCACTCCATCGAGGGCGGCATGGTCACCACGGCCGACGCCGAGCTCGCCCGCACCCTGCGCCTCCTGCGCAACCAGGGCATGGAGCAGCGGTACGCCAACGAGATCGTCGGCGCCAACGTGCGCATGACGGACGTGGCCGCAGCCGTCGGCCGCGTGCAGCTGACCAAGGTCGGTGGCTGGACCGAGCAGCGCCGCTCCAACGCCGCGTACCTCGACGCGCACATCACCGCGCCGAACGTGACGACGCCGCCGGTCGCCGAGGGCGCCCGCCACGTCTACCACCAGTACACGATCCGGGTGCAGGGCGACCGCGACGCCGCGATGGCGAAGCTCACCGAGGCGGGCATCGGCAACGCCGTCTACTACCCGACCCCGATCCACCGGCTGAAGCCCTACTGGGAGCCGGACCAGAAGGCCGGCCGTACCTGGGACCTGCCCGAGACCGAGCGTGCGGCCGCCGAGGTCGTCTCGCTGCCCGTCCACCCGTCGCTCAGCGAGGGTGAGCTGGAGCGCATCGCCAACGCCGTGAACGCACTCGGGGAGAGCCTGTGACCGCCGCCGTGCTGAGGGCCGGGCTCATCGGCCTGGGCTCCATGGGACGCCACCACGCCCGTGTGCTGGCCGGACTCGACGGCGTGACCCTGGTCGGCGTCGTCGACCCGATGGGCGACAAGAACGGCTGGGCGCAGGGTGCCCCCGTCCTGTCGACCGTCGAGGAGCTCATCGCCCTCGGTGTCGACTACGCGGTCGTGGCCTGCCCGACCGCGCTGCACGAGACGGTCGGCCTGCAGCTGGCCGACGCCGGTGTCTGCGCCCTGATCGAGAAGCCGCTGGCCGACACCGTCGAGGGCGCCCGCCGCCTCGTCGAGGCCTTCGAGTCGCGTGACCTGGTGGCCGGCGTCGGCCACATCGAGCGCTGCAACCCGGCCCTGCGCTCGCTGCGCAGCCGTCTGGAGGCGGGCGAGCTCGGCGACGTCTTCCAGGTCGTCACCCGCCGCCAGGGCCCGTTCCCGCACCGGATCGCGGACGTCGGCGTGGTCAAGGACCTCGCCACGCACGACATCGACCTGACGGGCTGGGTGACCGGCCAGACGTACACGTCGATCGCGGCCCACACCGTGTCGAAGTCCGGCCGCCCGCACGAGGACATGGTCTCCGCCGTGGGCCAGCTCTCCGACGGCACCATGGTCAACCACCTGGTCAACTGGCTGAGCCCGCTCAAGGAGCGCTTCACCTCGGTCACCGGTGAGCGCGGCTGCTACATCGCCGACACCCTCACCGCCGACCTCACGTTCCACTCGAACGCCGCGGTGACCACCGAGTGGGAGGCGCTGCGCGCGTTCCGCGGTGTCTCCGAGGGCGACATGATCCGTTACGCCATCCCGAAGCGCGAGCCGTTGCTTGTCGAGCATGAGCTCTTCAGGGACGCTGTGCTGGGTACCGAGGCCGATATCTGCACCCTGCGGCAGGGTCTGCGTACCGTTGAGGTGGCGGCGGCCGTACTGGAGTCCGCCTCGACCGGCCGCGCTGTGCGGCTGGGCGACAGAGAGACATTGCCCGAGGGTGTGGCCAGTTGACCGAACCCGCAGTCACCGTCGTCGTAGCCGTTTACAACACCATGCCGTATCTCACCGAGTGCCTGAACTCGCTCGTGGGACAGAGCATAGGTATCGACCGGCTCGAAGTCATTGCCGTGGACGACGGGTCGACCGACGAGAGCGGCACGGAACTGGACCGCTTCGCGGCGAATTTCCCGGACACTTTCAAGGTGATCCACCAGGAGAATTCCGGGGGGCCGGCGGCGCCGAGCAATCGTGCGCTCGAAATGGCTACGGGCCGATACGTGTATTTCATCGGCTCCGACGACTACCTCGGTGCGGAAGCACTGGAACGCATGGTGGCGTGCGCGGACGAGCACGACTCCGATGTCGTGGTGGGCAAGATGGTCGGCACCAACGGCCGCTATGTCCATCAGAAGCTCTTTGCCGAGAGTAACCCGGACATAAGCCTGTACGATTCGGCACTTCCGTACACGCTGGCCAATACCAAGCTGTTCCGGCGTGCGCTCGTGGAGAAGCACAAGCTGCGATTCCCCGAGGACCTGCCGGTCGGAAGTGACCAGCCATTCACCATCGAAGCATGCTTCCGTGCCCGGAAGATCTCGGTGGTCGCGGACTACACGTGCTACTACGCGGTCAAGCGCGGGGACGCGAGCAACATCACTTACCGGGCTGATCACCTGGCGCGACTTCGCTGTACTGCAAAGATCATGGAGCACACGGCCGGCTTGATCGAGGCGGGACCGAAGCGCGACGCCGTTTTCAAGCGGCACTTCGAATGGGAGCTTTCCAAGCTGCTGTTGGAAGACTTCGCCGCCCTCGACACCGGAACTCAGCGCCAGGTGTGCGAGGGCATCGCAGCAGTCATGGACGCCTACTTCACCGACGACCTGCGGGACGGCACGGGAGTCACCAGGCGGGTGCGTTTCGGCCTCGCCCGGAGCGGGGCTCTCGACGAACTCTGCCGCGCTCTCACCGACGAGGCCGAGCACGGGGCACCACCGTTCCTCCTGGAGGACGGCAGGGCCTTCGCGACGTATCCCGGATTCCGTAACAGTGCGCTGGGTCTGTCCGACCGCTATTACGAGGTCCTCGGCGAAGGCGTGGCAGGCAGGCTGGCGAAGCACACCGAACTCGAGTCGGCCGAATGGGAGCAGGACGGTTCGAATCTCGCGCTCGCGCTGAAGGTGCGCGTCGGTCTCATCGGTGACACGGGCGCGACGGCGGTGGCTCTGGCACAGGGCGCGATGCCCAAGAGTGCGGACAAGCCGGGAGCCCGGAGGCTCTCCGCGACTGCCCGACGGCCTGATGTGGTGGGTGAGTTCGTCAGGGAACCGGTGCAGGACGGGCAGAGGACCCGGTTGACCGCCCTCATTCCGATTGATTCCGTCAACGCCAAGCGGGGCGTCCGTGTCTATGCGGATGTGGCAGGCTCGACGTACGAGATTCCGGTGCCGACGGGCGGGCTGCCACTGCCGCTTGCCCGACGCTGGGGCCGGGCCGTCCCGTACCGCGTAGCGGCGAACGCGAATCCCAAGGGTCGCCTTGTGATCACGACGGCTCCTCTGTGGGAGACGAAGTCCGGTGTTTTCAGGCGGCTGCGCCACATGCTGTCCAGGCTGAAGAGGAAAATAACCCGATGAACATCTGTGTAGTCGCGCTCGGCAAGATCGGCCTTCCGCTCGCCGTGCAGTTCGCCGCCAAGGGCCACAAGGTCATTGGCGCGGACGTCAACGAGAAGGTCGTCGAGCTGGTCAACGCGGCCACCGAGCCGTTCCCCGGCGAGCACGACCTGGACGTCAAGCTCAAGGAGACCGTGGGCGCCGGCCTGCTCTCCGCGACCACGGACACCACGGCCGCAGTGGCCGCGTCCGACGCCGTCGTAGTGGTCGTACCGCTCTTCGTGGACGCCGAGGGCACCCCGGACTTCGGCTGGATGGACTCCGCGACGAAGGCGATCGCCGCCGGCCTCAAGCCGGGCACCCTCGTCAGCTACGAGACCACCCTGCCCGTCGGCACCACCCGGACCCGCTGGGCGCCCATGCTCGCCGAGGGCTCCGGTTTGACCCCGGGTGTGGACTTCCACCTCGTCTTCTCCCCGGAGCGGGTCCTGACCGGCCGCGTCTTCGCCGACCTCCGCCGCTACCCGAAGCTCGTGGGCGGCATCGACGAGGCCTCCGCACAGCGCGGTGTGGAGTTCTACGAGGCTGTGCTCGACTTCGACGACCGCGAGGACCTGCCCCGTCCGAACGGTGTGTGGGACCTCGGTACGGCGGAGGCCTCCGAGCTCGCCAAGCTCGCCGAGACCACCTACCGCGACGTCAACATCGGTCTGGCCAACCAGTTCGCCCGGTTCGCCGACAAGAACGACATCGATATCAAGAAGGTCATCGAGGCCTGCAACAGCCAGCCCTACAGCCACATCCACCAGCCCGGCATCGCCGTCGGTGGCCACTGCATCCCGATCTACCCGCGGATGTACCTGTGGAACGACCCGGAGGCCACCGTCGTGCGCTCGGCCCGTGAGGCCAATGCCGCGATGCCCGAGTACTCCGTCGACCTGTTGGCCGCCGCCTACGGTGACCTGGACGGTGTCGGTGTGCTTGTGCTGGGCGCCGCCTACCGCGGCGGGGTCAAGGAGACCGCCTTCTCCGGTGTCTTCGGAGTGGTGGAGGCGCTGAAGGCCCGCGGCGCCGTGCCGTTCGTCTCGGACCCGATGTACACGGCCGACGAGCTGACCGCCCACGGCCTCGTGCCGCACGAGGGCCAGGCCGTCACCGCCGCGATCCTCCAGGCCGACCACGCCGAGTACCGGGAACTGGCCGCCGCCGACCTGCCGGACGTCCGCGTCCTGGTCGACGGACGACGTACGACCGACCCGGCCAACTGGACCGGCGTCCGCCGCGTCGTCATCGGCGGCTGAGCGACACAGAGAGACAGCGACGGACGGCCGGTACCTTCGGGTACCGGCCGTCCGTCGCTGTTGTCCCGGACGAGATCCGCCGGAGGGGTGTGCCGGCGTCAGCTCCGGCCGGTCGGGGCCGAACCAGAGGGTTCCGAGGCCGCCGTTCCACCGTGGCCGGGAGCGGCCGCCGGCACCACGGACGGCCCCAGCCGACGCAGGAGACGCTCCGTGGGCCGCTCCACGTACTCGTAGCAGAGGCCGGCGAGAGCCAGGCTCAGGCCGATGGCCAGGAGCCAGACGGTGAGGGTGGCGACGAATTCCGGGTCCGGCCGGCCCTGGATGTGGATCAGGAGCCGGATGACGATCTCGTGCACCAGGTACCAGGCGAACGACCAGTGCCCGAGCCTGATGGACCAGCGCCCGCCGAGCCCGGTGGGACGGCCTTCCTGGTCGGCCCGGGCAGCCGCACAGATCAGCGCGGCGAACAGCGGTGCGGACAGCAGCTGGGAGGCCGCGTAAGGGCTGTACCACTGTGCGTCGGGGACGGCATGGTGCCAGGGCACCAACGCCAGGTGCCAGCAGACGACGAGCGCGACAGCGGGGATCAGCCGGATCGGCGGACACCAGCCGCGTTTCACGGCAAGGCCGGCGACCACGCCCAGCACGAACTGCAGGGACCGGGTGAGAGGGAAGTAGTCCAGTGCCCAGCCGCGGATGTCCGCGGGCATGGCCGCCGAAGCGACCCAGAGCACCACCGCCCCCACGCTGACCAGTACAGCGGTCCCCGCCCAGAAAGTGCCGCGCCGCCGGGCGAAGAGCGCGAGCAGGAGCGGGAACGTGAGGTAGAACCATGCTTCGTCGCTGAGCGACCACGCCGCTGGGTTTCCGCCGACGTAGTACACGGGTTCGGGGATCCACGCGTGCACGGCGAACAGCGTCGCGGCGACGGCCTTCCGCGACACGGAGTGGTCCATGGCCATCCAGGCGGCGACGGACAGGAACACGCTCAGGACGAGCATGGGCCAGATCCGGGCGAATCGCCGCCACAGAAAGACCTTGGCCGGGACGCGGTTGTCCTCGTAGGTCCAGGCGAGCACGAAGCCCGACAGGACGAAGAAGAAGGTCACGCCGCTGCGCCCGTACCAGGCGGCTTCGCTGACCCAGGGCACCGTACCGACCTGCCGGGACAGGTGGTACAACACCACCAGAAGAGCCGCCCAGAAGCGGAGGCCGGTCAGCGAGGGCAACCGGTCACGGCTGGAAGGCGCGGATCTCAGACGACTCCCCTCCCTCGGGCAGCGTCGTAGTGCTGCTGTTCAGCAGGAGCAGGTCGAAGCCACGGGCGACGACGGGCCAGTCCCAGGCAGCCAGCGCATGGTCCGTGGCATCCGTGGCTGCCGCCCTCCAAGCCTCCTCCGAGGCCGTCACGGCGAGGATTCGGTCAGCGGCCTCCTGCGGCGTGCGCGCCAGCCAGCTCCCGGGGAAGAGAGTGTGCGCACCGTTCGGCTTTCCGGCGAAGAACGGCCAGTCGCGGGCGACCGGCACGGCACCACTGGCCGCTCCTTCGACGAATCCGCAGTGGAAACTCTCACGGACGGAGGAGCTGAGGATCACGCCGACATCGGCGAGGGCCCCGGGTACGTCCGAAAGCTGGCCCAGCCTGCGTACCGCTCCCGAGGATTCGAGCTCGGTCACCTCCCGCTCGTACTCCGAGGCGTACGCACGGGCGGCAGGACTGAGAGTCCCGTCGACATCCGCACCGATGAGGAACAGCCGGTAGCGCTCGTCGCGGGCTCGGAGCAGCTTGAGCACGGAGATCGCCCAGCGGGGGTCCTTGGCCACAGCCGAGATCCCGGTGAGTCCGACGGTGAAGCGGGCGTCGTCGTCCTTGGGGCGGCCGTAGCGCCCCAGGTCCATGGCGTTGTGGATGACGTGGAGTGCGGGAGCGTTCGGGCCGCGCAGGGCCGGAACCGCGGAGACCGTCAGATCCCGCAGGTGCGCGCCGACGAACACGAGGTCGTCGATGCGCGAGAAGTCGGCGAGGAAGGGCCACGCGCTGAACGTCTCGAAACTGTGCAGCCGAACAATGATGCGCGTGGTGCCGGGATCGATGGCTGTGAACAGCACGGACGGCCCTGTGCACCAGTCGATGAAGACGGTGTCGGCCCAGTCCAGATGTGGACGAAGGTGTTCCTCGACCGTGCGTTCGAGGGCAGGCTCGGCGCCGAGCCTGAACGCGGCCATCCGTGCGGGTGACTTGACCAGTGCGTCCAGAGCCGGCTCGTCCGCGATGTCGAGCGAGCGGACCTCGACATCGGTGTGCTCCTCGTACCGGTCGCGGATCTCGGTGAGGAAGTTGGCGTTCTTGCGCGTGACGAAGAGTAGCCGCAGCGGCCGGTCGGCCGGCGGGGTGGCCGCGGGGCGCGCGCGGCCGTTCCCCGCGGTCATCGCCTTGAAGGCTGTGGCGGAGTGGAGCGGGGCGAGGTAGGCCCCGGGGTCGTCGGCCATCGGGGATTCGGTCCGGTCGAAATGCAGCACGCGGTGGAACGCCAGTTCCATCGCCTTGGCCAGGGACGCGCCCGCCGCCTTGCCGTTCCCCTTGCCCCAGTTCGCATCCGCGCAGGCCACCTCGGCTGTGACGGCGTCGTTCAGCCGGACGGGGACCTTGCCGCGCTTGAGCTCCACCTGGGCTGCGGCGGCGAGCAGGTCCGCACGGTGGCGCAGCCCGCGGGACTGCTCCGCAGCGGACGTGAACGTCAGAACGGCGCCGGCGG
Organism: Streptomyces sp. NPDC005566; assembly: GCF_040605575.1. Lineage (NCBI taxonomy): Bacteria > Bacillati > Actinomycetota > Actinomycetes > Kitasatosporales > Streptomycetaceae > Streptomyces > Streptomyces sp. NPDC005566. The sequence goes on along the minus strand of NZ_JBEXDB010000001.1, from coordinate 507,683 downwards.
GACGGTTGGCCTTGCGCAGACCGTCGCCCACCCGCTTGGCCAGCCGGAACCGAATGTGCTCCGGAAGGCCAGGAGCCGCCACAGCCATACGCCAGGCCCGGGCGCCCGGGCCGGTCCGGAGTACCCGGGGGCCGATCGCCTTGAGGGCGACAGCCTTGGGGAGCCTGCGTGTCCGGCGTGCCGCGGCACGGGCGGCGGCCTTCGGGGAAGGCAGCCCGTTCACGAAGTCGGCCCGTGCGTAGTGCCTGGGCCGTTCCTTGCGATCGGCTACGGCGCGCAGGCCGGCCGCCACTCCATAACACGCATGGGCGCTCTTGTTGATCCTGGCGAGCTGCCAGACCGTGTAGACGGCCTGCGCGTCGAGGGCCACGATCACCTTGGCCCTGCGGGCGTGGCCGAGAAGCCAGGCATCGCGCTGAGCGTGCATCCAGCCACGCTTGGCCGCAGGGGCCTTCCCCGCGGTCGCGGCGAGTTTGCGGCCGAGCGCGGACGCGTCCTTGGCGAAGGAGTGCCGTTCGGTGAACAGGGGCGACTCAGGCAGGTCGGCCGGACCCGCGAAGGCGGCGAGCCGAAGCCGTACGCCCAGTCCCTCGAAGTTCCGGGCGGCGGCTGCCACGGACTCGGCCGACGTCGCGGCCACCGACACCAGAAGTACGTCAATCATGCCTGAACACTCTCTGCTGTGGCGGATTCCGCTCGTACCGCTTCCGACAGCCGCCGGACCGAGGGGGTGAGCAGAGCGGAACGGGTGAACCGGGTGGCGTGTGCCCGGGCGGCGGCGCGTTCGTCGTCGGTCGCCTCGGAGGCCATACGCGCGGCATCGACGAATGCGTTGGCCAGGTACTCCACATCCATGCCACCGGCGCCCGTCCACAGCGGGCGGCCGTCCAGCACGGTGGACGCGTCGTGGTCCGCCTCGTGGGCGGAGACGACCGGCAGACCGGTCGCCATGAACTCGTACACCTTGCCCGAGGTGACGTACCGGCCGCCCACCAGCATCAGGACGAGTGCGTCCCAGCCGCCGTACGTCTCGGCGACCTCGGCCTTGGGCACGGGCCCGCCGAACGTCACACCGTCGGACTCGGCCTTCCTGATGAGGTCCATGTGGGCATTGGCCTCGCGGCTGGCGCCCGCACCGATGTGCCCGCGGATCTCGAAGCGCGAACGGGCGACCAGCGGATCCCGGGTGCGTGCCTCACGCCACGCGTCCAGCACCGTCTCGAGGAACTCGGGGCGGAAGTTCACCGAACCGAGGTACCCGAAGACCAGGCCGTCCCCGGACGGCCGACCCGTCGCGATGTCGGGGACACTGTCGGGGTCGAACCCGTTCCGTGCGACCTCGACGCGCTCGGCCAGGTCCGCGTAGCGCTCCCGGTAGAAGTCCGCAATGGGGTCGTTGACACACCAGATGGCGGTCGCCTCGCGCAGGACCTCATCCTCCCACCGGCCTGCTTCGGAGTCCCGGGTGAAGGCCTCGCCCCCGCCTATGACGTCGACGGACCAGCCGTCCCGGTAGTCCACTGCATACGGGACCCTGTGCTCCTGCCACAACCGTCGGGCGGCCGCCAGGTTCACGTACGGTGCGCAGCTCACCAGAAGCAGATCCGCGGGCCGCTCCCGGTGGACGTCGAGGACGCCCTGCTCCAGGCTGTCGCGCCAGCCGCCGAAGACGAGTTCGGGGAAGAACTCCAGATGGCGCTCGCGCTCCTGCTTCGCCCACGCGGTCGGCCGCAGGGCCCGGGTCTCGGAGAACTGCCGGATGTCGGTCTCCAGATCCTCCCTCGCCAGTGCAAGCTCCACGATCCTCACACGCGGATCCACGGCCTCGGAAAGCGTGTGGTCCAGGCCGTACTCCCGCTCCCACGACTCCTCGAGGATGGTCACGACCGTGACGTCCCAGCCCAGAGCACAGAACTGGTTCGCTGTTTCGCGCATGCGATAGGCGCAGCTCTTCGCTGCCGGCGGGAAGCCGACGGCGAGGTAGATCAGATGAGGCCGGGACGATTCCGACGCGGGGCCGCGGCGGTCGTCCGGGCGAACCGCCGCCTTGCGGCGCGCCTCGAGTTGATTGGTGGAGTGACGCAAGTGAAGCTCCAGAGACGCTGGGCCGGGTGGTTCGGGTGCACCAAGGGTGGAATCAGGCCTGTTCGAGAACCTGGACCACTGTGCGTGCGGCGTGGCCGTCTCCGTACGGGGTGCCCTGCGGAGTCTCGGGAGCAGGACGGGTGGCGATGGCAGCCCACTCCTGACGGTCCAGTTCCTGCGGGTTGGGGACCAGGACGTTCCAGCCGTCCTCCAGCGTCTCCACCCACTCGGTCTCGGGGCGGATCGTGGTGCACGCCCGGCCGAGGAGGAACGTCTCCTTCTGAAGGCCGCCGGAGTCGGTGACCACGCCCGCGGACGCCATGACCGCCGCGACCAGACCCGCGTAGGGCAGCGGCCGGCTGACGTGCACGGAACCCTGGTCGAGCTTGATGCCGTGCTCCTCGGCGCGGGCTACCAGTCGCGGGTGCGCCAGCAGGGCCACCGGCACCGGCAGCGACGCGAGCGACGCGATGATCTCGGCGAGCCGCTCGGGGTCGTCGGTGTTGTCCGGGCGGTGCAACGTGGCGAGGAGGAAGGGGGCGGCAGGGTCGATGCCGTCCGGCAACGCGGGCGGCGTGTGCGCGCCTGCGGTCACCGCATCACGGATACGGAGGCAGATGTCGACCATCACGTCGCCCACGAGCCGGGTCCGCTCCTGCAGTCCTTCGTTGGCGAGGTGGCGTACGGCCTCTTCGGTCGGGGCCAGCAGCAGGTCAGCACAGTGATCGGTGAGGACCCGGTTGTGCTCCTCGGGCATCCGGCGGTTGAAGGAGCGCAGCCCCGCTTCGAGGTGTGCGACGGGAAGGTGCATCTTCACGGCGGACAGCGCGCCCGCGACGGTGGAGTTGGTGTCTCCGTAGACGAGCACCCAGTCGGGCCGCTCCTCCTCGAGAACCTTGTCCATCGCCGCGAGTACCGCGCCGGTCTGCACACCGTGGCTGCCGGAACCCACACCGAGGTGCACATCCGGCGCGGGGATGCCCAGGCCGTCGAAGAAGACGTCCGACAGATCCGCGTCGTAGTGCTGCCCGGTATGCACGATGACGTGCTGGTGGGGCGTTTCGGCGAAGGCCGAGGCGATCGCGGCGAGCTTCACCAACTGGGGGCGAGCCCCTACGACACTGAGGACCTTCACGTTGTTCTGCTCCTTGGGAGGGCCGGGGCACCGGCGACTGCTCGATGGTACGGGGCGTGCCAAATACTTCGGCGATGATAGAACGTCCGGCTGATCCGGCCGGTCGGTCGTCCCTGCTGAGATCTCGCCCACATCTCCGGCAGGTCTCGGCCGGGTCCGGACACGAGAACGATTAGTGGGACACGGTAAAGTTCAACGCTGCGCCCATCGCACGACGTGAATACTGTATGTGCGCTGCGCCCGCCCGGTGGCAGGGCTGTAGTGGCAAGGGCCGGGGGCCCTTGAGATACCAAGAGAGGCATGTAAATGGAGCTCGACAGCACCACGCCGTCCCAAGGGAGCCGGGGGCGGATCGTCATGCTCGTCGACAACGGCGTCAGGAACGATTCCCGGGTGCAGAAGACCGCACGGTCCGCAGCGGATGCGGGGTGGGACGTCGTCCTGTTCGGTATCTCGCCGGACCGCGACGAGCACTCGTGGAAGATCGGCGAGGCTGAGGTGAGGCTCGTCCCCAAGCCGGCGCCACTGGCTCCGCGGCGCCAGGACATGCGACGTCCGATCCTGCGCAAGCCCCTTGCCTACCGGACTCCTCAGCAGGCGCGCTACCGCGTGCAGGCGGTCAAGGCCTGGCGCTCCGACCTCCGCTTCAGGCAGGCCGCCACGCGTGCGCAGGGTCCCGGCGCGAGCGTGAGCGGAGCGAAGGGCCGGCTCCTTGTGCCCCGCGTCAGCGCGAAGGTGTACGGGATGTGGGTGGGACTGCGGGCGCGAGAGACCTTTGACCTGCAGGAGAAGCGCAAGGGTTACGACAGCCCTCTCGACCGTGCTACCACGGGTATGTGGAGCAAGCTGCGGGGTGAGCGCGCTTGGCGCCAGTTGCTCCCCTACCTGTGGGACTACGAGCTCGCCTTCGCCAAGCACATCGACAAGCTCGAACCCGATCTGATCCACGCCCACGACTTCCGCATGCTCGGGGTCGGAGCGCGTGCCGCGGTACGTGGGCGGGCTGCGGGCCGCCGGGTCAAGCTCATCTGGGACGCTCACGAGTACGTTCCGGGTCTGCACTCCACCCACGGCCGGTGGCTTCCTGGACACGTTGCCTGGGAGAAGGAGCACGCGGTGTTCGCCGATACGGCCATCACCGTCTCGCCGTCGCTCGCCGAGCTGCTCAAGAAGGACCACAAGCTCTCCGAACTGCCGCATGTCGTTCTGAACGCGCCGGTCTGCTCGCCGGACCCCGCCGAGGTCGAGGCGGCGGATCCGGTACCCAACCTGCGTGAGCTGTGCGGTATCGGCGAGGACACGCCTCTGCTCGCCTACTGCGGTGGCATCAACCCGGTCCGCGGCGTCGAGACCATGATCGAGGCCATGCCGTTCCTGCCGGATGTGCATGTCGCCCTCGTATCCGTACCGCCGGGCAAGGCCTACACCGCCACTGCCACGATCGAGAAGCTGATCGAGGAGATGGGTGTCGGCGACCGCGTGCACGTCCTGCCGTTCGTGCCGCACTGGCAGGTGCCCGAGTACCTCTCCGTAGCCGACGCGGCTGTCAGTCCTCTGCACCACCTGCCCAACCACGAACTCGCACTGAGCAACAAGTTCTTCGAATACTCGCAGGCGAAGCTGCCGGTTGTCGTCAGTGATATCCGGACCATGGCGGACATGGTTGAGAAGACCGGACAGGGCGAGGTCTTCAAGGCCCAGGACGTCGAGGACTACGTGCGCGCCGTGAAGGCAGTGCTCGCGGATCCGGGCCGGTACCGGAAGGCGTACGAGAAGCCGGGTCTGCTGGAGAGCTGGACCTGGGAGGCGCAGGGCGAGGTGCTGGACCGCATCTACAGCGAGCTGCTGCCCGACCGGCCGCGCCGGGAGAGCTGACCCGCTTCCTCCGAGGGCGGAACGGGCGCCGGCCCCTCGGGAAGTCGACACACTTCGACTTCCCGAGGGGCCGGCTCTCGTGTGTGCGCCTGCTCGACCGGGCACACGGCCGGACAAGCCCAGCCGACCACGCCCGGAGGGCGGCGCCGACAGACCGGCACACGGCTGCGGGCCCGGCCGGTTGTGGTCCGGGGCGACGGCTCAGACAATGCGCTCGTCGAGGATGCCGGCCTTCTCGTCGTACAGCGCGCCCGTCTGCGGGCACTCCCAGACACCCGGCTCGCCCGAACGCTCGACGAGCTTCACCCCTACCCGGCCCACCCAGCCGATCCGGCGGGCCGGTACGCCCACCACCAGGCCGAAGTCCGGGACGTCCTTCGTGACGACGGCGCCCGCCGCGACCATTGCCCAGCGTCCGATCCGAACCGGTGCGACACAGACGGATCGTGCGCCCAGAGAGGCACCCTCGGAGACCTTCACACCGACCGCCTCCCAGTCGCCGCCACGCTTCTGCTTGCCCTCGGGGTCGACGGAGCGCGGGTTGTGGTCGTTGGTGAGGACCACTGCGGGGCCGACGAAGACACCATCGCCGAGCTCGGCGGGCTCGTACACCAGGGCGTAATTCTGCAGCTTGACGTTGTTGCCGATCTGCACACCGGTACCCACGTAGGCGCCGCGGCCGACCACGCAGCCCTCGCCGAGCTTGGCTCCCTCACGGATCTGAGCGAGCTCCCATACGCTGCTGCCGTCCCCGATCTCGGCGCTGTCGTCGACCTGGGCGGTGGGCTGGACTCGGTAGTTCACGGGGGACACGCCTTCCGGGGTGCGGATGTATGGGAGAGCTCAGAGCTTACGGTCCCCGCGCGGCAGGCTCTGCTGGGCATGCGTACAACGGTGTGATCGCTAGCAGGACTCCCATGTCGTCAGGGAGAGTACACACTGGCCGGACCGAGGCGTCGGTGCTGTTCGTTCCCCGTGCTGGCTGCCTTCCGGGTGCTATGGGTGGTTGAATGCGATGCCATTTGTCAGTGAGGTCGCCCCGTTCTGAACACCGTCGACCTTCACGGTCTGACCCGAGACGTGCTTGACGTAGACGCGCATGATGAACGTCCGGGTGCCGCACGCCGCTTCGATACCCATGCGTGGCAGTGCGAAGTATGCGACGTAGTGATGCCCGTCATCGGTGATCGTCTTCCGCGAGGCCGTGCTGTACGTGCGGCAGGCATGGCCGGTCGTGTCGAGCTGGACGAAGTCGAAGCGAGTGTCAACGACCGCGTTCGTGCCGCGTGCGTACTGGTCCATCCCGTCCGCGCAGGAGGCAGTTCCCTTGTAGCAGGTAGTCAATTCGACGTTGGCCTGGGCCGTCACGGATGTGGCAGTCGAATCCGCCTTCCACTTGTGGACTGGAGTCCCGTCGTCATAAAAGACCCAGGCATCGGGATCGACTGCACCTTCGCCGACATATGTGCATGAGCCGGAAGTGTCAGCGCTCTCGCAGGCCGGGTTCTGCCACCACTGGGCGCCCTTCTGATCGGAGTCGCTGACCTCCAGCCACGTGCTGGCGGCGACGGCGGTCAGGTAATAGCTGCCCGGCAGGGTCGAGTAAGCGGAACCGTAAAGAATGCACGTGTACACTCCGGCGGTCGGTGATGTGAAAAGAAGATCCGCATAGATCGGTAAATGGCCCGGTGTCGCATACGTGTCGGTGTCGTATCCTTCGTGATTTCTGGCCGATGCGGCCACCACGGACGCGGGGGCGCCGGTCGAGTTGATGCACTTGATGCGATTGGTCAGCCCGACTATTCCAACAGTGGAGCTCGTTGTTTCCAATCGGGTCCTGATGTGTCGTTTTTCCCCGGCGGTCAATGTGAGAGACCGCCTGAGTAACTCGACTGTGGTGCCACCTGGAATCCGTATGGCGTCGGACAATTGGGCACGTGTGACTCCGCCGTTATCGGCACGGGCTGCGGTCGGTGCCAGCATTGCCAGTGCGATGACGAGGGCAGCGGCGAGGAATGGCCGAGTTGTTCCGAACACGCGCATGAACTGACCTGCGTCCTCTGTCTCGGATCCGTGCATGGAGGTGGCCCCGAGTGCCTTGTGGCATGGCACTCGGGGGCGCTTGCCGGGGTTGGTCCGTCACGGACCCCGGCTCTCATGGGTGGCCCGTACGATTCAGGGGGTTGCGTTACCCAGGCAGACCTTGTCGTACTGGCCTCCTCCGACGGGGGTGCCGATGTCGCTACTGAAGCCGCCGGCCGGCATCGTGCGAACCGCGGTATAACCGCTGCCGCTGTTCTTCTGCCAGACCTTGGCTGTGACGGATGAATTGCTGACGTAGGACTGGATGGAACCGAATAGCACGGTGTTCCAGGGCGTGAAACAGGCGTTGGTGCTGGCGCTGGTGATCCTGTCACCACCGAAATTGGTGGTGTCGTAGATGCACAATCTGGCCGCCGGGCAGTCTCCGGCTGCCGAAGCGGGTGTCGCGGTCATCATCATTGCGCCGCCGGTGATGGCGAGAGCCGAAAGGACGGCTGCCGACTTCTTCTTCCACTCCATGGAATTCCCTCTCTGGTTGCGGTCTGTTGATCCCGATTGGATTTCGCATATATATGCCAAAATTGCTGTCCGTGCACCGGGATTGCGCAACTGTGTTCGCCGGGTCATCTGCCGCGATGACTCTCCCTCCAAGGCGCTCGGATCGCCAGTGGCATGTGCCGGTGTGACGAAAAGTGGAGGTACATGTGGCCGGAAGGAATCCGCCTTCTTCGGTTCCGTGGTGTACCTGGAATTTCAAACGTCATTACCGGTCATGCTGCGCGAGCAATTCGGCCACGAGTGGTGCGTGTTCGCCGTGGATGGACCCCTCGGTGGTGCGGCGATTCCGGCGTGGAAGGCGAGGTGGGCGGCGGCGGGGAAGCTGGTGCCGTCGCCGCGGGTGGTCGGCAGGACTGCGGCGGGCCTGACGCCGACGCCCTGGCATCAAGGTCAGGAATCGGGGAAAGCGGACGGGCGTCCAGCAGGGTGTCGATCTGTCAGGGACGGGCTAGGGAAAGGGCCACGGCGTCGAGGGTGCCCGTGCGTGCCATACGACGACGGTCGCCGAGGGCGGCGAAGGCATCGCCTTACCGGCCGGGAACCGTAGCGCCTCAAGAGCCAGATCACGGCTGGGTGGTCCAGGCAGGGGCCCAGGGCGCGTTCGATGCTGGGGTGGAACTGGGCGGGTAGGCCGCGTATGCGGTTGGAGGTGCGGGTGGCCTCGGTGGCGAGGTCCTGGTCGGAGCCGACCGCGACGGTTGGCTCGGCGGTGATCTCGCCGGTCAGCTCCAGGGGTGCGCAGGGTGTAGGGCATGTGCGGGCTGCCCCGCGATCACCGCGGCGTCCTTCGCGTCGGTCTTCGCCTCGCCGGGGACACGGGTGGGCGACCCGCCGCATTACGAGTCCGGGCAGGTAGGCAACCGTCATGCGGGCCCGGAGGTCGGAGGCCCCTTGCGGGACCGCGAGAAAGGCGACGGGGCGAGGCTGCAGCCTGCAGGCGACCCGGTTTGACCCCCCGCGCCCCGCCCCGTAGCCTTGACCTTCGGCGTGTTTCCGTGCGCCTACCCCTGAGCACATCCCTCGCGGTGGATTCGTCCCCGTGAGAGGCCGCTCATCCTTCCGGACTGTCGTGGGCCCCGGCCTGCGCGAACGGCTGGCTTCAGGGGGATCCGTTCCGAGTGAGAGAGAGATCCGCGTGTACGCCATCGTGCGCAGCGGTGGTCGCCAGCACAAGGTTGCTGTCGGCGACATCGTTGAGGTTGACAAGATTCCCACCGCCAAGGTTGGCGACACGGTCGAGCTCTCGACCCTGCTCGTTGTCGACGGCGACGCCGTGACCAGCGACCCCTGGGTCCTGGACGGCATCAAGGTCCAGGCCGAGATCGTGGACCACCACAAGGGCGCGAAGATCGACATCCTTCGCTACAAGAACAAGACCGGCTACCGCCGTCGCCAGGGTCACCGCCAGCAGTACACGGCGATCAAGGTCACCGGTATCCCCGCGGCTGCGAAGTAAGGGACTGAGGAGACATGGCACATAAGAAGGGCGCATCGTCCACTCGGAACGGGCGCGACTCAAATTCCCAGCGGCTCGGCGTGAAGCGCTTCGGCGGTCAGGCCGTGAACGCCGGTGAGATCCTGGTCCGCCAGCGCGGTACCCACTTCCACCCGGGCACGGGCGTCGGCCGTGGCGGCGACGACACGCTGTTCGCGCTGACCGCCGGTGCGGTGGAGTTCGGTACGCACCGTGGCCGCAAGGTCGTGAACATCGTTCCCGTCGCTGCCTGATTTTCAGGTTTCGGCTGAACGACACAGCACCTTCCGAGGGCGGATCTCAGCTTTCCCGGTAATCGGGGAAGCGGGTCCGCCCTCGGCGCGTTACGTCTAAAGACATTCCTGTATTTATCCGCATTACCTGGAGGCACCAACCATGACCACCTTCGTGGACCGCGTCGAGCTGCATGCCGCCGCAGGTAACGGGGGCCACGGCTGCGCCTCCGTCCACCGTGAGAAGTTCAAGCCGCTGGGCGGCCCCGACGGGGGCAACGGCGGACGCGGGGGCGACGTGATCCTCGTCGTCGAGCAGGCCGTCACCACGCTGCTGGACTACCACCACAGCCCCCACCGCAAGGCCACGAACGGCCAGCCCGGTGCGGGCGACAACCGCTCCGGCAAGGACGGCCAGGACCTGGTGCTGCCCGTCCCGGACGGCACCGTCGTCCTCGACGGCGACGGCAACGTCCTGGCGGACCTGGTCGGCCAGGGCACCACCTTCGTGGCGGGCCAGGGCGGCCGCGGCGGCCTCGGCAACGCGGCGCTGGCATCGGCGCGCCGCAAGGCGCCCGGCTTCGCGCTGCTCGGCGAGCCGGGAACGAGCAGGGACATCGTCCTGGAGCTCAAGACCGTCGCCGACGTCGCTCTCGTCGGCTACCCGAGCGCCGGCAAGTCCTCGCTGATCTCGGTGCTCTCCGCGGCCAAGCCGAAGATCGCGGACTACCCGTTCACGACCCTCGTACCCAACCTGGGCGTCGTCACCGCGGGCTCGACCGTCTACACCATCGCGGACGTCCCCGGGCTCATCCCGGGCGCCAGCCAAGGCAAGGGCCTCGGCCTGGAGTTCCTGCGGCACGTCGAGCGCTGCTCCGTGCTCGTGCACGTCCTGGACACCGCGACGCTCGAGTCGGACCGTGACCCCGTCTCCGACCTCGACATGATCGAGGAGGAGCTGCGGCTGTACGGCGGCCTCGAGAACCGCCCGCGCATCGTCGCCCTCAACAAGGTCGACATCCCGGACGGCCAGGACCTCGCCGACATGATCCGCCCGGACCTGGAAGCGCGCGGCTACCGCGTCTTCGAGGTGTCGGCCATCGCGCACAAGGGTCTCAACGAGCTCAGTTACGCCCTCGCCGGGATCATCGCCGAGGCGCGCGCCACCAAGCCGAAGGAGGAGTCGACCCGGGTCGTCATCCGTCCCAAGGCCGTCGACGACGCGGGCTTCACGGTCACGAGGGACGACGAGGGCATCTACCGCGTGCGCGGCGAGAAGCCCGAACGCTGGATCAGCCAGACCGACTTCAACAACGACGAGGCCGTCGGCTACCTCGCGGACCGCCTCAACCGCCTCGGTGTCGAGGACGCGCTGCGCAAGGCGGGCGCCCAGGCCGGTGACGGCGTGGCCATCGGGGCAGAGGAGAACGCGGTCGTCTTCGACTGGGAGCCGAGCCTGACAGCGGGCGCCGAGATGCTGGGCCGCCGTGGCGAGGACCACCGGCTCGAGGCACCGCGGCCCGCCGAGCAGCGTCGCCGTGAGCGGGAGACCGAGCGCGACGAGGCACAGCGCGAGTACGACGACTTCAAGCCCTTCTAGGCACCCCGCCGGGCGCCCCTCCGCGCGGAGGGGCGCCCGTTCTCACAGGGAACTGCCAGGTGGCGGCGGTTCCGTGGCCGACGTTGTGCGGATTGCGTAACACGTCTGTGGAGTCCGTCACTCCGCGTACGGGGCCGGCAGGGCCCAACCTCCCTGGCCAGGCAGTGAACTGCGGGTTTCGCGGAGGCGTGCAGCGGTGGGCGTCCGCCTTGCGAGACGGTCACGGAGAGTGCGACCATCACACTGTTCCCCCCTGTCATCGCAAGGTAGGTCGTCTGTGTCTTTGCCGCATGAAGCCAAGCCCCGGACCACAGCGGTCGTGCTCGCCGGTGGTACCGGTCAGCGCGTGGGACTGGCGATCCCCAAGCAGCTGCTGAAGATCGCCGGTAAGGCAGTCATCGAGCACACGCTGTCCATCTTCGAGAACGCCGAGGACATCGACGATGTCATCGTGCTGATGGCGCCGGGCTTCGTGCCCGATGTCGAGAAGATCGTCGCCAAGGCCGGGCTGACCAAGGTCGTCAAGATCATCGAAGGCGGGAACACCCGCAACGAGACCACCGAGCGTGCCATCGCGGCACTCGGCGAAGGGCTCGCGGAGGGCGAGGACCGCAACGTCCTCTTCCATGACGCTGTCCGTCCGCTTCTGTCACAGCGCGTCATCAAGGACTGCGTCGACGCCCTCGACCGCTACCAGGCCGTCGACGTCGCCATCCCGTCCGCGGACACGATCATCGTGACCCGCACGCACGGCGAGGACGGGGAATTCATCACCGAGGTCCCGGACCGGTCCCGGCTGCGCCGCGGCCAGACCCCGCAGGCCTTCAAGCTCTCCACGATCCGCAAGGCGTACGCGATCGCGGCGGGTGACCCGAACTTCCAGGCCACCGACGACTGTTCGGTGGTCCTGCGGTACCTCCCCGACGTGCCGATCTACGTGGTCGCGGGCGACGAGTACAACATGAAGGTGACCCAGCCGGTCGACGTCTTCATCACCGACAAGCTCTTCCAGCTGGCCTCCACCGCAGCCCCGCGCCAGGCCGACGAGGCCGCCTACCGGGAGCTGCTCTCGGGCAAGACCCTGGTCGTCTTCGGCGGTTCGTACGGGATCGGCGCGGACATCGCCACCCTGGCCGAGCAGTACGGCGCCACCGTGTACGCGCTGGGCCGTTCGACCACCGGTACCCACGTCGAGAACCCGGAGCACGTGGACGACGCGCTCTCCAAGGCGTACGCGGAGACCGGTCGCGTCGACTACGTCATCAACACCGCGGGCGTGCTGCGTATCGGCAAGCTGGCCGAGACCGACAACACGACGATCCAGGAAGCACTGAACGTCAACTACCTGGCTCCCGTCCAGATCGCCCGCGCCTCGTACAAGTACCTGGCGGAGACCCGGGGCCAGTTGCTGCTCTACACCTCCAGCAGCTACACCCGCGGCCGCGCCGAGTACAGCCTCTACTCCTCCACCAAGGCAGCCATGGTGAACCTCACCCAGGCGCTCGCGGACGAGTGGGCCGGCGACGGGATCCGGGTCAACTGTGTGAACCCGGAGCGCACCGCGACCCCGATGCGGACCAAGGCGTTCGGTCAGGAGCCGGACGGCTCGCTGCTCTCCTCCGAGGCAGTGGCACGCACCTCGCTGGACGTCCTGCTCTCGGCGATGACGGGTCACGTCATCGACGTGCGCCAGCAGGACCCGACGCGTGACGTCGCCGAATCCTCCGGATTCGAGCAGGCGCTCGCCTCGGTGCTGGACCGTCAGGAAGATGTGTAATAATTCTTGACAAATGTACTTTAACGGGCCTCTGTTGTCGCTGAAATGCGACTGCAGAGGCCCGAGTGCGTGAAGCCGCATCTTCACATTTCCCTCAATACGTGAATCAACCGGCACCCCCTGGAGCAGGTTCTTCGTGATTTCGACAGCCATTCGCCTGGCCCGTGTGGGCAGCCGGTCAGAACTGGCGGCAGCCGTACTGATGACGCTGGGATACCCGTGCGTCATGGTCGCCGCGCTACTTCCCGATATCTGGTTCTTCGCGGCGGCCACGGCTGTCACGTACGTCACGGACTGGTACCTGCACCAGCGCGGGAGTTATCTGGTCAACCGGCTCGGCAAGGTGCGGGCGGGGCTGTCGATCCGCTTCCTGCTCCGCCAGCTGATGATCATCCTGCTGCTGGCCCGGCTGGATCTCGCGGAGGAACCTCTCTTCTACGCGGCGGTCGCCTGCTTCCTCGTCTTCTACGGTCTCCAGGCACCGCACGGCGCCCTGACGACGCTCATCCGGCTCCGGCGCACGATGCCGATCGTCACCCGCAACGTGGACCTGCACGCCGTCCGCATCGCCGACGCCCCGCCGCGCGCGCTGCTGCACCGCTCCGCCGAGAAGATGCTGCACATGGACGTCCCCGCGGTGGCCGGCATCCTGATCGCCGCCGGAACGGGGCAGGAGATCATCGGGTTCGTCGGAGCAGGAGTGACGGTTCTGCTGGCCGTCGTCTACAACGCCCTGCTCGTCCCGTACCTGCGCCGGTCCCGCCGGGTGCCGACGACACCCGCCGTGCTCAAGGCCCTGGACACCTGGCTGAACGAGTACCAGCCGACCGTCGTCCTGTACTTCTCCGGTTCCAACGAGTCGGCCTACCAGGTCAACATGTGGCTGGACACCATGGCCGGCATAGAGGGCCGGCCGCTGATCGTCATGCGCGAGCGCCCCCTGGTCGCCATGCTCGGCGAGACCTCCGTACCGGTGGTCTGCATCCCCGCGGGCACCCACCTGATGAATCTGAACCTCTCCACCGTGCGGGTCTGCCTGTACCCGGCCAATGTCGGCAAGAACATCCACATGCTCCGCGTCCCGACGATGAAGCATGTCTTCATCGGGCACGGCGACAGCGACAAGCTGGCCAGCGTCAACCCGTACTCCAAGGTGTACGACGAGGTCTGGACGGCCGGCCGCGCGGGCCGCGACCGGTACGCGCTGGCCGACGTCGGCATCCGCGACGAGGACATCGTCGAGGTCGGCCGTCCGCAGCTGGCGCCCATCACGAGCTGGAGCGGCACCGCGAAGAACCCCATCCCGACGGTGCTGTACGCCCCGACCTGGGAAGGCTGGGACGACAACCCCGGCAACACCTCCCTGCTGCTGGCCGGCGAGAACATCGTCCGCAGGCTGCTCGACGCGGACGAGCCCGTCCGGGTCATCTACAAGCCGCACCCCTTCACCGGCATCCGCAGTGCCAAGGCCAAGGCCGTGCACGCGCGGATCGTCGCCCGGGTGGCCAAGGCCGCCCAGGTGCGCGCGGCCGACCCCCACTGGGCGGGGGAAGCCGGCAAGGCCGCCGCGGATCAGCGTGCGGCGCAGGCCGAGCTGACACGCATCGAGGCACGGCTGGACGTGCTGGCCCAGCCCGGCCGGGCCGGTGGGGACGAGTCGGAGGAATCGAGGGTCTCGCTCGCCGATCCGGCACGCCAGGCCGAGATGGCCACCTTGCGGGCCGAGTGGAACGACGCGTACTGGCGTTCCTTCGGCTGGTGGGAGCACCGGACGGTCACCGGCTCGCAGCCCAAGCTGTACGACTGCTTCAACCAGGCCGATGCCATGGTTTCGGACATCTCCAGTGTGGTGTCCGACTTCATCGCGAGCGGCAAGCCGTACGCCGTCACGGACTCGGCGGAGCTCGGCGCGGAGGAGTTCAAGCGCCAGAACACCGCCGTACGGGCCGCTGTCGTCCTCTCCAACAGCGCCGAGGAGATCGGCGATCTGCTGCACGCGGTCGCCGACTCGAAGGCGGACCCGCTGACCGATGCCCGCCGCGAGCTGAAGAGCTATCTGCTGGGCCCGGACGAGCCGACGTCCCTGGAGCGGTTCAACGCGGCCGTGCGGACGCTCTCGGCCAAGGCCGAGGCGCGCAACGCGGGCGTCGCCCAGCGCATCGGGGAACAGCCCGCCCCCCTGCCCGACCCCGAGGCCTCCTCCAGTGGTGCCGGCGACGGTGCGGCTGCGGTCACCGCGGAGGCGGTGGCAGCGGCGGATCCCGACGCGATGGCCGCTTCGGAGGCCGACGCGAGCATCGGCGCAGGTCCCACGCTGTCTCGCTGATGGCCTGATCGGTATCGGCCAACAGATGTAATCCAGCCGTCATCCAGATGTTCGCAAGTCGTCCGGATGGTGACGCAACCCCCTCGACGGCCCGTCCGTCTCCTCCTCCGGGAGGGGAACGTACGGGCCGTTCGGCGTGCCCGTGCACAGAGCAGGTGATCGACCGCCGCTCTATCGTTTCTCCTGATTGATGCGTATATGTACAGACCGGGGAGCGATGAGCAGCAGCACGCCAGATGTCAGCGTCATAATCGGGGCCTATGAGGCGATGCCCTATCTGATGCGCTGCCTGGAATCCGTCGAGGCGCAGACACTTCCCGCCGGGCGCATGGAGATCGTCGCCGTTGACGACGGCTCCACCGACGGGACGGGGGAGTACCTGGAGGAATTCGCCGCCAGGACCGCGATCGACATGCGTGTCATCCGCCAGGAGAACTCGGGCGGGCCCAGCGGCCCGCGCAATGTCGGCCTCGGTCTCGCCCGTGGCCGGTACGTCTTCTTCCTCGACGCGGACGACTACTTCGGCGAGGAGGCCCTGGAGCGGATGGTCGCGATGGGCGACCGGGCCGGCACGGATGTGGTGCTGGGCAAGGTCGTCGGAGTCAACCGCGGTGCCGCGAAGTCGATGTGGAAGGAGACGGTCGAACGGACCGACGTCCACTCCTCCAACATCAAGTTCACCCTGAGTGCCCAGAAGCTGTTCCGGCGGGAACTCCTCGTACGGTTCGACATGGCCTTCGACGAGGGACTGAAGACCGGTGAGGACGCGCTCTTCACCATGGAGGCGTACCTGCGGGGCAACGGCGTCTCCATCGTCGCCGACCACGTCTGCTACTACCTGGTCGGCAGGGAGGACGGCAAACACGTGACGAAGAGCGGCAGTTACCTGCTGCGCTTCGATTCGGCCCGCGCGCTGATGGGGCTCATAGCCGCACACTTCCCGCCCGGGCCCCGGCGGGACGCCCTGATGGTCAGGCCGTTCGTCGTCACACTGCTCCCGCAGTTCGGCCCCGTACTCCTCAAGCAGTCCGAGGCCGTGCGGGCCAAGAAGATGGAGCTGGGCGCCCCGCTGCTGGAGGCCTTCTGGTCGGCGGGGCTGGCCGGACGTCTCAGGGTCCAGGAGCGGTTGCGCATGATCTGCGTGTCGAAGGGCCGGCTCGATCTGCTCCTGGACATCCTGCAGTTCATCAAGGACAAGCGCGAGCCGGAGGCCGTCCGGAAGGGGATCAGGGGCCGGCTGTACCTGGCCTATCCGCACTTCGGGGAGGGCGCGGGGCTGCCCGACTCGGCCTACGAGGTGACCGTGACCGAACGGTTCGCCGACGGGCGGACCGAGGCGCCGCCGGTCACCCGGTCCACTGCCGTCTTCGTGCGGCGCCTGGCACGCAAGGCCCGCAGGGTGGCCAGGACCACCCTGCACATGCCGCAGCGGGCACACAAGGTCTGAGCCCGCGCAGGAGTGAGGCCCCGCGTGCCCCGCTGCGACAGTGGACTTTCCTTCCGCTACTGCTCGGGGCGCAGCAGCTTCCTGACGGGACGGCCCACCACGCGGCGGGCGCGCCGGTAGGCCGACGGCCAGGCGGCTGCCGCACCGTCACCCGCCTGCACCTTGATGCTGACCGGGCCGCTCCTCCTGTCGAGCTGGCTCCTCAACATGGTGTTCTGCGCGGTGAGTTCCTCCATGCGGCTCTGCATCCAGCTGAACCGGCCGCTCAGCGACTCCGGATCACTGTCGATCCACGGGCGCACGGCGGGCGGGAAGGAGAGCTTGCCCAGCTGCGCGTCGAATGCCGCGCCGCCGTCGCCGTGGGTGAACGTGTTCTCCAGGCCGTTCCTCTCCATGAATCCGGTGAAGCGGAGGAAGCGTTCCTTGTGGCCGTTCACGAGTTCACCGAAATCGGCCGCCGCGTACAGCTCGGCGGGGTCGATGTCCTTGGGGGTCTCGGTGATCTTGCGGTGCGGGATGCCGAAGTACCTGCACAGCTCGAGGGTGCGGGAGTCGCTGCAGAGCACGGTGCTCGGTACACCGGCAAGCAGCGCCGCGATGTTCCCGTGGATGCGGGAGCCGAACGAGAAGTCGTACGCACGCAGTTCGTCGATCCAGGTGACCGGGTCGACGTAGAGCCGGACCTTGCCCTCGCGGTACATGGGGTGGGACGGGTGGGTCGGCATGGAGGCCTGGGCGCCGATCGGGTTCGACGTCTCCCGCCAGTGCAGCAGTTGGGCCTCGAGGAGGTTCTGCCCGATGAACCGCAGATGCGGATAGCGCTCGTGCGCCTGCCGGATGATGGAGTCCAGACCGTGCGCTCGTACGGCGCTGTGCGATCCGTTCACCGAGATCAGAGAATCGGCGGTCAGCGCCTCGGTCTTCCTCTCGACCTGGAACGTGTCGCCGTTCAGGAACATGGAGGGGCAGCCGATGACTTCGACGTCCCGGAATCCCATGTCCTTGAGGTACTGCTCGGTGAACTCGCCACGCACACCGATGGACGCGCTGCGGTTGAGTACCTCTGTGACGAATTCCCTGACCGTCGGCTCCATCGGCTTCAGCCGGGACGCGTCGTAGGTGAGGGAGGCCTGCGCTCCGACACCCAGGACGACGACGGGAATGCGCAGCTTCTTGATCAGCTGCGTCATCCGCTTCAGCGGCCGCTCGAAGGTCGGGCGGAAGGCGTTGGCGAGAGGCACGACGAATGCGTCGTACTCCTCGTTTATGCGCTCCGCCGCCGACGGGTCCGTACGGATTCCGTTGGAGAACACCTCTGCCCGCGGAGTCGTCAGAATCTTGTGCGCCGCGTCGCTGAAGATCAAGTTGCCCGCGTTGGTAGCGAAGACATCTCTGTGGAGGGATTGTTCGAGCGAGGCCACATCGAAGGGGCTTTTGCCCGATCTGAGAAGAATGCGTCTCTTGCGGGTAGGTTCATCTGTCACGCGTTAAGCGTAGCCCGATGAATGACCGGTGGAGATTACGTAAATGGCTCTTTTCGGTTGGCACCTCACAGGGCGGCACCGGGCGGTCCGTCGGCGCTGAGACGCCACCGCGCCACTCCGGCCTCCTCGCGTAGATTGTGGTCACCGAGCAGGACGACGTGATGGGGACGGGCGTACGTGTCAGGGGCAAGGGATACCGAAGGCGCACTCCGCACACCCTCCGGGGACGGCGCGGGGCGGAGGCCGGGCGTGACCGACGCCCGCCGGATCGTGGTCAAGGTCGGATCCTCCTCGCTCACCACGGCGTCCGGCGGCCTCGACGCCGACCGGGTCGATGCCCTCGTCGACGTACTCGCCAAGGTCAGGAGCGGCGGGGAGCGCGAGATCGTCCTGGTCTCCAGCGGAGCCATCGCCGCCGGACTCGCCCCCCTCGGACTCGTCCGCAGACCCAAGGACCTGGCCCGCCAGCAGGCAGCGGCCAGCGTCGGGCAGGGCCTGCTCGTCGCCCGCTACACGGCGTCCTTCGCCCGCTACGGCGTACGCGTCGGCCAGGTGCTCCTCACCGCCGACGACACGAGCCGGCGCGCTCACTACCGCAACGCGTACAGCACCCTCGACCAGCTCCTGGAGATGGGCGCGTTCCCCGTCGTCAACGAGAACGACACCGTGGCCACCGACGAGATCCGGTTCGGCGACAACGACAGGCTCGCCGCGCTCGTCGCCCATCTCGTCCACGCCGACCTCCTCGTCCTCCTCTCCGACGTGGACGGCCTCTACGACGGCGACCCCAGTACCCCCGGCACCTCCCGCATCGCCGAGGTGAGCGGCCCCGCGGATCTGGAGGGCATCACGATCGGCAGCGCGGGCAAGGCCGGCGTCGGCACCGGGGGCATGGTCACCAAGGTCGAGGCCGCGCAGATCGCCACCGCCGCCGGAGTCCCCGTCGTCCTCACCTCAGCGAGCCGGGTCGCGGACGCCCTCGCGGGCCGTGACACCGGTACGTACTTCCACCGCACCGGACGCCGCTCGGCCGACCGGCTGCTCTGGCTGGCCCACGCGTCGACCCCGCTGGGCGCGCTCACCCTGGACGACGGAGCCGTCGAGGCCGTCGTCGAGCGCCGCACCTCCCTGCTGCCGGCCGGCATCTCCGCCGTCGAGGGCGAGTTCTCCGCAGGGGATCCCGTGGAGCTGCGGGACGCCTCCGGCCGGGCCGTCGCCCGAGGGCTCGTCAACTTCGACGCCAAGGAGATCCCCCAGCTGCTCGGCCGCTCCACCCGCGACCTGGCACGGGAACTCGGCCCCTCGTACGAGCGCGAGGTCGTACACAGGGACGATCTCGTCGTCCTTGCGCCCCGCCTCACCCCCTGAAACGGCTGAAAGTCCAGCCTTCGGGCAGAGACCTTCACCAAAACCGCCCCACACCCGGCCCCGGACTGGTCAACTTTGTCACGGGGATACAAGGGGTCAGCACAGCTACACATTCACAGGAGGCCGCCGGTGAGACGAGCGCGCCCGGGGGCGCTGCCCCGCGGAACGGGCAGTCGCGCCCTGACCAGCGTCGGAGCGGGGGCCGATTTCGGCGGTCCGCGCAGCGACCAGACCCTCGAGCAGGAACCGGTGGTGACGGAGGAGGAGCTGACCCAGTCCAAGCTGTGGCACATCACCCTCAGCGTCTCCGGCAGCGAGACCCCGCTGAAGGAGGTCAGACGCGGCCTGGAGCAGCTGGCGCACGACCACCCGTTTCTGCTGACCAGCCGGTACGCCAACGACCATGCGGAAATCCGCTACTGGGAAGAGGCGCGCGACCTGCACGACGCGGCGGCGGTCGCGCTGCGCCTGTGGGGTGAACACCGGTCGAGCGCCAAGCTTCCGCCATGGGAGATCGTCGGCCTGGAGGTCATCGACCGGGAGACGTACCACCAGCGCATCGCCGAGGGCTACGGCCCGCCACCGGCGGCCCCGGTCGGGGTGCACCCGTACTGACCGGGCGTACGTTGCAGGGTGCACAGGTACCGGCGTGCTTGTCTCGCATCACGGGATACGTGACGGATGCCCGCAGTGTGCGCACTACCCTGCGGGCATGACCACGCTCTCGCCGTACGACAACATGTCCCCGGTTGCCCGGGCCGCCTACCGCGCACGCGCCGCCGCCGCCGACATCGCCCCGCTGCCGCGCTCGGCGAAGGACGACGCGCTGCTGGCGATCGCGGACGCGCTCGAGGTGCGTACCGGCGAGATCGTCGCGGCCAACGCCGAGGACGTCGAGCGCGCACGCGAGGCCGGTACGAGCGAGTCGATCGTCGACCGGCTCACCCTCACCCCCGAGCGGATCCGCGCGATCGCCGCCGATGTGCGCGATGTGGCGGCCCTGCCCGACCCGGTCGGCGAAGTGGTACGCGGATCCACCCTCCCCAACGGCATCGACCTCCGCCAGGTGCGGGTACCGCTCGGAGTGGTCGGCATCATCTACGAGGCCCGGCCCAATGTGACGGTCGACGCCGCGGCCCTCTGCCTGAAGTCCGGGAACGCCGTGCTGCTGCGCGGATCGTCCTCCGCGTACGCCTCCAACACCGCCCTCGTGCGGGTACTGCGGGACGCGGTGGGCGGGTCGGGTCTCCCGGCCGACGCGGTGCAGCTGGTTCCGGGGGAGAACCGCGACTCCGTACGCGAGCTGATGCGAGCCCGCGGCCTCGTCGACGTGCTGATCCCGCGAGGCGGCGCCTCGCTGATCCGAACGGTCGTGGAGGAGTCCACCGTCCCCGTCATCGAGACCGGTACCGGCAACTGCCATGTGTACGTGGACGCGCAGACGGACCTCGACATGGCCGTCGACATCCTGATCAACTCCAAGGCGCAGCGCCCGAGCGTCTGCAACTCAGCGGAGACGCTCCTGGTCCACAAGGACATCGCCGCGGACTTCCTGCCGCGGGCCCTGGAGGCGCTGGCCGACGCCGGGGTCACCGTGCACGGTGACGAGCGGGTGCTGGAGTACGCGGAGGGGTCCAAGGCCACCGTCGTCGCGGCGACGCCGGAGGACTGGGAGACCGAGTACCTCTCGTACGACATCGCGGCGGCCGTCGTGGAGTCGCTGGAGGCGGCCGTGTCCCACATCCGGCTCTGGTCCTCCGGCCACACCGAGGCCATCGTGACCACGTCACAGGCTGCGGCCCGCCGGTTCACCCAGTTGGTGGATTCCACGACCGTCGCCGTGAACGCCTCCACGCGCTTCACGGACGGCGGGCAGTTCGGTTTCGGCGCGGAGATCGGCATCTCCACACAGAAGCTGCACGCCCGTGGGCCGATGGGGCTGCCGGAACTGACCTCGACGAAGTACATCGTCACCGGCGACGGCCACATCCGGTAACCCGGTACGCACCGGGCGGGGTGGGCGAATGTGTGGGCTCTCTGCCCAAAACGCCCCGCCGGGGCTACGCTGAAGCTGTGCCGGACGACGTGGGGGGCAGGCCGTTCCCGGACGGCTGGGAGCCCGACGACGACCGCGGGGGCGCGGACGAGGACTTCGCCTCCGTGGTGTTCGACGAGGACTTCGTCCGGTCCGCCGAGATCCACGAACCCACTGCCGTCGAGCGCCTGCTCGCTGCCGCGGAGGCCCGCGCCGAGGCCGAGGCGGCCAGGGCGCGTTCGGGCGGCGGCACCATGGACGACGACCTCCACGACGACGGCTACGGGCCGGACGGCCTGTACGGCCGTGAGCGGGCTTTCGGGGATCCATGTGACCTCGACGGCCCCGACGGTGACTACGAGGACGACAGCGGCCCCTACGGGCGCCACGGCGGGGCTCTGCGCCCCTATCGGGGCAGCGCGCGCTGGCACCGACCGGTCGCGTGGCTGCTGGCCGTGCTGATGGGGATCGGCATGGTCGCGCTGGCCTTCAGTGCCGTCTACCGCGGTGCTGCGGGCAACCGGCAGGACCAGGTCCCACCGCCGGTGACGAGCGGGGTCGACAAGCCCGGCGTCGCCCCCTCCGCCTCGGCCGACTACTCCCGCCCGGCGGTCTCCGCGATCCCACGCACACCGTGACGCAGGCGGTTACGCACGCCGGGATGTTGGCCGTGGCAGTCACGCACGCGGTGATGAGGGCCCCTACGCACGCCGTGACGCACGGGCGGGGGTAGCCGTCGCGGATGCGCGTCATGAGCGGATGTGGCGCCGAGCGGATGTGGCGCCGAGCGGTGGCGGACAGGCGTGACAGGCCGACGGGGCGGGTCGGCGAACAGGCAGGAGACAGGAGGCGGACGACCGTGGCGCAGACCGCGCGGCCATGGGCGCATCGGCCTCCGACGGTGCGGTCTCCGGTGAGCAGCGGTCGGCGTCACGCGGGTGGGGCAATCCGGTGGGGCCGGCAAAGGCATAACCCTGTGGCGTAACCGCGTGCCTCCCCGACTGCGCTCCCACCTGCACGGCGTTTACCTTGATGTCGATCGACCCAATCTGAAGGTATGACCCCGTGATCCCTCTCCCCGCCCCCGTCCCCGGGGGGAGGGCCCCTCACTCATCCCTGCATCGAACCCGTGACGGACAGGCCGGCCCGGTGCCCTTCGGCTGAGGTGGGCCCCAGCGCCCGCCCTCGCCGGTGGCGTGGAGATCGGGAGAAGTCATGACAGGCCGCGGAGAACCGCCGGAAGGTCCGCCCGAGAACTCCTCGAGCGGTGAGGACGAGTACCGCTCCCTCGTCTTCGACGAATCGTTTGTCCGTGCTGCCCGCCTCCAGGAGTTCTCCGCCCAGGAACGGATGGGCGAACACGCCCGCGCCGTGCGTTCCCTGCCCGGCCGCGCCGGCCGCCGGCACTCCAGGGCCGCTGTCGCCCTGGTCGCGCTCATCGCGCTTGCTTTCGCCGCCGCGGTCTACGTCGGCTTCCGCAACCCCTATCCGACGCCCGCGGGCAGGCATGCCGAGCCTCTGCGGACGACTCTGATTCCCCTCGCTCCCCGGGGCGCCGTGCGCGGCGGGACCCCTGACGCGCTCTTCGCCACGGGCCCGGCAGCGGGACACCGGTCCGGCGCGGCGGGCATCAACCTGCCGGCGGTCCGGCGGACGAAGAACTTCTCGGACAGCCAGGTGACGACAGCCCTGATCACGGTCAAGGACTACCTGGTGGAGTCCTCGCTCGACCCCGATGTGCTGACCGGTGGCATGGTGCGGCCGGTCGGGCGGCTGATCGACCCGGACCAGACGCCCCAGTTCGACCGAAGTGTGAGCGCACCCGACGGCGACGGCCAGCACATGGCGACGGGCTGGCTCGTGCGCTTCGACCCGGCCGAGGTGGAGCTCGCGGACCCGGAGATACGGGTACAGGGCACGCTCTCCTACGCGGAGGCGGGGTCGGACACCTTGGAGGTCATGTCCGACCACACCTTCACGTACGCCCTGCGCCCGGCCGTATCCGGTCCCCACCGCCCGGATGGCGCGTCGCTGTTCACCGTGCGGCGCGAGATGCACTTCTTCGTGGACCGGGAAGACCTCAGGCTGCACCGACTGGAGGTGCGGAGCGCCTACGTCCAGGCCGGCCCGCAGGCGTGCTCCGCCGATGCGGCGGGCGCACTGCGTCCGTTGTTCGCCGGCCAGCGGGCAGACACCCGGGGCCCGGCCGGTACGGACCCGTATGCCACGGGCCTGCCCACGGCGGCGCTGTGCGGCACCCTGGCGGTCAGCCCCCCGCCGGCTCCGAGCCCTCTTCCGGGTCCGGACGCCTCCAGGTCCCATCGGAGCGCTCCGTAGAGTCCGAGGACGAGGCTCCGCCCTTTCCTGCGGCCCCACCGCCGTTGCTCCCGCCGCTTGCCCCGGTGAACTTGTCCCGGAGCTTGCCCCCCAGGTCACCCGCACCGCCTGCGATGTCACCGACGAGCTTCATCAGCGGGTCCTTGCTGGTGCGCACCGTGTCCGCGTAGTGCGAGGCGGACTCCCGGAAGGAATCCGTCACCGAGGTGTCCTTGTCCTCTTCGCGCTTGGGGTAATGGCCGTCCATGATCCGCTGGTACTCGCGGGTCTCCGACCACTTCTTCAGCTCGGCCGCCCGCACGGTGGTGAAGGGGTGCGAGCGGGGCAGCACGTTGAGGATCTTGAGCACGGAATCGCGCAGATCGCCGCCCTTCTCGTACTCGTCGGCCTGGGCGAGGAAGGCATCGACATTCATCTCGTGGAGGTGGTTGCCGCCCGCGATCTTCATCAGACCGCGCATCGACGCCTGCTGGTCCTGCCCGACCAGAAGTCCGGCCCGGTCCGCGGACAGCTCCGACTTGCGGAACCACTCGCGCAGCGCCGTCACGATCGCCATGATCGCGACGTTGCCGAGCGGGATCCAGGCCACCTTGAGAGCAAGGCCGGTCAGGAAGAGAAGTATCGTCCGGTACACCGCGTGACCGGAGAGCGCGTGGCCCACCTCGTGGCCCACGACCGCCCGCATCTCCTCCTCGTCGAGCAGCTCCACCAGGCCCGTCGTCACGACGATGATCGGCTCGTCGAGACCGATGCACATGGCATTCGGCTGCGGGTCCTGATTGACGTACATGGGCGGGACCTTCTCCAGGTCCAGGATGTAACAGGCGTCCCGCAGCATGTCGTTGAGGTGGGTGAACTGCGCGTCGCTCACCCGGACGGAGTCCGAGAGGAAGAGCAGCCGCAGGCTGCGCTCAGGGAGCAGTCCGCTGAGCGCCTTGAAAACGGTGTCGAAACCGCTCAGCTTGCGCAGGGCCACCAGGGCCGAGCGGTCCGCCGGGTGTTCGTACGCCCGGGAGGAGATACCCGGGAATCGCCTGCGCTGCCTGCTCGGCACGCTCTCGTGACTGTTGTCGGTCATGGATGCCCCCTGTTCGTACGAGACGTCGCTCGTCCCCCTGACAAAACCCAGCGTAGGTGCTGGCGCTACGGTGTGCGGGGGGCTGTGGATAACTTTGAGGA
The DNA here is from genome assembly GCF_040605575.1 of Streptomyces sp. NPDC005566. NCBI lineage: Bacteria > Bacillati > Actinomycetota > Actinomycetes > Kitasatosporales > Streptomycetaceae > Streptomyces > Streptomyces sp. NPDC005566. Next base: position 482,727 of record NZ_JBEXDB010000001.1, on the reverse strand, counting down.
GCGCCCGAAATGCCGTACACCGTCGCAGTGCTCGCTGCCGCATCCGAGGACCAGGGGCCCGGCGATACGCTCCGCATCGTGCTGCTCGTCTCGCTCGTCGGAGCTGCCCTGCTCGCCTGGTTCCTGCTGCGCGGATACCGCAACGACGACAACAACGACTGAGTCGGCGTGAGCGTGCCCGCGGCGCCCGCATACGATGTCCGCGACGTCTTCCTTCCGACTCCCGATCGATAGGTCCTGCCGAAGATGAGCCTCACGAGCACCGCGCACCAGCTGGTCACCCTCGCCTCCGAAGGTGGCGAGCAGGGTGGCAACCACGAAAGCCTCAGCCCGTACCTCACCGGCGGCGGTGCGTTCGTCGCGCTCATGCTGCTTCTGTGGATCACGACCCGCTTCAACCGAGACCGCTGAGGCAGAGGCGAACAGCTGTGCCAGTAGGGTCTGCACGCATGGGAGAGCAGGAAGTGCCTACCGGCCGCGGCAAGCGCCGACTCGGCGTGATGGGCGGGACGTTTGACCCGATCCACCACGGACACCTGGTGGCGGCCAGTGAAGTGGCCGCCCATTTCCACCTCGACGAGGTGATCTTCGTCCCGACGGGGCAGCCGTGGCAGAAGAGCCACAAGAACGTGTCCCCGGCAGAGGACCGCTACCTGATGACGGTCATCGCCACGGCGTCCAACCCGCAGTTCTCGGTCAGCCGCAGCGACATCGACCGTGGCGGACCGACGTACACGATCGATACGCTTCGGGACCTGCGTGCGGTCCACGGCGACGCGGACCTCTTCTTCATCACCGGCGCCGACGCGCTGTCCCAGATCCTCACCTGGCGTGACGCGGAAGAGCTCTTCTCGCTCTCCCACTTCATCGGTGTGACCCGGCCGGGTCATGTGCTCACGGACGACGGACTGCCCGAGGGCGGGGTCTCGCTCGTGGAGGTACCCGCGCTGGCGATCTCGTCCACAGACTGCCGAGCGAGGGTCCAGCAGGGGGATCCTGTCTGGTACCTGGTGCCGGACGGTGTGGTCCGCTACATCGACAAGCGCCAGCTGTACCGCGGCGAATGAGCCACGGAGAGGGGCACCGGTGAACGACCGACAGAACCCGTACGACCCGTACTACCAACAGCAGCCGCAGATCATCGGCTACGACGAGTACGGGCAGCCGGTCTACCAGCAGCAAGGGCAGCAGCCGTACGACCCGTATGCGCAGCAGCCCCAGCAGGCCCCCCGACAGGACGGGCAGACGCAGCAGGCCCAGACGCAGCAGGCGTACGGGGCCGGCCAGGGATACGGCTACGACCCGTACGCGGGTACGCAGCAGTACGACCCGTATGCCGCTCCTCAGCAGCCCCAGCAGCCTCAGCAGCAGGGTTACGACTACGACGGCGGCTACGGGAACTACGGCTACGACACCGGCCAGCAGCCCGCCGTCGACGACTCCACCCAGCAGTGGAACACCCCGCAGCCCCAGAGCCCGATGGCCGCACCACCGGAGCCCGAGCCGCGGCGTGCGCCCGAGCCGGCGCCCGAACCCGTCGTACCCGAGCAGCGCCGCGCCGACCGCGACTACCGCACCGAGCAGTTCTCGTTCATCGAGGAGCCCGACGAGGACTCCGAAGACGTCATCGACTGGCTGAAATTCACCGAGAGCCGCAGCGAACGGCGCGAGGAAGCGCGACGCCGCGGGCGCAAGCGGATCGTCGCGCTGATAGTCGTCCTGGCCCTCGTGGTGGTCGGCGGCGCCGGCTACCTCTGGTACGCGGGCAAGATTCCCGGCCTCTCGGACCAGGACAAGCAGAACAACACGGCGACAGGTCCGCAGCAGCGGGACGTCATCGTCGTCCATCTGCACAACACCAAGAAGGGCGGCACCTCCACGGCGCTGCTCGTCGACAACGTCACCACCGAGCAGGGCACCACCGTCCTGCTTCCCAACTCGCTCTCCGTGGCCACGGACGACGGCTCCACGACCACCCTCGGCAAGTCCGTCGACGACGACGGGTCCACCGGCACGCGCGAGGCGATCGACACCCTGCTCGGCACCAAGATCAGTGGCACCTGGCGGCTCGACACCCCGTACCTGGAGAACCTCGTCGAGCTCGTGGGTAGCATCGAGGTCGACACAGACGTCGATGTACCCGATGTCCAGAAGGGCGCGTCGCCGCTCGTGAGGAAGGGCGAGGCGCAGACGCTGAGCGGCCAGATGGCCGTCGCGTACGCCACCTACCGGGGTCCCGGTGAGCCGGAGGCGAAGCAGCTGCTGCGGTTCGGACAGGTCATGCGCAGTGTTCTGCGCAAGACGTCCGAGGACCCCAAGGCCGCCACGGTCACCGTGGAGACCCTCGCGCAGATCCTCGACCCGTCGCTGCCCGAGCAGGACCTGGGCGCCTCGCTGGCGAAACTCGCCGGGCACGCCAAGGTGGGCGACTACAAGACGGCGCTGCTCCCGGTCCAGGACGACGGCACCCTCACGGACGAGGCGACGGAGAGCGTCGTCAAGGACATCCTGGGCGGCACCGTGAAGGCCCCGGACCAGGGCGCGGCGGTACGGGTCGGAGTCAAGAACGCCACGGGCAACGCGGACGGCACGGAATTCGCCAGAGTCCAGCTGGTCAACGGCGGATACGCGTTCGTGGACGGCGGGAAGGCAGGCGCCGAGGCGTCGTCCCAGGTCCTCTACAGGGCTGCCGAGGACAAGGCGAAGGCGGTCGAGGTCGCCAAGACCCTGGGTCTGCCGACGAGCTCGGTGAAGCAGGGCAAGCCCGCGTCGAATGCCGATGTGTCCGTCGTGCTCGGCCAGAACTACAAGATCAAGTAGCACCCGGCGTAAACGTCGTAAGGGCTGTCGGCGGTCCGTGAGACCCTAGAGGTTGATCTGACCGCCGACGAAAGCCTGCATGTGACCGCCACGGACCGCTCCATCGAGCTCATCAACGCTGCCGCCCAGGCGGCAGCCGACCGGCTCGCGCACGACATCATCGCCTACGACGTCAGCGACGTGCTGTCGATCACCGACGCCTTCCTGCTGGCCTCGGCTCCCAACGACCGCCAGGTCAAGTCGATCGTCGACGAGATCGAGGAGCGGCTGCAGAAGGAGCTAGGCGCCAAGCCGGTACGCCGCGAGGGCGACCGCGACGCCCGCTGGATCCTCCTCGACTACGTCGACATCGTGATCCACGTCCAGCACAGCGAGGAGCGTGTCTTCTACGCGCTCGAGCGCCTGTGGAAGGACTGCCCCGAGATCGCCCTCCCCGAGGACGCCCTCAAGACCCGGGGCAAGGCCGAGGAGCACGCACAGCTCCACGGTGTCACGGAAGGTGAGCAGAGCTGAACGGCAGCAAGGGCGGCAGAGGCCGCAGGATCGTCCTATGGCGGCACGGCCAGACGGCGTGGAATCTGGAGCGTCGATTCCAGGGTTCCACGGACATCGAGCTCACCGAGGCCGGCGTCGGACAGGCCCATAGGGCCGCCCGGCTGCTCGCCTCGCTGAAGCCTGACGCCATCGTGGCTTCGGACCTGCAGCGAGCAGCGGCCACGGCTGCCGAGCTGGCCTCGGTCACCGGCCTCGAAGTCGCACACGACTCCGCACTGCGCGAGACGTATGCGGGCGCCTGGCAGGGTCTCACCCATGAGGAGATCGTCGGGCAGTACGGCGAGCAGTACGCCGCCTGGAAGCGCGGGGAACCCGTGCGCCGGGGTGGTGGTGAGCTGGAGACCGAGGTCGCCGACCGGGCTGCTCCGGTCGTCCTGGAGCACGCCGCGAAGCTGCCCGATGGTGGCACGCTCGTCGTGGTGAGCCACGGAGGCACGATCCGGACGACGATCGGCCGGCTGCTCGGTCTGGAGGCGTACCACTGGGAGGGCCTCGGCGGGCTCTCCAACTGCTGCTGGTCCGTGCTCGGCGAAGGTGCGAGGGGCTGGCGACTGCTCGAGCACAATGCCGGAACACTCCCCGAACCGGTGCTCGGCGACGACGATTAGCGGGTGTCCGGAGGGTGTCTCCGGGCCGCGCCGGAAGGTGTCTCCGGCCGGCGGGGGCCGGATTTCACTTTCCGGCTGGTCGCAGGCTAAAGTTCTTCTTGTTCGCAGCGCGGAAACGCAGGGAAACACAGCGAACAGCGGGGCTATAGCTCAGTTGGTAGAGCGCCTGCATGGCATGCAGGAGGTCAGGAGTTCAATTCTCCTTAGCTCCACAATCACAGGATCCCGTCCCCGGCAGGGGGCGGGATCCTTTGTCGTGGCGTCGTGGCGTCGTGGCGTCGTGGCGTCGTGGCGTCGTGGCGTCGTGGCGTCGTGGCGTCGTGCCGTCGTGCCGTCGTGCCGTCGTGCCGTTCAGTCGGTCAGGTTCTGGGGTGGCAGGACTGTCGCCCTGAGGTCCGGAGCACCCTCGTCATCTCTCCTCCTCCCGTCGGGAACGTTTCAAGCCCTTTTCGCGTGCACGGTGGCCGGTTCCGTACGGCTTATACAGGCAGTCCGGCAGTCGGCGGGCTGACCCCCTTGCGGGGCCATGGCAGAATCGGACCGCCGGAGGGGGCGATGGACCGATCGGGAGGGAGCGCGATGCCTGCGAGCCGCGAACAGGTCCCGGACCTGCCCCTTACCTCCAAGGCGCCCCCCGGCCCGGAGGTCCCGCAAGAGGCACCCCACGCGTGCACGGCCTGCGGCCACAGTCGGAGCTGACCGATGGGTGCACACAGGCGGAAGTGCGACTGGTGCGGCAGCGGTACGCCCATCGTCAGGGACATGGATCCGGTCAATTCGGAGTTCCAGTACTGGTGCGAGGAGTGCGCGCGGGCGCTGATCATAAAAGGCGACCCCATCGAGACGTACCGGGAGCTGGAGGGGGAGCCCATCTACGGACGGCTCCTGGAGGAGCACTGCACCCTCAAGCGGTTCTACTCCTTCGCCACCGCCTGACGAGGTCCGAGTGGCCGGACCCGTTGCTGGTCAAGGCCTCCCCGGTCGGGCATATCGGGACAGACTGGAAACGATTTGGTGAAGGGCCGGGGGGACCGTGTAATGTTCTCGATGTCGCCGGGGGAACCGGGCGATAAGCGAGGGGCTATAGCTCAGTTGGTAGAGCGCCTGCATGGCATGCAGGAGGTCAGGAGTTCAATTCTCCTTAGCTCCACAGTGAAGAAGCGGTCCATCCGAATCGGATGGACCGCTTCTCGTTGTGCACCGCAAGCGGTGGAGTGGGGCTCGGATCAACTGCGTCCGCTGCCCAGGGCCTTCCGCTGGGCGCTCGGGAGCGCCGGACGTTCGGCAGGGGCCTGCTCGATGCGGAGGGCGAGCTCCGGGCATCGCCGTACGGCGCGCTGGGCGCGGCCCCGCAGGTGCATCGGAACGGCGGTGTCCGCGAGCGCCGGGTAGCCGTCGGGGCCGAGTCTGATCAGTTCGGGCACGATGTCCGCACACAGTCCGTGGCCCCGGCAGAGCGTCCAGTCGACCGCCAGCTTCTCGCCGCTCGGAATCGACTCCTCCACGTCCTCGTAACCGGGAGCCGGCAGGGGCAGCACCCCGAGCGTCTCGCGTCCGCAGCCGCCGCCCAGGACATGTGCCGCCAGGTCGTCCGTGAACGCGGACAGGGTGGACGCCAGGAAGCGCGCCGAGCCGTCCGGATGTTTGCACGCCCCCCGGCCCTTCACCGCCTGGGTCACCTCCCGCAGTGCCTCGAGGGCGGCAGGTCCACCGCCGTTGAGTACGTCGGAGAGCCCGCCGGCCGCGGCCGGCAGCCCCAGCTTGCACGGCCCGCACTGGCCCGCGGTCTCGGCCGCCAGCCAGTTCGCGATGCGCAGCGACTCGCCGATCGGGCAGGTCTCCGGGCCGATCGGCAGGATGGCCCCCGCACCGAGCGCACCACCCGCCGCAGCCAGGGACGCCCGGGAGACGACGGCGTCGTGCGAGGCGTTCGCGTCGATCCAGTTGCCGTGATAGCCGCCGGTGAGCACGCCCTGGGGCATCGGCGGCGCACCGGCCAGTTGCAGGACATACCGCAGGGGCACTCCGGTGGGTACCTCGATGACCATGGGGCGCGCCACGGCCCCGGAGACGGTGAGCAGGACCGTGCCGGGCTCGTCGGGCAGGCCGGTGTGCCCGTAGCGGCGGGAGCCGATCCGGGCGGCGACGGCGAGCTGTGCGTACGTCTCCGCGTTCGACAGCAGGGTCGGGGCGCCGGCCACTCCGGACTCCGCCGCGCGCTCCCGGCGGCCCGGCGGCAGTGCGGGGCCACCGTTCACCGCCCGGATGACCGCGGAGGCCTCGCCCGAGACCATGCGCTCCGGGGTGCGAACGACCCGGGCGCGCAGGTGCTGCCCCCGCCGGTCCGACAGCCCGCGCTCCGCCAGGGCGGCTCGGATGGAGATCTCCGTGGAGTTGCGGGTGACGGCGACGACCAGGGTGCGCGCGCCGAGTGCCTCCGCCGCGAGCAGGGCGCCGTCGAGGATGAGATGCGGGGCGCGGTTGAGCAGGACGGTGTCCTTGCGGCAGGCGGGCTCGCCCTCACTGCCGTTGATCACGACGACGGGCCGCACTCCACGCCGGATGGAGGCTTTCGCCACGGCGCGCAGCTTCTTGCCGAACGGGAAACCTGCGCCGCCCCGGCCGCGCAGGGAGATGGACTCGGCCAGTTCGGCAAGGCGCTCGCCGTTCATGGGTTCGAGCGGGCCGTGCACCTTCAGGTGCATGGCGAGATCGATCCGCTCGACCAGGTCGAAGCCGGTAGTCAGCTGGGGAAGGCCGACTACACGGACCTCGGGTACATCGGGGAGGGGGACATTCACGGTCGGTCTCCTGCGGGTGCGTGCCAGGGCTCCCCTGCGGGAGGCGGATAGAGCCCTGGCAGCTGTTCGGTGTCGGCGATACCCCGGGCGCCACTGCCGTCGTATCCGGACGGGTCGGCCGGGGGGACGTAACCGGTCGAAGTGGCATCGGGGTAGGCGTAAGCGGTCTCGGTGTACAAGGGCGTGGCGTAGGCCGTCTCGGCGGGCGAGGGCGGGACGTAGGCCGTCTCGGCGGGCGAGGGCGGGACGTATGCGTATGCCGTCTCGGCGGGTGAGGGTGTGGAGTAGGCCGTGGACTCCTGGGTGCGCGCGTACGCGTGCTCGGGATCGTAAGAGGGGTCGGGGCCGTAGGGAGGCCTGAGCGCCTGCGCGGGGGGTGCGGGGGACGGTGCGGGCCAGAGGCCGTCCGCCGCACGTTCCTGCGGGGGCTCGGGTGGCCGGGAGACGGCGCGATAGGCGGCGGAGATGCCCGGCCCTGGTCCCGGTCCCGTTGTTGCCCCTGCCGCCGTTGTGGCGTCGAGGCCCGGACCGAGCCGCTCGGAGCTGCGCGGCGGGGCTTCGTACAGAGGGGTCTCGTCCGGCGTGGCCCCGTACTGAGGGGCCTCGTACAGCGGCGGGGAGGGGGCGGCGAGCGTACGGGGGCGGACCGGGGTGCCGCGCACCTCGCGTTCGTCACCCCACCCGGGTGCCTCGGGCGGCAGTCCTTGTCGCCGCCGTCCCTCGCCAGGCTGCGGAGGCAGGTGTTCCGCGCCGGGGAGCGGGGAATTGCGTTTCACCGGGTCGGAGTCCTGGGGAGGGCCGTCGGGACTGATCAGGGTGGTGACCAGATCAGTGATCAGGCGTTTGGTCGGGGCAGGCAGCAGCCGCAGGCACAGTGCGGCGGCCACAGCGAGCAGGCAGAGGCTGTACATGACGACGACCCAGGTAGCAGCCTGGCGGCCGGCGTACAGGCCGTGCAGCAGTGCGGAGCACCAGGCCGGATAGGCGAGCGCGTGCAGCGCACGCCAGCGGCCGGCGATCTTCCCCGGGGTGGCGAAGACGCTGCGCATGGCCCCGGTTGCCGCAGCGACGATCATCAGCAGGCCGGCAAGCGACCCGAAGCCGATGAGTCCGGCCGTGCCGCTCACGCCGAGGCCGAAGGGTATGAGGGCACCTATCAGTTCCACGTGCCCGAGCGAGACCTTCACGGTGCCGTGCAGCAGGAGGAAGCCGAGCGAGGTGACAGCGGCGGCCCGGTGGATGCCCTGGCCGACCAGCCGCTGACGGGTCGAGAGGAAAATCCGGTCGGTGGCCAGCAGGCCCCAGGCGACCGCAGCAGTGAGCGACACCAGCGTCAGGACGCCGGTCGTGAAGTCGAGTCCGGCGCGCAAGCCGTCGCTCCCTGCGACGGCGACCAGAGGGAGGAGCACCAGCGCGGCGACGGTCAGTCCGCCCTGCATCGGGCGGCTCAGTCCTGGGCTGCTGCTCATTGAGGGGGATGAGCGGATCCTGCGATGAGGCTTCATGGGGGCGACTCCGAATGGTTCGGCAAAGCGGTCCCGTTGCCGCATGCTAAGTCGCTGCATACCGGCCAGTACGAGGTTTGAGTTGTTGCCCCGAAAGAGGGCAGTACGCGGAGTAACCCCCGGAGTGTGTAGGTACTGCGTAGGGATCGTGGTGAAGTCGTGGTGCGTCGGCCCGGGTGCGCGGCGCCCCCGCGGGCCCTCTGTGACGGGTATGTGCCCGGCAGCGCTCCGGGGCTGTGCGGTACCCTGACGCCATGCGTGCCGTACGCCTTCTGCTTAGCGAGCCGCGCTGATCACTCCCGACCGGTGAGAATGCCTGGTCGGACTCGGCGCGGCGTCCCCTCCTGTGCGAGGGGATTTTTCGTTTCCGTAGACGTGTGTCCGTAGACGTGGGCGCCGGCAGATGACGATCGATGGAGCTTTGAGGATCATGAGCGAGACGAATTCCGCAGTCGAGGTGGCTGCGCCGCACCGCTACACGGCAGCGATGGCCGCCGACATCGAGGCACGCTGGCAGGACTTCTGGGACGCCGAGGGGACGTACGAGGCACCGAACCCCACCGGTGACCTGGCGGACAATCCGGAACTGGCCGCCAAGCCGAAGAAGTTCATCATGGACATGTTCCCGTACCCCTCGGGTTCGGGTCTGCACGTCGGCCACCCGCTGGGCTACATCGCCACCGATGTCTACGCCCGCCACCAGCGGATGACCGGGCACAACGTCCTGCACACCCTGGGCTTCGACGCCTTCGGACTGCCCGCGGAGCAGTACGCCGTGCAGACCGGTACGCACCCCCGGGCCTCGACAGAGGCCAACATGGAGAACATGAAGGTCCAGCTGCGCCGGCTGGGCCTGGGCCACGACAAGCGCCGCTCCTTCGCGACGATCGACGCGGACTACTACAAGTGGACCCAGTGGATCTTCCTGCAGATCTTCAATTCCTGGTACGACACCGCGGCCGACCGGGCACGCCCGATCGCCGAACTGGTCGCCCAGTTCGAGAGCGGTGAGCGCCCGGCCCCGGACGGCCGCGAGTGGAGCGCGCTGAGCTCGGCCGAGCGCGCCGATGTCCTGGGGCAGTTCCGCCTGGCGTACGCCTCCGAGGCACCCGTCAACTGGGCGCCGGGGCTGGGGACCGTGCTGGCCAACGAAGAGGTGACGGCCGACGGCCGTTCCGAGCGCGGCAACTTCCCCGTCTTCAAGGCCAAGCTGCGCCAGTGGAACATGCGCATCACGGCCTACGCGGACCGGCTGCTGGACGACCTGGACGGGCTGGACTGGCCCGAGGCCATCAAGCTGCAGCAGCGCAACTGGATCGGTCGCTCCGAAGGCGCGCGCGTCGACTTCCCGGTCGACGGAGCCGGTGACATCACCGTATTCACCACCCGTCAGGACACCCTGTTCGGTGCCACCTACATGGTGCTGGCACCCGAGCACGAGCTGGTCGAGCGGATCATCCCCGCGGCCTGGCCCGAGGGCACCCATCCGGTGTGGACCGGTGGCCACGCGAGCCCCGCCGAGGCCGTGACGGCGTACCGCAAGCAGGCCGCCGCCAAGTCCGATGTGGAGCGCCAGGCCGAGGCCAAGGACAAGACCGGCGTCTTCACCGGCGCGTACGCGACCAACCCCGTCAGCGGCGCGAAGGTCCCGGTTTTCATCGCCGACTACGTCCTGATGGGCTACGGCACAGGCGCGATCATGGCCGTACCCGCGCACGACGTGCGGGACTTCGCCTTCGCGCGCGCCTTCGAGCTGCCGATGCGCTGCGTCGTCGAACCGTCGGACGACCGCGGCACCGACCCGTCGACCTGGGAGAACGCCTTCGCCTCGTACGAGGCGAAGCTGGTCAACTCGGCGAACGACGAGATCTCGCTGGACGGTCTGGGCGTCGTCGACGCCAAGGCGAAGATCACCGAGTGGCTGCAGGAGCACGGCGTCGGAGAAGGCACCGTCAACTTCCGGCTGCGTGACTGGCTGTTCAGCCGGCAGCGCTACTGGGGCGAGCCCTTCCCGATCGTGTACGACGAGGAGGGCATCGCCCACCCGCTGCCCGAGTCGATGCTGCCGCTGGAGCTGCCCGAGGTCGAGGACTACTCGCCGCGCACCTTCGACCCGGAGGACGCGGACACCCAGCCCGAGACCCCGCTGTCACGGAACGCCGACTGGGTCAACGTCACGCTGGACCTGGGCGACGGGCCGAAGAAGTACCGCCGCGAGACCAACACCATGCCGAACTGGGCGGGTTCCTGCTGGTACGAGCTGCGCTACCTGGATCCGCGCAACGACCGGCAGCTGGTCGACCCGGCGATCGAGCAGTACTGGATGGGGCCGCGGGAGGGTCAGCCGACCGGTGGTGTCGACCTGTACGTCGGCGGCGCCGAGCACGCCGTGCTGCACCTGCTGTACGCGCGTTTCTGGTCCAAGGTGCTGCACGACCTGGGACACGTCTCGTCCGCCGAGCCGTTCCACAAGCTGTACAACCAGGGCATGATCCAGGCCTTCGTGTACCGGGACAGCCGCGGAATCGCCGTCCCGGCCACCGAGGTCGAGGAGCGCGACGGGGCGTACTACCACCAGGGCGAGAAGGTCAGTCGTGTCCTGGGCAAGATGGGCAAGTCCCTGAAGAACGCCGTGACGCCCGACGAGATCTGCGGCGAGTACGGGGCGGACACACTGCGCCTGTACGAGATGGCCATGGGCCCGCTGGATGTCTCGCGGCCGTGGGACACGCGAGCCGTGGTGGGCCAGTACCGGCTGCTGCAGCGGCTGTGGCGCAATGTGGTCGACGAGGAGACCGGTGAGGTCACCGTGGTCGCCACCGAGCCCGACGAGGACACGCTGAGGGCGCTGCACAAGGCCATCGACGGTGTCGGCCAGGACATGGCCGGGATGCGCTTCAACACCGCCATCGCCAAGGTCACCGAGCTGAACAACCACCTGACGAAGTCGGGCGGCCCGCTGTCGCGGTCCGTCGCCGAGCGCCTGGTGCTGCTGGTCGCACCGCTGGCTCCGCACGTGGCGGAGGAGCTGTGGCGCCGTCTGGGCCACAGCGAGTCCGTCGTGCACCAGGACTTCCCGGTCGCCGACCCGGCCTACGTCGTGGACGAGACCGTGACCTGCGTGGTGCAGATCAAGGGCAAGGTCAGGGCACGCCTGGAGATCTCCCCGTCGATCACTGACGAGGAGCTGGAGGCGCTGGCGCTGGCCGACGAGAGCGTCGTGGCCGCGCTGGGCGGAGCCGGGATCCGCAAGGTGATCGTGCGGGCTCCGAAGCTGGTCAACATCGTCCCCGCGTGACGGCCGGGGCCCGCTGAGCCGGTCCTGTACGGTTCCGGGCCCGCCCTCGCGGTCGCGGAGCGGTTGTCGGACCGGCCTTGGGGCTTTCCCCTACGGGCAGGTTGGGGGTTCCGATGGAACCCCTGGCCTGCCCGTTCCGTTTACCGTAGAAGGGGCGGCCGCACACCGGCAGCCGAATCGAAACCGAGGGGCGTTCATGGAAGCCGTGATCCTGATCCTGACGCTGCTCTTCGTCGCGTTCATGGCGCTCGGGGTGTACGCCGGAGTGAAGGCCGTCCGCGCCGCCAAGCGTGGCGTGGACCGCACGATCACGCAGGCGCGCCGCTCCGTGGAGGACACCGCGCTGCGGGCCAAGAGCTACGGCCAGCCGGGCGTCCAGGGGGAGCTTGCGCAGCTGCGGCTCGCTCTGCGGACGTCGATGCGGGCCACCCAGGACGCACTCGGTGCGGGGGTGGCGGAGGATTCCTCGCTCTCGGAGTCGATGGGACTCTTCCAGCGGCTCAGCGCGCACGGACGAGAGCTCGACAGCGAACTGAAGAGGCTGGAGCGCGAACCCGACAGGGCGACGGTCGCCACGCTGCTGCCGAGCCTGAAGGAGCGCACGGAGCGCATCACGCACTCGGCGGAGTCGCTGCGCTGGGCGGCGCGTGACCGGGCGCGGCAGTTCGCCGACGACGACCTGGCGGCGCTGAACGCCCAGATCGACGTGGAGGCAGGTGCCCTGCGGCACTGGACGACGGAGGAGCCGTCGACGCAGGACGGTGCGCCGGCGCAGAGCTGGAGTGGCCCGGCCGACGAAGAGGCACCGCAGGCGCTCACGCCGCCGGACCCGCGACTGCAGACCGGGTACCCGTGGCAGAAGTCCGCCAGGCCGGAGACCACGAACTGACCCGTAACGCCCGTGACCGGGACCGGCAGAAATCTTTCCGGACCGACTGGGAATGATCGGCAGTCCGGGCCCGAGCTGCCGTGCCCCCGTCCCGGAAGGTAACCTCCGGCTCATGTCCCGCCATGTCGCGATCGTCACCGATTCAACGGCCTACCTGCCGCGCCAGACGATGGAACGGCACGGCATCACCGCAGTGCCCCTGACCGTTGTCCTGGGTGACCAGGCTCTGGAGGAAGGCACGGAGATCTCGGCCAGGTCGCTGGCTCTGGCCCTGCAGAAGCGCCGCTCCGTGACCACGTCCAGGCCCAGCCCGGAAGTCTTCGCCGCCACCTACCGCGCCGCGGCCGAGGCCGGGGCCACGGGCATCGTCTCCCTCCACCTTTCGGCCGAGTTCTCGGGCACGTACGACGCCGCACTGCTTGCCGCGAAGGACGCGCCGGTGCCGGTGCGAGTGGTGGACACCGGCATGGTCGCCATGGCGCTCGGATTCTGCGCGCTGGCCGCGGCGGAGACGGTCGGGGCAGGCGGTGACCTGGACGCGGCGGTCGCGGCGGCGGAGAAGCGGGCAGCCGGCACATCCGCGTACTTCTACGTCGACACACTCGACTACCTGCGCCGGGGCGGGCGCATAGGCGCCGCTCAGGCGCTGCTCGGCTCCGCGCTCGCGGTGAAACCGCTGCTCACACTGGACGGCGGACGCATCGAACTGCTGGAGAAGGTGCGGACGGCGTCCAAGGCGATCGCACGGCTCGAAGAGCTCGTCGCCGAGCGGGCCGGCTCGGGTGCGGTGGACATCGCGGTGCACCACCTGGCCGCCCCGGAGCGGGCGGAGCGGCTGGCGGAACGGCTGCGCGAGCGGGTTCCGGGGCTGGCCGAGCTGCATGTCAGCGAGGTGGGTGCGGTGATCGGGGCACATACCGGGCCCGGGCTGTTGGGGGCAGTGGTTTCGCCCCGTTGATCCTGCCCGTTCATCCGCCCCGTTGGTCAGGCCCCGTTGGTCAGGCCCCTTGGTCCCGCCCGTCGGTCCAGCCCTTTGAACCAGCCCGGCGATACCCGTCCTTTGATCCCGCCCGTTGATTCCTCCAGCTGGTTCGGATGATCCTGCCCTGCGTGTCCGGCTGTCGGTCTCACTCCGGCGGGTGAGGGAAATATTCACAACCGGTAAGTTATCCACCGGAATTGAGGCTTCCGGACGGGAATTGAAGGAAGTGTCTAGCGTCGTGACACATGGCCCTCCGATCACTTCACGCAGCCAGCCGCGCAACCATCCGACCGACCAGCCACGCCACACTCCGACCGACCAGCCACGCCACACGTGGGCCAGCGCATGGGTACGGGCATGTGCCCGGATCGCCCCCTGACCCTGGCCCGATTCAGGGTTCTGCCGAACATGCCCGGCACGGTCCTGGTAGCGGCGCTCCCCGTGCGGGCAGTGGTCCCGGCGTCCGGCCCGGGGGAAGGGCGGGCACGGGACCCGGCGCCCGCCGGGGTCACCGGCGCAGGGCCGGGCGGGGACGCGATGGTGAGGTCGCCGCGGCTTCACGTCGCCGCGCGGACGCGCTGATGGGGGCGCACGGAGGGGCCGGCGGCCGGCACGCGAGAGGAAGTGCTGCCCCTGCTGCGGTCGTCACCCCTGCCCCCGCCGGGGCGACGACGAACCCTGTGACGTTCGCAACCGGTGCTCCGGTGAGTGCCCGTTCACCCGTCGCAGCCGGTACTCCGGTCGTACCCCGCCCTCCTGCCGTACCCCCTGCCCCAGCCACGGTCTTTCCACGGGACTCGGGCCATTCCGGGGGGCCTCCGGCGGCTTCCGCATCCACTCGGGCACCCGCTCGCGTTCCCGGCCCCGCCTCCGCTCGTGTGCGTGGCGCCAGGACGGTTCCCTCCTGGTCGTCGGCCTCCACGTCGGCGGCAAGCCCTGCCGCCGCCCGGGCGACGGCGGAGCCGGAACAGGTGCGTGGCGCACCGCCCGTGAGCGGAGGCACGACAGCGGTGTCGCGGTGGTGGCGTGCTGTCGGGCCCGCTCTGCGGGATCGGTTACCCCTGTGGGTGCGGCTCCGGTGCGGTCTGGAACCAAAAGCGCTCGCAGCGCTCGCTCTTGTCCTCGCAGGGGCCGCAGCTCTGGCCGCCGTGCACTTCTGGTCGGCGCGCCCTCAGCCCGTACACGCTCCCGAGCAGGTGAAGGAGGCCGCAGCGGCGCACGCGGCCGCGCCGGGATCCTTCGACTCCTCAGGCGGCCCCGGCCTTACGCCAGGGCCGTCTGCCGGGCCGCCGTTCCCCGCAGCGATGGGCGGACAGATCGTCGTCGACGTGAGCGGCAAGGTGCGGCGGCCGGGAATCCAGCGTCTGCCCGCTGGGTCACGTGTTGCCGACGCACTGCGCGCCGCGGGAGGAGTGCGAGAAGGCACGGACGTCACCGCGCTCAACCGGGCTCGGGTTCTGACGGACGGCGAGCAGGTCGTGGTGGGCGTGCCCGCTGTCCAGCCCGCCGCGGGCGGATCGGCGGACGGAACAGCCGGCGGCGGGGGCGGGAGAGGAGGGCAGGTGGGACCCCCGACGCCGGTCAGTCTGACGACCGCCACCGTCGAGCAGCTGGAGACACTCCCCGGCGTCGGACCGGTACTCGCCCAGCACATCGTCGACTACCGCACCGAGCACGGGGGCTACCGGTCCGTGGACGAACTCCGCGAAGTCAACGGGATCGGTGATCGCCGATTCGAGGATCTCCGGCCGCTGGTCAGGCCATGACCAGCGCCGACGTCCATACGGTCGCGGGTGGCCGATTGGGTGCCGCCGATCCGCGCCAGGAAGGTCCGGTCGATCTCCGGCTCGTCCCGCCCGCCCTGGCGGCATGGGCCGCGGCCGCGCTCGCCCTCGTGGTGCCAGGGCGATGGGCGGCAGCGGGGGCCGTCGTCTGCACCTGCCTCGCCCTGGGGCTCCTGGTGGCGCCTCGGCTGCCGGCCCGGGCGGGACGCGCCGGGACCGGTGGGTACGCCGATGGTGACCCGCACACGGGGGGAGCCGGATGGGAGTGGCGGCCCGGGGCCAGGGCGACAGCCGCTGCCGCGGCACTGCTCTGTGCTGCGGCCGGGGCCGCAGCGGCCGGGCTCCACGCGGCGGATGTGCGAAGCGGCCCCGTCCCCGGCCTGGCGCGGGACCACACCCGGGTCGAGGCGGAGGTGACGGTCACGTCCGACCCGCGGCAGACCCGGCCGGGGGTCCGGGGCGACCACAGCACCCCCATGTCGCTGCTCCTCGACGCCGAGGTCGATCGGCTGACGGCTCCCGGGGGTGCCGTCACCAGGCTCCGTACCCCCGTCCTCGTCATGGTCGCGCCCGGTGACGCGGCGGCGCAGTGGCGTCGGCTGCTGCCGTCGACCAAGCTCCGTCTGAGCGGACGGCTCGCACCACCGCGCCACGAAGGGGAGCGCCTTGCCGCGGTGCTGGGCACGGACGCCGACGAGGCGCCGCGGATCATCGGCCGGCCGACACTCCTCCACCGCACGGCGGGAGAGCTGCGTGCCGGACTGAGGGAGTCGTCGAACGGGCTCGAACCCGATGCGCGGGCGCTCCTGCCCGGGCTGGTGGTCGGCGATACCTCCCGGGTCCCGCCCGAGCTGCACGACGCCTTCAAGGCCACGGACCTCACCCACCTGCTCGCCGTCTCGGGGGCCAACCTGTCGATCCTGCTCTTCCTGCTCATCGGCCCACCGGGCACGGCACTGCGCAGCGAACGCGGCGGTCTGGCACCCCGGCTGGGAATTTCCCTGCGGATGACCGCCCTGACCGGCGGTGGGATCGCGCTCGCCTTCGTCCTCGTCTGCCGCCCCGAGCCGAGCGTCCTGCGCGCGGCGGCCTGCGGCATGATCACACTGCTCGCCATCGGCACGGGCCGTCGCAGATCGCTCCTCCCTGCGCTGGCCGCCGCTGTCCTGCTGCTGGTGCTGTACGACCCGTGGCTGGCCCGCAGTTATGGATTCCTGCTGTCCGTGCTGGCCACCGGGGCTCTGCTCACGCTTGCGCCGCGTTGGAGCAGTGCCCTGCAACGGCATCGGGTTCCGCCGCGCCTCGCCGAGGCGCTGGCCGCCGCAGGCGCCGCTCAGGCGGTGTGTGCCCCCGTGGTCGTGGTCCTCGCCTCACGGGTCAGTTTGGTGGCGATCCCCTGCAATCTGCTGGCCGAGTTCGCGGTGGCGCCCGCGACCGTCCTGGGGTTCGCTGCGCTCGCTCTCGCCCCGGTGGCCATGCCCGTGGCCGAACTGCTGGCCCAGGCCGCCGGGTGGCCGGTCGGATGGATCGCGTCGGTGGCCCGCCACGGAGCGGGCTTCTCGGGAGCGGAGGCCGACTGGCCGGGAGGCTGGCCGGGGGCGGCACTCCTGGCCGGTCTCACCGTCCTCGTCGTGCTGTCCGCCCGCCGCATCGCCCGCCATCCCTGGGTCTGTTCGGCCGCAGGCCTCCTTCTGGTCCTCGCCGTACTGAGACCGGTGCCGCTCACCCGGATCATGACCGGATGGCCGCCTCCGGGCTGGGCGTTCGCCATGTGCGACGTGGGGCAGGGAGACGCCATGGTGCTCGCCGCGGGCGAGGGCACGGGGGTCGTCGTCGACACCGGTCCCGATCCCCGCCTCGTCGACCGGTGCCTGCGCGACCTCGGCATCACGCGCGTACCGCTCCTCGTCCTCACCCACTTCCACGCCGACCATGTGCGCGGCCTGCCGGGTGCGCTGCGTGGAAGGCAGGTCGGAGCGATCCAGACGACGAGCCTCGGCGAACCGGCGGATCAGGCCTCGTTCGTGAGGAGAACGGCGGCTGCGGCGCACATTCCCATGGTGCCGGCGCTTCCCGGGGAGCACCGGCGGATCGGCCCGCTCGACTGGCGGGTGCTCTGGCCGGCAGCAGATGCGCGAGGTACGGCGCCCGCCTTCGTCACCGAGGAGCCGAACGACTCCAGCGTCACCCTTTACGTGCGGTCCGGCGGGCTTACCCTCCTGCTCCTCGGTGACCTCGAACCCCCGGCCCAGCAGGGGGTGTTGCGCAGCTACCCGGCGCTGCCCCGGGTGGACGTGCTCAAGGTGGCGCACCACGGCTCCGCGTACCAGGACCCCGCTCTCCTGCGCAGTGTTCGTCCGAGGCTCGCCCTCATCTCGTGCGGAGCGGACAATCCGTACGGACATCCGGCGGCCCGAACGGTCGAGGCGCTCGGAGCGGCGGGAGCGAAGGTTCTGCGTACGGACACCGATGGTGCGATCGCGGTGACGGGCGCCGGGGCGGAACTGCGCGCGGCAGGCCGCTCATGAGCGCCCGGCCCGGGCGGTGCGGCGGCCACCTGTCAGATCAGCCAGCTCCCCTCCTTCATCAGCTCGCGCCCGGTCAGCTCGTTCTCCTCCCGCCACGCCTTGACGGTGTCCGGGGTGATGCGCAGGTACACCCATGCGGGTCGGCCTCGCGGGTCCCAGTGGAGTTTCGAGGTGAACGCGTCACCGGACTCGGCGGGGAGCTCCGCCCCCTCCACGATCTCGGCCGTCCCCTCGATCAGCACCACATCACGGGTGTGGCCCAAGGTGACCCTTGCCTGTCCGGACGGCGTCACGTTGACCGCTGTCGGATTGGTGCGCCGGGTGGCCAGCAGCAGCATCCCTCCGTCCCACACGAACGACAGCGGCACCAGGCAGGGCATGCCGTCCGCCGAGGCCGTGGCAACCCAGGCGTCGTCGTCCTTCTCCAGGTGATCGAGTACGTCCTGTTTGCGCTGCTCCGGGCCGCGTGCCGGCTCTCGTTCCGTCATGGTCCACACGCTAGCCACCATCCGTGTCCACGACCTCCGTCGGCGGTCCTAGGACCCGTGGCTGATGGCGCAGTACCGCGAACCGGGACAGAATTCCGATATGAACGAGGAATCGCTGGAGCTCAGGGAGACTGTCGGCATCTCCCCCTGCACATGGGCCGATGCCTATCTGGAGCGCATCGGCGCCGCACGCCCCGCTCGCTCCGACGCGGCGGCTCTGCGCGAGCTGCAACTCCGCCACCTGATGACAGTGCCTTTCGAGAATCTGGCGATCCACGACGGCGAGGACATCGTCCTGGAGAACGAGAGACTCATCGAGAAGATCGTGACCGACCGGAGAGGCGGTTTCTGCTACGAGTTGAACGGCGCCTTCGCCGCGCTTCTGAGTGCGCTCGGCTTCCGCGTCACGCTGCTCCAGGCGCGGATCTTCGGCGACGGCGGGCGGCTCGGCATTCCGTACGACCACATGGCGTTGCGTGTGGAGACCGACGACGACACGGGCCCTTGGCTGGCCGACGTGGGTTTCGGCGACCACGCCGTGCAGCCGCTGGCGCTGGACGAGCGAACCGAACAGGAGGACCCCATCGGCGTGTTCCGGTTCAGGCCCGCTCCGCACGGGGACCTCGACCTGCTGCGCGGCGGCTCCAGGCAGTTCCGTCTCGATCTCCGCCCACGGGCGCTGGCGGACTTCCGGGCAGGGTGCTGGTACCACCGGACCTCGCCGGACTCCTACTTCAGGCGTTCCCTCGTCTGCTCCCGGCGCACCGGCTCCGGGCGCGTGACACTCAGCGGCCGCACCCTGATCACGACCGTTCAGGGTGAGCGGCATGAGACGGAGCTGGACACCGACGCGGAGGTACTGGCCGCATACGAAGACCACTTCGGGCTGCGTCTCACCGTCCTGCCCGAGGTGCGCCGGAACCCGAACCTGTGACAGACGCGGCATGAACAAGCGGAGCGACCAATTCGGATCTTTGGTAACACCTCGCCACAACTCATTCCGATCTCCTGCGTTTACCTCGAACATCGCATCAGTTATCGAACGTTCTTTCGTCGGCGGGCCGCTGCTCCGACAACGACGTCCAACTGTCAGGGGTCCGAGGTGAGAACCGCCCTTGGGAGTACGCGCGCATGTTCGGCCGTTGGCTGGGCAACCAGGCGATGTCCGGCAGCGCCCTCAGCGGCGCCGTCGCCGGACTCGCAGTCCCGCGCACCGCCGGTCCGCTCAGCTGCCGGGTGCTCGACCTTGTCAACGAACCGGTGCACAACGCCGAGTTCGTCGTCACCGACAGTGCGGGCCGCAGGGCCGTCGGCGGGGAGACGGACCCGTTCGGGAGCGTTGTTGCCACCGTTCCGGCGGGTGACTACCGGCTCGCTGTCACGGCCGAGGGTTTCACCCCGTTCCACGGCCCGGTCACGGTCGCGGCGAGCGGTCACGCGAGCGTCGGCGACGTGACCCTCCAGGTGTCCCCGCCTCCGCAGCTTCCCGACCCGGGCGACTGGGACATCGAACCGACGCACTCCCAGTTCGGTTTCACGGCACGTCATATCGGCATGGCCCGCATCCACGGCAGGTTCAACACCTTCGCCGGTGCCGTCCGGATTGCCGACCGCATGGAGGACTCCGCCATGCACGTCGTCATCGACGCCTCGTCGATCGATACGAACCTCCAGATGCGAGACGACCATCTGCGCTCCGGTGACTTCCTCGATGTCGGGCGCTACCCGACCCTCGAGTTCTACAGCGAGCGCTTCGTCCACCGCGGTGGCAGCCGCTGGGGCGTCAGCGGCGCGCTCACCCTGCACGGTGTGAGCCGCACCGTCACCCTGGACACCCAGTACCTCGGCCTGGGCAGCGGTCTGGAAGGTGAGACCCGCGCCGCATGCCGGGCCACCACCGAACTGCACCGCGAGGACTTCACGCTCACCTGGCAGACGATGCTGGCCCGCGGTATCGCGGCAGTCGGCTCGAGCATCGAGATCGACATGGACATGGACATCCAGATCGTCCCCAAGAGCTGATCCGCCCCGCGGCCCGCCCCCGCGGCCCGCCCCCGCGGCCCGGCCCGTCCCCGGGCCCCGGCCCGGGGAGCAGATGCGCCCGCTACGGCGCCTCCAGCCACCCCTCGTACTCAGCGGCGAACGCGTCCAGCGCCGCGGAGTCCAGCCGCCCGCCCGGATCCTCCACGACCACGAGCCACTGGGCGTCCTCGGCATCGTCCTCGCCGGCCAGGGCGTCGCGTACGAGCTGAGGCTCCTCGGTGACGCCGAACCGGTCGGCGAGTTCTTCGGCCGCGTCCTGGGCCGCGTCGCGGTCGGGCAGCACCAGTACATGTCTCACATCGCTCACCCGGACATTCTCCGGTACGCCCGGGCGGGCAGCCTCGCCGCCCTGTCACAGGGGCGTGGGATGCTGGACCGCGATGGCCACCAGAAGTAGTTCCACCGACAATCCACTCGCCCCCGTGACGCTCGCCGTGGGCCAGGAGGACCTGCTCCTGGACCGTGCCGTGCAGTACGTGGTGGCAGCGGCCCGCGCTTCCGACGCCGACACGGACGTCCGCGACCTCGCCTCCGACCAGCTGCAGCCCGGCACGCTCGCGGAGCTGACCAGCCCGTCGCTCTTCGCCGAGCGCAAAGTCGTGATCGTGCGCAACGCACACGATCTGTCCGCCGACACGGTCAAGGACGTCAAGGCCTACCTCGCCGCGCCCGCCGAAGAGATCACCCTCGTGCTCCTCCACGCGGGCGGCGCCAAGGGCAAGGGGCTGTTGGACGCGGTACGGAAGGCCGGGGCCCGCGAGGTCGCCTGTCCCAGGACGACCAAGCCGGCCGAGCGGCTCTCCTTCGTACGGTCGGAATTCCGGGCCCTGGGGCGCTCAGCGACCCCCGAGGCGTGCCAGGCCCTGGTGGACTCCATCGGCAGCGATCTGCGGGAGCTGGCCGCCGCCGCCTCGCAGCTGACCGCTGATGTCGAGGGCACCATCGACGAGGCGATCGTCGCCCGCTACTACACGGGCCGGGCGGAGGCCTCCTCCTTCACCGTCGCCGACCGCGCGGTCGAGGGGAGGGCGGCGGAGGCGCTCGAGGCGCTGCGCTGGTCGCTCTCCACCGGGGTCGCACCCGTCCTGATCACCAGTGCGCTCGCACAGGGCGTGCGGGCGATCGGCAAGCTGTCGTCGGCCCGGGGCGGACGGCCCGCGGACCTCGCCCGCGAGCTCGGTATGCCGCCGTGGAAGATCGACCGGGTGCGCCAGCAGATGCGCGGATGGACGCCGGACGGGGTGGCAGCGGCCCTGATCGCGGTCGCGGCGGCCGATGCCGGTGTCAAGGGCGGCGGGGACGACCCTGCGTACGCCCTGGAGAAGGCCGTGGTAGCTGTCGCACAAGCGGCCCGCTCCGGGCGCTAGAGGCGCCGGCCAGGGCGGCGCCAGAAGCGCTCCCCACCGCACGAACACACACCGCGCGAACACACACCGCACCGCACCCACCACACCGCACCCACCACACCGCACCGAACACACCGAAGGCCTCGGTCGCCGTCCTGGGGAGGACGGTGACCGAGGCCTTCGGTTCACGCTTGGTGTGCCGCACCCGCGTGGCGAACGCAGGTTCGGTGTGCGGCACGGAGTGCCGGTCAGGAGCGGGAGAGAGGGCCCGCGGAGTCCGTTCCGGCGATCACATCAGTGCTCAGCCCTGGAGGGCGGCAACCTTGAGCGCCAGCGCCGACTTCTTGTTGGCGGCGGCGTTCTTGTGGATGACACCCTTCGAGACGGCCTTGTCGAGCTGGCGGGACGCGTCACGGACGGCCACAGTGGCCTTCTCGACGTCACCGGCAGCGGCAGCCTCACGGGCCTTGCGGATCGAGGTCTTGAGCGACGACTTGACGGCCTTGTTGCGCAGGCGCGCCTTCTCGTTCGTCTTGTTCCGCTTGATCTGGGACTTGATGTTCGCCACGAAAGAGCCTTTTCAGGTTCGTTGGATCTTCTATGTGCGCCACGCGGCTTCTGAGGGCCACGAGGCACAGCTGCCCACGTTACCAGTCACCCCAGGACCGGCCCAAACCGGTCTCAGCCCCGCAGGCGTGGGACGATGGAAGCTGCGTACAGATCCGTCCGACCCGACAACGACCCGAGACACGGCGTTCGGCGTCTCAAGAATCAGGACCCTGCGTGCCCGCGACTCCTACCAACGTGCCCGAGCCGAGCCGTACCGACCCGGCACTGATCCGCAACTTCTGCATCATCGCGCACATCGACCACGGCAAGTCGACGCTTGCCGACCGGATGCTCCAGCTGACGGGCGTGGTCGACGTGCGGCAGATGCGCGCTCAGTACCTCGACCGGATGGATATCGAGCGCGAGCGCGGCATCACGATCAAGTCCCAGGCGGTTCGTCTGCCGTGGGCACCGACCACGGGCGGGGACACGGGCACCACCCACGTCCTCAACATGATCGACACCCCGGGGCACGTGGACTTCACCTACGAGGTCTCCCGCTCGCTCGCCGCGTGCGAGGGCACGGTTCTCCTGGTGGACGCGGCGCAGGGCATCGAGGCCCAGACGCTCGCCAACCTCTACCTCGCGATGGAGAACGACCTCACCATCGTCCCGGTGCTCAACAAGATCGACCTGCCGGCCGCGCAGCCGGAGAAGTTCTCCGAGGAGCTGGCCAACCTCATCGGCTGTCAGCCGGAGGACGTACTGAAGGTGTCCGCCAAGACGGGCGTCGGCGTGGACGCCCTGCTCAACCGAGTGGTCAGGGACGTCCCCGCGCCCGTCGGCCAGGCGGACGAGGCGGCCCGCGCGATGATCTTCGACTCGGTCTACGACCCCTACCGGGGTGTCGTCACCTACGTCCGTGTCATCGACGGTCAGCTCAACAAGCGCGAGCGCATCCGGATGATGTCCACGGGTGCCACCCACGAGCTGCTGGAGATCGGTGTCTCCTCCCCGGAGATGACCCCGGCCGACGGCATCGGTGTGGGCGAAGTGGGCTACATCATCACCGGGGTGAAGGACGTCCGGCAGTCCAAGGTCGGTGACACGATCACCTCCCTGCACAACGGGGCGACCGTGGCGCTGGGCGGCTACAAGGACCCCAAGCCGATGGTGTTCTCGGGTCTGTACCCGCTCGACGGTTCCGACTACCCGGACCTTCGCGAGGCCCTCGACAAGCTCCAGCTCAACGACGCCGCCCTGGTGTACGAGCCGGAGACCTCCGCGGCACTCGGCTTCGGCTTCCGTGTCGGCTTCCTCGGCCTGCTCCACCTCGACGTGGTCCGCGAGCGGCTCGAGCGCGAGTTCGGTCTGGAGCTCATCGCCACCGCCCCCAACGTGGTCTACCGCGTCGAGATGGAGGACGGCACCGAGCACATCGTCACCAACCCGAGCGAGTTCCCCGAGGGCAAGATCGACAAGGTGCACGAGCCGGTCGTCCGGGCCACGGTCCTGGCGCCCAGCGAGTTCATCGGCGCGATCATGGAGCTGTGCCAGCAGCGCCGCGGCACCCTCCTCGGCATGGACTACCTCTCCGAGGACCGGGTCGAGATCCGCTACACCCTCCCGCTCGCCGAGATCGTCTTCGACTTCTTCGACCAGCTGAAGTCGAAGACCCGGGGCTACGCGTCCCTCGACTACGAGCCCACCGGTGAGCAGTCCGCCCAGCTCGTCAAGGTCGACATCCTGCTGCACGGCGACAAGGTCGACGCGTTCTCCGCGGTCACGCACAAGGACAAGGCCTACGCGTACGGCGTGCGGCTCGTCGCCAAGCTGCAGAAGCTCATTCCCCGGCAGAACTTCGAGGTGCCGATCCAGGCGGCCATCGGTTCCCGGGTCATCGCCCGTGAGACCGTCCGCGCCATCCGCAAGGACGTGCTCGCCAAGTGCTACGGCGGTGACATCTCCCGTAAGCGGAAGCTGCTGGAGAAGCAGAAGGAAGGCAAGAAGCGGATGAAGATGGTCGGCAACGTGGAGGTGCCGCAGGACGCGTTCATCTCCGTCCTGTCGACCGACGAGTCGGCCGGCGAGGGCAAGGCCAAGAAGTAGCCCTCCGCTCCCAGTATCTACCCGGGAGTAGACCTACGGGCCCCCGTGCCGCAGACGCCTGCGGCACGGGGGCCCGTTCGTTATGAAGCGGCGGCCTGTTGCCTCTTACGCCACGGACCCGCGCGCTCTACTCTGATCACCACCCGTTAGTTACTCGCCAGTTAAACAAGCAGGCCGAGCGGGAACGAGAAGCAGGAACAGCAGGCAGCCGCCCCCCCCAGCACCCAGCACCATTACCCAGCAGCCGGTCGTAGCAATGCCGCAGGCCCGGAGGATGTCGTGAGCGACACACAGACCTTGATCGATAACCGACCGCCCTCCGTGGCGGCTCTCTTCATCGACCGCGTGGCGGCCACCCCGGACGGTGAGGCGTACCGCTACCCGGTGCCGTCGGCCTCCGGTCAGGGACCGGACGACTGGAAGTCGCTGACCTGGGCGCAGGCCGCGACCAGGGTCCACTCCATCGCGGCCGGTCTGATCGGACTGGGTGTCCGGCCGGAGGAGCGCGTCGCGCTCGCCTCCGCCACCCGTGTCGAATGGATCCTCGCCGACCTCGGCGTGATGTGTGCGGGCGCCGCGACCACGACGATCTACCCCTCCACGAACACCGAGGAGTCCGCCTTCATCCTGGCCGACTCCGAGAGCCGTGTGCTGATCGCCGAGGACGCCGCTCAGCTCGCGAAGGCCCGGGAGAACCGGGCCGGGCTGCCCAACCTGGCCCATGTCGTCGTCATCGACCCGGCCGGTGCGGAGCCCGTGGAGGGCGACCCCGAGGGCTGGGTCCTCACGCTTGCCGAGCTCGAGGCCCGTGGCGTCGAGCACCTGGCCAAGAACCCGGACGCGGTCACGGACCGGGTCGCCGCGATCACCGCCGACCAGCTCGCGACCCTGATCTACACCTCGGGCACCACCGGCCGCCCCAAGGGCGTACGGCTGCCCCACGACAACTGGTCGTACATGGCCAAGGCCACCGTGGCGACCGGCCTGATCAACGCCGACGACGTCCAGTACCTGTGGCTGCCGCTCGCCCACGTCTTCGGCAAGGTCCTCACCTCCGGCCAGATCGAGGTCGGCCACGTCACGGCCGTCGACGGCCGCGTCGACAAGATCATCGAGAACCTTCCGGTGGTCCAGCCGACCTACATGGCAGCCGTCCCCCGGATCTTCGAGAAGGTCTACAACGGGGTCGCGGCCAAGGCGCGGGCCGGCGGCGGCGCCAAGTACAAGATCTTCCAGTGGGCGGCGGGTGTGGGCCGCGAGTACGCGAAGGTGTCGCAGGACAACTTCCGCCGTACCGGCAAGGCCTCCGTGCCGTTCGCGCTCGGCGCCAAGCACAAGGTCGCCGACACCCTCGTCTTCGCGAAGATCCGTGAGGCCTTCGGCGGCCGGCTCCGCGCCTGTGTCTCCGGCTCCGCCGCACTCGCCCCGGACATCGGCTTCTTCTTCGCGGGCGCCGGGATCCACATCCTGGAGGGCTACGGCCTCACCGAGTCCAGCGCCGCCTCCTTCGTCAACCCCGGCGAGGCCTACCGCACCGGCACCGTCGGCAAGCCGCTCCCCGGCACCGAGGTCCGGATCGCGGACGACGGCGAGATCCTGCTGCGCGGCCCCGGCCTCATGGAGGGCTACCACCAGCTGCCCGAGAAGACCGCCGAGGTGCTGGAGTCCGACGGCTGGTTCCACACCGGCGACATCGGCGAGCTGTCCGAGGACGGCTACCTGCGGATCACCGACCGCAAGAAGGACCTGATCAAGACGTCCGGCGGCAAGTACATCGCCCCGGCCGAGGTCGAAGGACAGTTCAAGGCGGTGTGCCCGTTCGTGTCCAACATCCTGGTGCACGGCGCGGACCGTAACTTCTGCACCGCCCTCATCTCGCTCGACGAGCCGACCATCCTCGGCTGGGCGGAGGAGAACGGGCTGGGCGGCAAGCCGTACGCCGACGTGGTGGCCTCCCCGCAGGCCGTGGAGCTCGTCGAGGGCTATGTGAAGCGGCTCAACGAGGGTCTGCAGCGCTGGCAGACGATCAAGCAGTTCCGGCTGCTGCCCCGTGACCTCGACATCGAGCACGGCGAGCTGACCCCCAGCCTCAAGCTGAAGCGGCCGGTCGTCGAGCGTGAGTACAAGCACCTCATCGACGAGATGTACGCGGGCTCCCGCGAGGCGTAGGCACGGCCCATGGTGCGGACGGGGCCGACCGCCCCGTCCGCACCGCTGTTCCAGATGCCCGTTCCTGCTCGTCGTTCCTGTGTCTTCTCCTCCCACTTCGGTAACTCGGTGCTTCTGAGGAGGGTCGGTCTGTCACTCTGTCCGTGTCGTCAGCGGCACACGGCGACGAACAGGCCGTGCGAGAACAGGTCAGGAGCGGCGCCATGGGGCCCATTCCCTTGCAGCGGGACACCTTTCAGCGTCCCGACAACCACGTCGGACGGGCGGACGCGCAGCCGGTCGCCCGGACGAGCCTGCCAGGGAATCTCCTCGCCCCGGCCGCCGCGCGCCGGTTCGTCCGGGCCGCCCTCGCCGAGTGGACCGGGCTCGGGCTGCCCGCGGCGGTGGGCTTCAGCGACCGGCTGGCCGACGACGCGGTAGTCGTCGCCGATGAGCTCGTCACCAACGCCGTCGTGCACGCCGGAACCACCGTCGAGCTGCTCTTCCGGCTGGAGGAGGCGGCCGAGGACGAGGCCGCAGCCCTGGTGCTGGAGGTCGCCGACCACCACCCCGCCCGGTCCGTACGCAGCGAACGCCCCGACCCGGTGCCCGCGGCGGACCCGGACGACCCGGCCGAGGTCGGCCGCGGGCTGCAGATCGTCGCCGCACTCGCCGAGCGCTGGGGCATCACGTACCGCACCGGCCTCAAGACCGTCTGGGCCCGGCTGCCCGTCGACGACTGGACCGCGTTGCCCGAGGCGACCGCGGAGCCGGAACTCCGGAGCGGGCTGCGCACCGCCGAGCTGCTCGCCCCCACCGCCCGGCGCGCTCTGCGCGACGACGCGGACTGGGCGGGCCGCGGTGCGCTCTCGTTCCTCGCCGAGGCATCGGACCTGCTCGCCGGCCAGCTCGACGAGGACATCGTGGCGGCACTCGCCGGCCAGTTACTTGTGCCCAGACTCGCCGACTGGTGCGCGGTCTGGCTGGAACCGGAGAACGGCGGGCCCTCAGCCGTCCCCCGGCTCGCGAGCGTCTGGCACCGTGACGAGGCCGAGACCGGGCAGCTGCGCACCGTGTTGGAGCAGGACCCGATCCGGCTGCCGGAGCGGGTGGGCACGGGGCCCGTCTCCATGCCGTGGCCCGGGGCCGACGAGGACGGGGCCGATCCGGGCGCCGACGGGCGCTCCAAGGGCCGTTCGGGGGCTGCGCTCGCCTATCGGATAACCGCCGGCGGTCGCACGCTCGGAGCCGTACTCCTGGGACGGGAGGGCATCGCCCGCGTCCCCGACGAGGTGGCCGCGCTGATCGAGGACTTCGTACGCCGTGTCGGCCTCGCCGTCGGCGCCGCCCGCGCCTACACCCGACAGGCCACCATCAGCCGCATCCTGCAGCGCGGACTGCTGCCCAGCAAGGTCGCCGACATCCCCGGAGTCACCAGCTCACTGGTGTACGAGCCCAGTGACGACGGCGTCGTCGGTGGTGACTTCTACGACATCTTCGCGTGCCCCGGTGACCGCTGGTGCTTCATCCTCGGCGATGTGCAGGGCAGCGGTCCCGAGGCCGCCGTCGTCACCGGCCTCGCCCGGCCCTGGCTGCGGTTGCTGGCCCGGGAGGGCTTCCGTGTCGGCGAGGTGCTGGACCGGCTCAACCGCCTCCTCCTCGACGACGCGATGGAGACCGCCGAGGCCGCCGCTCTCATGGTCGCTGCGGCGGGCGGGCAGCACCTGACGGAGGGCGGCCAGCATCTGCGGGAGGACGGCCAGCAGCTGCCGGACGGCGGGCAGCCCCGGTTCCTCTCCCTGCTGTACGGGGAGATGGTGCCGCTGCCCGGCGGCGGCGTGCGTTGCACGCTGGCCAGTGCGGGTCATCCGCTGCCGCTGCTGCTGCGCCCGGACGGCACGGTGCGGCCCGCCGCCGAGCCGCAGGTGCTGCTCGGGGTCGTCGAGGACGTCGCTTACGAGAGCCAGCGCTTCGACCTGGCGCCGGGCGACAGCCTGCTGTGCGTCACAGACGGTGTGACGGAGCGGCGCTCCGGGCCGCTGATGTTCGACGACGGGGACGGTCTGGCCCGGGCACTGGCCGGCTGCGCCGGGCTGACCGCGGAAGGGATCGCGGACCGGATCAAACGGGCCGTCCACGAGTTCGCCGAGCGACCGCCGGACGACGATCTGGCGCTGGTCGTGCTGCAGGCCCAGTGAGCGTGGACGGGGGATGTCCGGCGGCGGTGGACAATGGACGGTATGCCTTCCGTACTGCCCGATGGTGAGCCCGTGCCCGACGACGGAGCGCTGCCCCGTCATGCCCTGGAAGGCGCCGCCGACCGGCCGCTCGGCTTCTACCTGCATGTGCCCTACTGCGCCACCCGCTGCGGGTACTGCGATTTCAACACCTACACCGCGACCGAGCTGCGCGGCTCCGGTGGGGTACTGGCCTCCCGGGACAACTACGCGGCGCACCTGATCGAGGAGGTGCGCCAGGCCCGCAAGGTGCTCGGCGACGACCCCCGCCCGGTCCGTACGGTCTTCGTCGGCGGCGGTACGCCCACCCTGCTGCCCGCTGCGGACCTCGTCCGGATGCTGGGGGCGATCCGTGAGGAGTTCGGGCTCGCGGACGACGCCGAGATCACCACCGAGGCCAATCCGGAGTCCGTCGATCCGGCGTATCTGGCGGCCCTCCGGGAAGGCGGCTTCAACCGCGTCTCCTTCGGGATGCAGAGCGCCCGGCAGCACGTCCTGAAGATCCTGGACCGCACCCACACGCCCGGCAGGCCCGAGGCCTGTGTCGCCGAGGCCCGCGAGGCCGGCTTCGAGCACGTCAACCTCGACCTCATCTACGGCACCCCGGGCGAGTCCGACGACGACTGGCGGGCCTCCCTCGACGCGGCGATCGGTGCGGGCCCCGACCATGTGTCGGCCTATGCGCTGATCGTCGAGGAGGGCACCCAGCTGGCCCGCCGCATCCGGCGCGGCGAGATCCCGATGACCGACGACGACGCCCATGCCGACCGCTACCTGATCGCCGACGAGGCGATGGCCGCGGCGGGCTTCTCCTGGTACGAGGTGTCGAACTGGTCCAGGACGCCCGAAGGCCGCTGCCTGCACAACGAGCTGTACTGGCGCGGCGCCGACTGGTGGGGCGCCGGACCCGGAGCGCACAGCCACGTGGGCGGGGTGCGCTGGTGGAACGTCAAGCATCCCGGGGCGTACGCGCAGGCCCTGGCCGAGGGCCGCTCGCCCGGTGCCGGGCGAGAGGTCCTGGCCGACGAGGACCGGCGGGTCGAGCGCATCCTGCTCGAGCTGAGGCTCGTCGAGGGGTGCCCACTGTCCCTGCTGGCGCCGGCCGGGCTCGCCGCGGCCGGCCGGGCCGTCACGGACGGGCTGCTGGAGCCCGCCCCGTACCGGGAGGGCCGGGCGGTCCTCACGCTGCGGGGGCGCCTGCTGGCGGACGCCGTGGTGCGGGACCTGGTGGACTGAGCTCCCGGCCCCCGGTCACCCCACCCGGCAGTCCTTGCGGGTGAGGACCACCGGGTCACCGGCTGCCCGGCCGCACACGACGCGGATCTCGGCGTCCGGCCCCGGACGTGTGACCTTCATGATGTTCAGGCCGTGCACCTTCTGGGCGGCGTAGGGAATCGTCCCCCGGAAGGTGACGGTCCCGGTCGGCATGTCGTGGAGGGCGACGGAGTAGAGCGTCGCCCACGTCTCCGCCGCACTCCGCGGGTTGTCGCTGCGGGCCGCGGCGGCGTAGAGGACCGCTGTCGCCTGGTAGGAGATGACGGTCTGGCCGCTGGCGAACAGCTTGTCCTCGTACGGCGGGCGCCCCGTCGGCAGTGGTCCCAGCCGCTTCCCTTCGGGGAGCAGCGATTCCAGGGACCTGCGGGAGTCCTCGTAGAACGTCCGGCCGCCGCCCCGGCTCATGGGCGCCGGTGAGCCGTAGTAGAGCGTGACCTTCTCCGCGAGCTTCGTCGCGTCGTCGAAGCGCGCCTTGGTCAGATCGTCCCCGGTGAAGACCGTGATGGCTTTCGCGGAGCAGCCGCTGGTCTGTCCGAGGCCGGACATCAGGGTGTTGACGTCCTCGACCCGGCCGGCGAAGTAGAGGGCGTCGGGGACCCGGTCGCCGCCGCAGATGCGCTGCAGGGGGCCGTCGAGGTTCGCGGAGCCGCCGTCCTTGGAGAGGGAGTACTGGGTGCCGTCGTCGTCGCTGTCCGCCGGGAGCGTGAAACCGGACGCCTCCAGCATCTCCTTGCCCACCCTGCGCTGCTCGGTCGTGTAGCGGTCCTTGTCCTCGTTGCCCACCCTTCGGGACAGGACGACCGCCTGCGGATCCTGCAGCCCGGCCGCCAGTTGGCCGGCGAGCAGGCCGAGTGCGTCCGCCTGCTCCTCGTCCGTCGCGGCGAGGCCGAAGTAGTTCGGGTACTCGCGGGCCAGATCACTGTCGGAGTTGGTGGTGTTCACCACAGGCAGGCCGGCGCGCTGCAGCAGCCCGGTGGCTTCCGCGCTCTCGGTGGTGTTGCGGCCCAGGCCGACCACGCCGACGACGGAGGAGTCCCGCCGGGCGACCTCGACGATCTTCCGCGCGGCCGTCGTCTGCCGCAGCATGTCCTGGCCGCCGTTGGCCGTCAGGACCCGGAGCTTGACGGAACGGTCCGCCGTTTCGTTGACGAACCGCTGGTGGAGAAAGACGCCGGTCAGCTCCTCCAGGCCCTTGCGGGTGTCCTCCTTGTTCCTGTCCGTGCCGGTGAGAGGGCCCGCGTAGACGATGGTGACGTGCGGTTCGCCGGGCTTTATGCCGGCGTTCTGCTCCCGTATCGCCCGCTCGATCCGCTCGAAGGTGACGCCCTCGCCGACACCGCTCAGCTCCAGGCCGTTGCCCTCGGCGAACAGCACCTCGGGAGCCGTCGCCACCCCGACGCATTCCTTGGTGCCCTCGGGACCCGGCAGTCTGACGGCGTCCGTGCTGCGGCCGACGAGCGGGCCGTAGCAGTACGTCTCCTTCCAGTGCTCGCTCCACAGGAAGGTACCCAGCAGCGCGCCGACCAGGGTGAGGGCGACGGTCGTCCGCGACATCACCCACCACGCCCAGGTCCGGCGCACGCGCTCGGTGACGAGCTGGGCGTGGGCGTGCTCGTGGGTCAGCTGGCCGGTGGACAGGGGCAGCCGCAGCACCCAGGCCAGCCGCACGGCCGCCGCGGGGGCCTGGCCCACGCTCAGGTCGTCGACCCAGCTCTCGTACCGAGCACGGGCCCCCGACCTGGCGGCGCCGCTGTTCGCGGCGGGCTCGGGGGGCAGTGGCGGGGTGTGCCGCATGATCTGCGCGGCCGGCAGGGAGGCCAGGAGCAGCAGAGGGTCCACCTCGCTGCGCCGGGAGCGGACGTTGCTGATCGCGTTGATCAGCAGGACGCCGCCGTTGTCATGGGTGGCCGTCGGCAGGAACACCACGGGCGGGACGGTGCGCTTGCCGCGCCGCCAGTCCATGGCGTGCGGCCTGTAGTTGTCCAGCAGGTCCTCCAGCAGCGCCTGGACCCGCAGTTCCAGGTGGAACTGGCGCGCGTGCTCGACGCCTGCCCCCGCGTCGGCCACCCGCTCGGCGACAGCGGCCGCCCTGGCCCGGATCACCCGCCATGAACGGCTCGGTGAGAACCACGACCAGCCGTCGGACGGATACGCGGTGCTGGACGCGGCCAGCGAGGAGGTGGTCGCCAGCCACCGGCTGGCCCGGCGCAGCCACAGCAGCGGCGGCGCCGCCGTCGTCACCAGTCGCACGACCGCCAGGCCGAGCAGGGCGGCGGCGGCGACCAGGGCGGTCAGCAGCCAGCCGATCTCGCCGAGGAGCACACTCAGGACGGCGATGAAGACGGCGCCCAGGAAGGTCTCCGGCCGGATCGACGCGCGCAGCGAGTCCCACCAGTTGTTCCGCCCCGACCGGCTCGCCCGCCAGCGCAGGCTGCCCAGCTGCTCCAGGATCCGTTCGTCGCGGTCACCGCGGGCGGAGACACGGTCGGGCTGCCGTTCCAGGACCGTCGCGGTGGCCTGCTCGATGGCGTCGAGGAGACGGGAGCGGGGAAAGGCGAAGGGCTTGTACTGCGAGGTGCCCCGGGTCTCCCAGGGCCGCTCGGTCAGCGCGCGCACCATGGACAGCGCCGCCTCGTACGGGGTGGCGCCGTGGCCGTCCAGGAGCTTCACGGGGACGCGGCGCAGCTGGTTCGCCCGGTGGACCTGCCGGACGATCTGCTCGACCCTGCGGTCGATGTCGGGTCCCGCACCGGCGTCCTCGGCCTGCGCGACCACGAGGGGCATCACGGGGCGGTTGACCCGGTACTGGTCGATCAGCTGCTGCATCAGGTGGAAGACAGCGGAGGCCGCCTCGTTCTCCGCACTGTCCCGCCACACTTCGCGCGCCATCCGCCCCCGGCCTTCCCCTTTTGCCTGCTGGGCCCGCCCAGCAGCTCCGGCCCGTCGGGCCCCTCACCTCTCAATAACCGATGGTGCGTGTGTGGCGCAGGCATTCATGGGGATCGGTACCGGATCCTCCTCAACGGCCTCGGGACATCAGGCAGGAAGGGTGACGAAGTCGATCAATTCCTCGACACGACCGAGGAGTTGTGGTTCCAGGTCCTTGTAGGAGTGCACCTTGGAGAGAATGTGCTGCCAGGCCGCGCCCGTGTTCTCCGGCCACCCCAGCGAACGGCAGACACCCGTTTTCCAGTCCTGGCCCCGCGGCACGGCCGGCCACCCCGGGATCCCCACGGACGACGGCTTCACCGCCTCCCAGACATCGATGTACGGGTGCCCCACGACCAGCACGTCCCTGCCGGTGACCTCCGCGGCGATACGGGACTCCTTGGAGCCCGGCACCAGATGGTCGACCAGGACGCCGAGCCGGGCACCGGGGGCCGGGGCGAACTCGCGCACGATCGCGGGGAGGTCGTCGATGCCCTCCAGGTACTCCACGACCACGCCTTCGATGCGCAGGTCGTCGCCCCAGACCCGCTCGACGAGCTCGGCGTCGTGCCGGCCCTCCACATAGATCCGGCCGGCCCGCGCCACGCGCGCCCGCGCCCCGGGGACCGCGACGGAGCCGGAGGCCGTACGGGCCTTCCCGGCCGGCGCCGAAGCCGCCGGGCGTACGAGGGTGACCACCCGGCCCTCCAGCAGGAAGCCGCGCGGCCCCATCGGGAACACCCGGTGCTTGCCGAAGCGGTCCTCCAGAGTGACGGTCGGCCCCTGGGCCGTCTTCTCGCACCGGATCACCGCACCGCAGAAACCGGTGGCAACCTCTTCCACGACCAGATCGGGCTCGGCGGGGACCTCGGGAACGGGAGCGGACCGCTTCCACGGCGGTGTCAGGTCCGGCTGGTAGCTGCGCATGGCACGACGATAGATCGCCGGCCCCTCAGGACACGCCGAACCGGGCAGCCAGCCGGTCGCGCTGCGCCCGTACGAACGCGGCGTCCACGACGGCCCCGTGCCCCGGCACGTACAGCGCCTCCTCACCGCCCAGGGCCAGCAGCCGGTCCAGCGCGGCGGGCCAGCGGGCCGGGACCGCGTCCGGGCCGGCCTGCGGTTCGCCCGACTCCTCGACCAGGTCGCCGCAGAGCACCACCACGGGAGAGCCCGGCACCAGCACCGCGAGGTCGTGGCCGCTGTGGCCGGGTCCCACGTTGGCCAGCAGCACCTGGAGGCCGCCGCCCAGGTCGAGCGTCCGCTCGCCGCTCACCTCGTGCCGGGGGGCCACCAGGACGTCCGTCGCCACGGCGGCGTCGTGTTCGGTCATCCCGTGACGCACCGCGTCCGCGCGGAGCTCCTCCGCGCAGCGCCCCAGCAGTTCCCTCGTGCCGACCGCCCCGTGGACCTCCGCCCCGGCGAAGACCGCGGTGCCGAGCACATGGTCGAAGTGCGGGTGGCTCAGTGCGATATGCGTCACCCTCCGGCCGAGCAGCCCCTCGGCCCGGGTCCGCAGTTCGGCACCCTCCCGGAGCGTCGAGCCGGTGTCGTAGAGCAGCGCGCCCTCGGTCCCGGCCACCAGCGCGGCCGTCGCGTCCCAGACGGGAAGGCGCCGGCGCCCCGCAACGTTGCTCAACCGCTCCCAGCCGTACTCTTCCCAAGAGGCGTCCATGCGGCGACGCTATCGGCAACGACCTGCACAGTCCTGCGACGGCGTGGCCGGTCGCCCTTGCCCTTCGCCCACCCCGCCCCCGTACACTGACCGGGGGGATTGCTGGCACTCGAATGCACAGAGTGCCAGGCAGACACCGGAGAACCACAGCTGGAGGTGTGCGCGATGCTCAGCGAACGCAGACTCGAAGTGCTGCGCGCCATCGTCCAGGACTATGTCGGCACCGAGGAGCCCGTCGGCTCCAAGGCGCTCACGGAGCGGCACAAGCTCGGGGTCTCCCCGGCAACGGTCCGCAACGACATGGCGGTGCTGGAGGACGAGGGCTTCATCGCCCAGCCGCACACGAGTGCGGGGCGTATCCCGACGGACAAGGGTTACCGGCTCTTCGTCGACAAGCTCGCGGGCGTGAAGCCCCTGTCGTCGCCGGAGCGCCGGGCCATTCAGAACTTCCTCGCCGGGGCGGTCGACCTCGACGACGTCGTGGGCCGTACGGTGCGGCTGCTCGCGCAGCTGACCCGGCAGGTCGCCGTCGTGCAGTACCCCTCGCTGACCCGCTCGACGGTGCGGCACGTCGAACTGCTGTCGCTCGCCCCCGCCCGGCTGATGCTCGTACTGATCACGGACACAGGCCGGGTCGAACAGCGTATGATCGACTGTCCTGCTCCGTTCGGTGAGACCTCTCTCGCCGATCTGCGGGCCCGGCTCAACAGCCGGGTCGTCGGACGCCGCTTCGCGGACGTTCCGCAACTGGTGCAGGACCTGCCGGAGTCCTTCGAGAACGAGGACAGGGGGACCGTCTCGACGGTGCTCTCCGTACTTCTCGAGACTCTGGTCGAAGAGACGGAGGAGCGGCTGATGATCGGCGGCACCTCCAACCTCACCCGCTTCGGGCACGACTTCCCCGTGATGATCCGGCCGGTGCTGGAGGCATTGGAGGAACAGGTCGTGCTGCTGAAGCTGCTCGGTGAGGCCAAGGACTCGGGCATGACCGTACGTATCGGGCACGAGAACGCCCACGAGGGCCTCAACTCCACGTCCGTCGTCGCGGTCGGCTACGGTTCGGGCGACGAGGCAGTCGCCAAACTCGGCGTGGTCGGACCGACCCGCATGGACTACCCCGGAACGATGGGAGCGGTACGCGCAGTGGCACGTTACGTCGGACAGATCCTGGCGGAGTCGTAAGTGGCCACGGACTACTACGCCGTACTCGGCGTGCGCCGCGACGCATCTCAGGACGAGATCAAGAAGGCATTCCGAAGGCTCGCCCGCGAGCTGCATCCGGATGTCAACCCGGATCCGAAGACCCAGGAGCGGTTCAAGGAGATCAACGCCGCTTACGAGGTGCTGTCGGACCCGCAGAAGAAGCAGGTCTACGACCTCGGCGGCGACCCGCTGTCCGCCTCCGGAGGCGGTGGCGCGGGCGGATTCGGACAGGGTGGCTTCGGCAACTTCTCCGACATCATGGACGCGTTCTTCGGCACGGCGTCGCAGCGCGGACCCCGTTCGCGCACCCGGCGCGGCCAGGACGCCATGATCCGACTGGAGATCGACCTCTCCGAGGCGGCCTTCGGCACGACCAAGGACATCCAGGTCGACACGGCGGTCGTCTGTACGACCTGCAGTGGTGAGGGCGCCGCACCCGGCACCTCCGCCCAGACCTGTGACATGTGCCGCGGCCGCGGTGAGGTCTCCCAGGTCACCCGGTCCTTCCTCGGCCAGGTCATGACCTCGCGGCCCTGCCCCCAGTGCCAGGGCTTCGGCACGGTCGTGCCGACGCCGTGCCCCGAGTGCGCCGGTGACGGCCGCATCCGTTCGCGGCGCACCCTCACCGTGAAGATCCCGGCAGGTGTCGACAACGGCACCCGGATCCAGCTCGCGGGCGAGGGAGAGGTCGGCCCCGGCGGCGGTCCGGCCGGCGACCTGTACGTCGAGATCCACGAGCTGTCCCACGCCGTGTTCCAACGGCGCGGCGACGACCTGCACTGCACGGTCACCATCCCGATGACGGCCGCGGCGCTCGGCACCCAGGTGCCGCTGGAGACGCTGGACGGCCTGGAGGAGATCGACATCAGGCCGGGCACCCAGTCCGGACAGTCGGTTCCGCTGCATGGGCGCGGCATCACGCATCTGCGGGGTGGCGGGCGCGGCGACCTGATCGTGCATGTCGAGGTCATGACCCCGACGAAGATGGACCCCGAGCAGGAGCGCCTCCTGCGGGAGCTGTCGAAGCTGCGTGGCGAGGAGCGGCCCACCGGCCAGTTCCAGCCGGGGCAGCAGGGGCTGTTCTCCCGGCTGAAGGACGCCTTCAACGGCCGCTGAGCCGGATCCCGAGCGTCACCCGCACCGCCCGCCGGTTCTCTCCGGCGGGCGGTGCGGCGTTCGGCGGCAGGCCGTACGCCCGGCGGGAAATGGCTGATTCGGCACGCCGCACCGGACGTGGCACGATGCCGTCATGTCCTTGGCACTGACCGATCTCTGCCGGTATCCGATCGTGCAGGCCCCGATGGCGGGCGGCGTCTCCTGTCCGCAGCTCGTCGGTGCCGTCGCCGAGGCCGGGGGGCTCGGATTCCTCGCCGCCGGCTACAAGACGGCGGACGGGATGTACAACGAGATCAAGCAGCTGCGGGGGCTGACCGGACAGCCGTTCGGCGTCAACCTCTTCATGCCGCAGCAGGCGCTCGCCGACCCCAGCGCCGTCGAGGTGTACCGCCACCAGCTCGCGGGTGAGGCCGCCTGGTACGACACTCCGCTCGGCGACCCCGACTCCAGCGGCGACGACGGCTACGAGGCCAAGGTCGCGATACTGCTGGACGATCCGGTGCCCGTCGTCTCCTTCACGTTCGGCTGCCCCGCCCGCGACACCCTCGACGCGTTCGCCGGCGCCGGCACGTTCACCGTCGTGACGGTCACCTCCCCGCAGGAGGCGCGGAACGCGCAGTGGGCGGGCGCCGACGCCGTCTGCGTACAGGGCGTCGAGGCGGGCGGCCACCAGTCCACGCACCACGACGACGCGCAGGCCGGCCTCACCGGCACCGGGCTGCTCTCCCTGATCGCCCAGGTCCGCGAGACCGTACAGCTGCCGATCGTCGCGGCCGGCGGGCTGATGCGCGGCTCCCAGATCGCGGCGGTGCTCGCTGCGGGCGCCGACGCGGCACAGCTCGGCACGGCGTTCCTGGC
This sequence comes from Streptomyces sp. NPDC005566, assembly GCF_040605575.1. NCBI lineage: Bacteria > Bacillati > Actinomycetota > Actinomycetes > Kitasatosporales > Streptomycetaceae > Streptomyces > Streptomyces sp. NPDC005566. Next base: position 444,982 of record NZ_JBEXDB010000001.1, on the reverse strand, counting down.
CTGCCCCGAGTCAGGGGCGCACCTGCTGCACAAACAGGCCCTGACCAACCCGCTGTTCGTCACCACGGCTCTCACCCGGGCGTTCTCCGGCCGCCCCGCACGAGGGCTGGCCAACCGATTCGTCCGGGAGCACGGCCCGTACGCTCCCGCCGCCTACCCCCAGGTGCACCACCTGACCAGTGGGCTGCGCAAGGCCGCCGCCAAGGCCGGCGACGCCCAGGGCATGGCCCTGTGGGCGGGCCAGGGCCACCGGATGGCACGCGAGCTGCCCGCCGGAGAACTCGTGGAACTGCTCGCCACCGAAACGGATGCCGCATGGGCGGCAGTGAGTGGGAGGGGTGCACAGTGACGGCACCGGTCTTTGTTGTCGAACACGTGCCCAGCGGGCCGGAGTTCGTCCTGGAAGGATCCGAGGGGCGGCACGCCGTGTCCGTGAAGCGTCTGCACCCGGGGGAGGACGTCGTCCTGACCGACGGGCGCGGCCGCTGGACGGAGGGCGTCGTACGTGCGGCCGAGGGCAAGGACCGGCTCGTCGTCATGGACCTCACCACGGTGCACGAGGAGCCCCCACCCGCACCCCGCATCACCATCGTCCAGGCGCTTCCCAAAGGTGACCGCGGTGAGGTCGCCGTCGAGACGATGACGGAGACGGGCGTCGACGCGATCGTGCCGTGGCAGGCCTCGCGCTGCATCACGCAGTGGAAGGGCGAGCGCGGCCTCAAATCCCTGGCCAAGTGGCGCAACACGGCACGGGAGGCGGGCAAGCAGTCCCGGCGGGTGCTGTTCCCCGAGGTCGCCGAGGCGATGACGACGAAGCAGGTGGCCGCCCTGCTGGCCGCCGCTGACTTCGCCGGGGTCCTGCACGAGGACCGGGAGAGCGGAAGCGAGCCGCTCGCCACCACGCAACTCCCCGCCGACGGCTCGATCGTGCTCGTCGTGGGACCGGAGGGCGGAGTCTCCCCCGAGGAGCTCGCCGCCTTCGCCGCCGCGGGCGCGCCGTCGTACCAGCTCGGGCCCAGTGTGCTGCGCACCTCGACCGCCGGGACGGCCGCTGCCGCCCTGCTGATGGGACGCACCGGTCGCTGGAGCTGAGGTCCGGCCGCCCGGAAGGTCCGGACGGATAGCATGCCGGTGTACCGATCACGATCACCAAGCGACCGAGGAGGCCGGGCCATGGCGGGAGAGCCGCAGACCGACTGCCTGTTCTGCAAGATCGTTACGGGGGACATCCCGGCGACCATCATCCGCGAGAGCGAAACGACCGTCGCCTTCCGCGACATAAACCCCCAGGCCCCCACACACGTTCTCGTCATCCCGAAGGCGCACTACCCGGACGCCGCCGCCCTCGCCGCGGCCGAGCCGGGGATCGCCGCGGACGTGCTGCGCGAGGCCGGGCTGGTCGCCGCTGACGAGAGGATCACTGAGACCGGTTACCGCATCGTCCTCAACACGGGTGCCGGTGCGGGACAGACCGTCTTCCACGCGCACGCCCACGTCCTGGGCGGACGCGGGATGCAGTGGCCGCCCGGCTAGGGTCTTTCGTCGCACGATCCGAACGAGAGGCGCTAGGAGCCGCACACCGTGTCCGTACGAGAGCTCGTGGTCCTCGGCACCGCAAGCCAGGTCCCGACGCGTCACCGCAACCACAACGGCTACCTGCTGCGCTGGGACGGCGAGGGCATCCTCTTCGACCCGGGCGAGGGCACCCAGCGCCAGATGCTGCGGGCGGGCGTCGCCGCGCACGACATCAACCGGATCTGCGTCACGCACTTCCACGGCGACCACTCGCTGGGCCTGGCCGGGGTGATCCAGCGGATCAACCTGGACCAGGTCCCGCACCCCGTCACCGCCCACTTCCCGGCGAGCGGACAGCACTTCTTCGACCGGCTGCGGTACGCGACCGCCTACCGCCAGTCCGTCGAGCTCACCGAGGTACCGGTCGCCGCCGACGGCGTCCTCGCCACCACGGACGCGTACACGCTGGACAGCCACCGGCTCTCCCACCCGGTCGAGTCCTACGGCTACCGCCTGACCGAACCCGACCGGCGGCGCATGCTGCCCGGGAAGCTCGCCGAGCACGGCATCGAAGGGCCGGACGTCGGACGGATCCAGCGCGACGGCGTCCTGCGCGGCATCCCGCTCGACGAGGTCTCCGAGCAGCGGCGCGGTCAGCGGTTCGCGTTCATCATGGACACGAGACTCTGCGAGGGCGTGCACGCCCTCGCGGAAGGCTGCGACATGCTGGTCATCGAGTCGACCTTCCTCGACGCGGACAGCCGCCTCGCCGCCGACCACGGCCACCTCACCGCCGGACAGGCCGGCCGGGCGGCGAAGGAAGCAGGCGTGCGGCACCTCGTGCTGACGCACTTCTCGCAGCGCTACAACGACTCCGAGGCCTTCGAGCACCAGGCCAGGGCAGCCGGCTTCGAAGGTGAACTGACCATCGCCCAGGACCTGATCAGGGTCCCCGTACCCACCCGCCACCAGTAACGAGAGCACCGTGCCCCTCCCCAAAGCCGAACTCCACCTCCACATCGAAGGGACCCTCGAACCCGAGCTGGCCTTCGCCCTCGCCGCACGCAACGGGGTGGACCTGCCCTTCGCGGACACCGAAGAGCTGCGCACCGCCTACCTCTTCGAGGACCTGCAGAGCTTCCTCGACCTCTACTACGCGCTCATGGCGGTACTGCGCACCGAGGACGACTTCGCCGAACTGGCCGACGCCTACCTCGCCCGCGCCGCCGCCCAGGGTGTCCGCCACGCGGAGATCTTCTTCGACCCGCAGGCCCACACCGGCCGGGGTGTCCCGATCGGCACCGTCATCGAAGGGCTCGGCAGGGCGCTGGAGCGCAGCGAGGAGACGCACGGCGTCTCCACCCAGCTGATCATGTGCTTCCTGCGCGACCTGACCGCCGAATCGGCTCTGGAGACGCTGGAGGCCGCGAAGCCGTACCTCCACCGCATCACCGCCGTCGGACTCGACTCCGCGGAGGCCGGCCACCCGCCCGCGAAGTTCCGCGAGGTGTACGCGGCGGCCACGGCCCTCGGCCTGCGCAAGGTCGCCCACGCCGGGGAGGAGGGCCCGCCGGAGTACATCCGCGAGGCCCTGGACGTCCTGGGCGTCGAGCGCATCGACCACGGGCTGCGCTGCATGGAGGACCCGGAGCTGGTGGACCGGCTGGTCTCCGAGCGGATTCCGCTCACGCTCTGCCCGCTGTCCAACGTCAGGCTGCGCGCCGTCGACACCCTGGAGGAGCACCCGCTGCCGGCCATGATGTCCGCCGGGCTGCTCTGCACGGTGAACTCCGACGACCCCGCCTACTTCGGCGGATACGTCGGAGACACCTTCCACGCCGTCCACGAGGCGCTCGGCCTGGACCGCGAGCAGCTGCGCACCCTGGCCCGCAACTCCTTCGAGGCGGCCTTCCTCGACCACGACGAGGAGCGCAGGGCGCGCTACCTCTGCGAGGTCGAGGCGTACGCGTTCGACTGACCGGACCCGCCCGCGGGGCCGGCCGTCCGGAACGCGCTCCTGACCAGCCGCCTCCGGCGCAGCGCGGGAACGCTGATCTCCGTGACGGCCTGCTCCGGGGCGCCCAGCTTCGGCACCGCGCCGGACAGGCTTCCGGTCGTCGCGGCGAGGAGCGCGGCCGGGGCACCGCCCCTGCGCCGGACCGAACCCGGCACCAGCGGGCGCCCGCCGGTGTGCAGGGCGACAGCGGTGACGGGGGCCGCGACCAGCAGCGTGGCCGCCCCCAGGACGAGGCCCATCGCCGCGTAGCCGGCCTGCTCGGACAGCACACTGCCGAGGACGGGCCCGCAGGCCACACCGACGGACGACGCCGAGCCGGCGAGGACCGCCCAGCGGCCGCGCACATCGAGCGAGGCGGCCAGACCGATCAGATACGACAGGACCACCGGGTAGAAGGTGTTCCAAAGGATCTCGCCGGTCGCGAAGGACCCGAGGTCCTCCGCCGACGAGCTGAGCACGATGCTCACAGCGATGATCATCGTCCCGAGGCCGATCGGCACGGCGCGGCCGAGCCGGGCACCCAGCATCCCGGCACCCATGACACCGAGCAGCCCGGCCCCCAGCGCGGCGGCGAACACCGCGCCGACGGTCACCTCCGAGAGTCCGACCTGGACGACACCGATCCGGCTGCTCACGCCCCACAGCGCGTTCTGCGCCATGGACCAGACGAGCATTCCGCCCGCGAGCACCAGCCCCGACCGCCGGTGCGGCAGCCTGCCGGAGACCGGAGCGCCGCCGGCCGCGGGGACGGAGCCGCCCAGCCTGGATGTGGCGGGCCAGACGAGGAGCGCGACGAGGGCGATCGCGGCGAAGGGGAGCCGGTGCCCGCCGCCGAGGTGAGGGATCGTCAGGTAGAGCGCCCCGGCTGTCGCCGAGACACTGAGCAGCCCCAGGGACGAGGTCCGGTGCGGATCGTGCTGGGCGGCGATTCCGGACGCCGCGACCGCGGTCGCCGCGCCGGATCCGAAGCCGCCGACGACGACGCCCGCGACCACCAGCGGCACGGAGCCCGTCAGAGCCGCGCAGCCGTAGCCCAGCGCGGCCAGCACGAGCCCGATGCGCGCCGGTCTCCGTGCCCCGTATCTGTCGACGCGACCCGCGAGGGTGAAACCGGCGGAGGCCGAGCTCAGGAGGAGGGCGCTGCCGACCAGTCCGGCCTGGGCGGAGCTCAGCCCCAGATAGGCGCTGAGGCGGCCGACGATGGTGGGGAGCAGATAGGCGGCGAGGTAACCGGCGGTGAACACGGCGACCAGGGGCCACGCGGCGCGAGGGCGCGAGGACATGGGCGTTCCTGAAGACATGCCAGAAGAGGCAGAAGAAGGCAGGGGAGGGCAATGCGGGGAGTGCGCAGGGGAGGGTAAAGCAAGGAAAAGCGGGAGATGCGAGACTCGTCGCCAACTGTCGTGAACGGTGCTCGCGGGCCAATTTGTATCAAGCACGCACAGCGGACGGAAAGCCGTCACGATGTGATGTAGGTCACTTTCGAGTTTATTCACTAAATGACCGGGTACTAGCGCATGTTTATGCAGGTCAGGGTCGGTGAATGCGAGACGGCGCGGACTCCCGGACGGGGGGAGCGGATCGGGCAAACTGGCCGGATCTCGCACTGTCCAGATCTGCCACGGCCGGGGAGCGCACGGTGAGCACAGCAAATACAGGCATCGACCCGCTGCTCGGGCTGCGCGCCCCGCAGGACCCGCCCTGCGACGTCTTCCTGACGGGCACGGTCTTCCTGGACATCATCTTCACCGGCCTGGACAGCGCACCGGTGCGCGGCACCGAGTCCTGGGCCAGGGGGATGGGCTCCAGCCCCGGCGGCGTCGCCAACATGGCCACCGCGCTCGCCAGACTCGGACTGCGCACCTCGCTGGCCGCCGCGTTCGGCGACGACCACTACGGGGAGTACTGCTGGGACGCCCTCGAACAGGGTGAACACATCGACCTGGCGATGTCGCGCACGGTACCCGGCTGGCACTCACCGGTCACCGTCTCCATGGCGTACGAGGGCGAGCGCACGATGGTCTCCCACGGCCACGAGGCGCCGGCCCCCGACACCCCCGTACCCGGCCGGACGTTCCCGCACTGCCCGCCCCGCGCCCGCGCGGCCATCGCCTCGCTCACCCCCGGCCGCAGCGAGCCGTGGGTGGCCGGGGCGGCCCGTAGCGGCGCTCTGGTCTTCGCCGACGTCGGCTGGGACGAGACCGGCCGCTGGGACCTGGACGCCCTCCCCGACCTGCGGCACTGCCTGGCCTTCCTGCCCAACGCCGAGGAGGCCATGCGCTACACCCGCACCGACTGCCCGCGCGCCGCCGCACACGCCCTGACCGAGCGGGTACCCCTCGCCGTGGTCACCCTGGGTGCGGAAGGCGCGTACGCGGTGGACCGGGCGACCGGCACCGCAGCGGAGGTGCCCGCCATCGAGGTGGAGGCATTGGACCCCACCGGGGCGGGCGATGTGTTCGTCGCCGGGTTCGTCACCGGCACCCTGGCCGGCTGGCCGCTCGCCGACCGCCTCGCCTTCGCCGGACTGACCGCCGCCCTCTCGGTGCAGGAGTTCGGCGGATCACTGTCCGCACCCGGCTGGGCGGAGATCGCCGCATGGTGGCAGCAGGTGCGCGCCTGCGCCGACCAGGACCCGGCGGCCCTGGAGCGGTACGCGTTCCTCCAGGAGCTGCTGCCCGCCGCCAGCCGGGCGTGGCCGCTGCGCCGGGCCGTCCCGACCATCGGCTTCCGGCAGTGAAGGCCCGATGATCGCGCGGTAAAACCTCTCGGTGTTGTCAGTACGGAGTCGTACGCTGGTACTCCAGAGGCAGTCGAGCAGCGACTGCCCTGCAACGGGAGGTATGTGCAGGCCCGAGGGCCGGCCCATGACTCAGTCACCTACACAGCCGCAGGCGCGTGCCCAGATCAGGATTCCGGCCGCACACCCCATGGTGATGCTCCTGGGATCGGGTGACTCGCTGCTGCGCGTGATCGAAACGGCGTTCCCGGCTGCCGACATCCATGTCCGGGGCAATGAGATAAGCGCGACTGGAAGCGCGGCGGACGTCGCCCTGATCCAGCGCCTGTTCGACGAGATGGTGCTGGTGCTCCGCACCGGACTGCCGATGACGGAGGACGCTGTGGAACGCTCGATCGCCATGCTCAGGGCGAGCGGGAACGGCAACGGGGACGGCGTGGAGACCCCCGCCGAGGTGCTCACCCAGAACATCCTCTCCAGCCGTGGCCGCACGATCCGCCCCAAGACGCTCAACCAGAAGCGCTACGTCGACGCCATCGACAAGCACACCATCGTTTTCGGTATCGGCCCGGCAGGCACCGGCAAGACCTATCTCGCGATGGCCAAGGCGGTCCAGGCCCTGCAGTCCAAGCAGGTCAGCCGGATCATCCTGACCAGGCCGGCCGTCGAGGCGGGGGAGCGGCTCGGCTTCCTGCCCGGCACGCTGTTCGACAAGATCGACCCGTATCTGCGCCCGCTGTACGACGCGCTGCACGACATGCTCGACCCCGACTCGATCCCGCGGCTGATGGCGGCGGGCACGATCGAGGTGGCGCCACTGGCGTACATGCGCGGCCGGACGTTGAACGATGCTTTCATCATCCTGGACGAGGCGCAGAACACCAGCGCCGAGCAGATGAAGATGTTCCTGACCCGGCTCGGCTTCGACTCGAAGATCGTCGTCACCGGTGACGTCACCCAGGTCGACCTCCCGACCGGGACGAAGAGCGGTCTGCGCCAGGTGCAGGAGATCCTGGAAGGTGTCCCGGACGTGCACTTCTCCCGGCTCACGTCCCAGGATGTCGTCCGGCACAAGCTGGTCGGCCGTATCGTCGACGCGTACGAGAAGTACGACAACGCAGAGGGCCGAGACGGCCGCAACGGGAAGTAGTCGCACCGCACCATGTCGATCGACGTCAACAACGAGTCCGGAACCGAGGTCGACGAGCAGGCGATCCTCGACATCGCCCGCTACGCGCTCGCCCGGATGCGGATCCACCCGCTGTCCGAACTCTCGGTGATCGTGGTCGACACCGCGGCCATGGAGCAGCTCCATATCCAGTGGATGGACCTCCCGGGACCGACGGATGTCATGTCCTTCCCGATGGACGAGCTCCGTCCGCCGGCCAAGGACGACGAGGAGCCCCCGCAGGGGCTCCTCGGTGACATCGTGCTCTGCCCCGAGGTCGCGAAGAAGCAGGGCGAAGAGGCGGACACCGGGCACTCCATGGACGAGGAACTGCAGCTCCTCACCGTCCACGGAGTGCTGCACCTCCTCGGTTACGACCACGAGGAGCCGAACGAGAAGGCCGAGATGTTCGGCCTGCAGGCGGCGATCGTCGACGGCTGGCGCGGTGAGCGCGGGCTGACCGGGCCGTCGCCCGCCCCCACCGTCTCGTGAGCGTCCCTCTCGTCACGGGCGTCGTCCTGCTGCTCGTCGTCGGCTGGCTGGCGGCCTGCGCCGAGGCCGGGATCGCCCGGACGTCGAGCTTCCGCGCAGCGGGCGCCGTCCGGGCCGGCCGGCGCGGCAGCGACAAGCTGTCGCAGGTCGCCGCCGACCCCACCCGCTACCTCAACGTGGCGCTGCTCGTGCGGGTCGCCTGCGAGATGTCGGCAGGCGTACTCGTCACGTACGCCTGCCTGAGCGAGTTCCCGGAGACCTGGGAGGCGCTGGCCGTCGCCATGGGCGTGATGGTCCTCGTCAGTTACGTCGCCATCGGGGTCTCGCCGCGCACCATCGGCCGCCAGCACCCGCTGAACACGGCCACGGCGGCGGCGTACGTCCTGCTGCCGCTGGCCAGGATCATGGGCCCGGTCCCGCAGCTGCTGATCCTCATCGGCAACGCGCTGACCCCGGGCAAGGGCTTCCGCAAGGGCCCCTTCGCCAGTGAGGCCGAACTGCGCGCCATGGTCGACCTGGCCGAGCAGGAGTCGCTCATCGAGGACGAGGAACGCCGCATGGTGCACTCGGTCTTCGAGCTGGGCGACACCCTCGTACGCGAGGTGATGGTGCCCCGCACCGACCTGGTCTGCATAGAGCGCTACAAGACGGTCCGCCAGGCGCTGACGCTCGCCCTGCGCTCCGGCTTCTCGCGGATCCCGGTCACCGGCGAGAACGAGGACGACATCGTCGGCGTCGTCTACCTCAAGGACCTGGTCCGCAAGACGCACGTCAACCGGGAAGCGGAGTCCGACCTGGTCTCCACGGCGATGCGCCCCGCCGCGTTCGTACCCGACACGAAGAACGCCGGTGACCTGCTGCGCGAGATGCAGCAGGACCGCAGCCACGTCGCGGTCGTCATCGACGAGTACGGCGGCACGGCGGGCATCGTCACCATCGAGGACATCCTCGAGGAGATCGTCGGCGAGATCACCGACGAGTACGACCGTGAACTCCCGCCGGTCCAGGAGCTGGAGAACGGCTGCTTCCGGGTGACCGCCCGGCTCGACATCGGCGACCTCGGGGACCTGTTCGGCCTCGACGCGTTCGACGACGAGGACGTGGAGACCGTCGGCGGTCTGCTGGCGAAGGCGCTCGGACGGGTTCCCATCGCCGGGGCCTCCTCGCTGGTCGACCTCCCCGACGGCCGCAGGCTCCGGCTCACCGCGGAGTCCCCTGCCGGCCGCCGGAACAAGATCGTCACCGTGCTGGTGGAACCGGAGGGAACGGAATCGGAATGACTCCCCAGGAGTTGCGGGCGTTCTGCCTGGAGTTCAACGCGAGTGCCGAGGAGTTTCCCTTCGGCCCCGAGACCTCGGTCTTCAAGGTCCTCGGGAAGGTGTTCGCCCTCAGCGCGCTGGACGCCCGGCCGCTGACGGTCAACCTCAAGTGCGACCCGGACGACGCCGTACGCCTCCGGGAGAAGCACACCGCGATCGTGCCCGGCTGGCACATGAACAAGCGGCACTGGAACACGGTCACGGTCTCCGGGCTCCCGGGCCGGACGGTCCGGGAGCTGATCGAGGACAGTTACGACCTGGTGGTGGCCGGTCTCCCCAAGGCGGAACGCCTGAAGCTGGACCGGCCGTAGGGCGGCGCTCAGCCCGCCCGCCGCAGACCCGCGCCCGCCGCCACACCCGCCGCCACCAGGATCACCGCGGCGGCAGCCACCACCAGCCGCACGCCGTCGAACAGCGTGCCCTGCGTCGTGGCGAGCACGCCCAGCAGCGGGATGCCGACCGTGATGCCCACCTGCTGGGTCGTGGTGACCAGACCGGTCGCCAGGCCCTGCTCCCCGTCCGGGACACCGGACGTCACCGTCACCCCGTACGAGATGATCGCTCCCAGGTGGAACATGCTGGCCAGCGAGACGGCCACCGTCGCGAGCAGGACACCCGAGTCCTCGCCGAGACCGAGCAGCGCCCCGATGAACAGGCCCTGGCCGAGCAGGGACACGACCAGGGTCGGGCGGGCGCCGAAGCGGCCGATGACCCTCGACGCGCACATCCCCGCCGCCACCGAGGCGATGCCCTGCACGCCGAAGACCAGCCCCGTCCCGAAGGCGGAGAGCCCCAGCACCTCCTGGAGGTACAGGGTCAGGACGAAGACGACGGTGCTCATCATCGAGAAGGTCGCCAGACCACCCAGGTTGCCGAACGCCACCGTGCGGCGGCGCAGCATGGGAAGGGAGACCAGGGGGGCCGCCGAACGGGACTCGACGATCCCGAAGGCCGCCAGGAGAGCCACCCCCACGACGAGGGTGACGAGGACGTCCGCATCGCCGAAGCCGCGCTGGGCGGCCGTCGACAGCGAGTAGATCAGCGCGAGCAGACCGCCGGTGACTGTCACGGCACCCGGCACGTCCAGCTTCGGCCGGTCCGGCGTACGCGACTCGGCGAGCACCTTCGGTGCCAGGACGAGCACGATCACCGAGGCGAGGGCCAGGAGCCCCATCGTGGAGCGCCAGCCGAGCGTGTCGGTGAGCACACCGCCCGCCACCATGCCGACGGTGAAGCCCAGCGAGAGCAGTGTGCCGCTGATGCCCAGGGCCCGGTCCCGCAGAGGACCCTCCGGGAACGTCGTCGTCAGCAGCGACATCCCGGTCGGCACGATCACGGCCGCGCCGAGCCCTTGCAGCGCCCGTCCCGCGAGGAAGGACGCGGGGTCCCAAGCCAGCGTCGCCAGCAGGGAGGACGCCCCGAACAGGGTGAGGCCGGTGAGGAACAGCCTGCGCCTGCCGTAGAGATCGGCGATCCGGCCGAAGAGCAGCAGGAAGCCCCCGGACGGCAGGGCGAACGCCGTGACGGCCCACTGGAGCCCCGACGTGCTGAGCCCCAGATCCCTGCCGAGGACGGGCAGCGCCACATTCAGTACGGAGAAGTCGAGCGCCACCATGAACTGGGCGGCGCACAGCACGAAGAGCACGAGACGGGCCCGGCCCGAGAGCCGGGCCGGTGCGGGGTTCACGGGGTCAGCGGTGCCGACGGGTGCGGTGGTTGGGGTTTCGATCGCCATGTGCGACAGCCTGGATCCGCAGGAATATCCGTGGGGAGCGGGAACTTATCCTGTTGGCCGCACCACCAGGCAGGCGCGCGCACGGACACGGACACCAGGGGGAGTACGTGGCCTCACCGGCCCGGAAAAGCACCACGGCCCGCGGTATCGCCGACGACAAGGCGCACCGCCTCGCCGAACTGCGGGAGTTCCTCATGAGCCGCAGGGCCAGGGTCACCCCGGCCGAGGCCGGACTTCCGGACGGCGGGGCCCGCAGACGTACCCCGGGGCTGCGCCGCGAGGAGGTCGCCGTCCTCGCGGGCGTCGGCGTCTCCTGGTACCAGTGGCTGGAGCAGGGCCGCGACATCACCGTGTCGCCCCAGGTCCTGGACTCCGTGGCCCGGGTGCTGCGGCTCAACAGCGCGGAACGACGCCACCTCTACGTCCTGGCAGGCCTCAACCCGCCCGCGCCCGAGGTCGATCCGGCCGACCGCGACATGTGCGCGGGCCTCACCCGGCTCATCGACGCCTGGATGCCCTTCCCGGCCCACATCATGGACCGGTACTGGAACACCGTGCTCTACAACGACGCGGCGTCGGCGGTGCTCGGCATGCGTCCCGGCATCGTGCAGAACTGCATGATCGCCTTCTTCACCGACCCGGTGTACCGGGCCAGGTCGACGCAGTGGGAGATGATCGCGTCCCAGGTCGTCGCGCAGTTCCGGGCCGCCTGCTCGGACCACCCCGAGGACGAGGGGTTCCGTGCCGTCGTCGCCGAGGCGAGGAGGCTCAGCACCGAGTTCGCCGCGCTCTGGGACCAGCGCGACGTCGCCCCCGGCGGCCAGGTCCGCAAGGAGCTGCAGCATCCGCTCGTCGGCACACTCAGTGTGGAGTCCACCCAGCTGCGGGTCCCGGCCCGCCCGGACCTGGTGATCGTGCTGCACACCCCGCTGCCCGACTCGGGTACGGAGGCCAAGCTCCAGTGGCTGGCCTCGCCCGAGGGACGGCGAGGCTCGATGTACCCCGTGCCCGGATGACCGGACCCCGTTGCGGGGCGGGTCCCCTCCCGCTTCGTATGCTCAGCACATGACCGACAGCACCGACCTCGGACCCGAGGACCGCAAGATCGTCACGCTGGCCCGCAGCGTCCGCGCCCGCAACGGAGTGCCGGAGGGCGCCGCGGTACGGGACGAGACGGGACGTACGTACGCCGCGGGCACCGTCGCCCTGGACTCGCTGAAGCTCAGCGCGCTGCAGACCGCCGTCGCGATGGCAGTGGCCGGCGGGGCGACCTCCCTGGAGGCCGCCGCGGTCGTCTCCCAGGCCGAGGCCCCCTCGGCCGAGGACCGGGCCGCCGTCCGTGACCTGGGCGGACCCGACACGCCCGTGCTGCTCGCCGGGCCGGACGGCACGCTGCGGACCACCGTCGCCGCGGGCTGAACAGGGACGGATGCGCCCTGCTGTGCAACGCCGCCGCCGGGATCGGGGAGAATGGGCGCCATGAGCGCTCGACCGAACACAGAAGCTGCTGCGCAGCAGGCTGAGAACAACGCCCCCCACCGGGCCGGCTTCGCCTGCTTCGTGGGCCGCCCCAACGCGGGCAAGTCCACCCTCACAAACGCTCTGGTCGGTCAGAAGGTGGCGATCACGTCCAACCGCCCCCAGACCACCCGGCACACGGTGCGAGGCATCGTGCACCGTGCCGACGCGCAGCTGATCCTGGTGGACACGCCGGGTCTCCACAAGCCGCGCACACTGCTCGGGGAGCGGCTGAACGACGTCGTACGGACCACCTGGGCCGAGGTCGACGTCATCGGCTTCTGTCTGCCCGCCGACCAGAAGCTCGGCCCCGGCGACAAGTTCATCATCAAGGAACTCGCCGGGATCAAGAAGACCCCGAAGATCGCGATCATCACCAAGACCGACCTGGTCGACTCCAAGGCGCTCGCCGAGCAGCTCCTGGCCGTCTCCCGCGTCGGGGAGGAGCTCGGCTTCGAGTGGGCGGAGATCATCCCGGTCTCCGCGGTCAAGGACCAGCAGGTCGGCCTGCTGGCCGACCTGATCGCCCCGCTGCTCCCCGAGAGCCCCCCGCTCTACCCGGAGGGCGACCTCACCGACGAGCCCGAGATGGTCATGGTCGCGGAGCTGATCCGGGAGGCCGCGCTCGAAGGCGTCCGGGACGAGCTGCCGCACTCCATCGCGGTCGTCGTCGAGGAGATGCTGCCCCGCGAGGACCGCCCCGCGGACAAGCCGCTGCTCGACATCCACGCGAACGTCTACATCGAGCGCCCCAGCCAGAAGGGCATCATCATCGGCCCCAAGGGGCAGCGGCTGAAGGACGTCGGCACGAAGTCGCGCAAGCACATCGAGGCACTGCTGGGCACGCCGGTCTTCCTGGACCTGCATGTGAAGGTCGCCAAGGACTGGCAGCGGGATCCCAAGCAGCTGCGCAAGCTGGGTTTCTGAGCGGCACCGGCGCGGGCGGGCGGGCCGCCCGGAAGGGCGCCCTCCTGGCCGCGCCGGCCTGCGCACCCTCCTGGCCGCCCGGCTACGCGCCCTCCTGGAGGATCCGCGCGATCAGCGTGCGCTGCTCCTCGGTCAGGCGGGGGTCCGCGCAGTGGACGGTCCGGTCGCCGACCGTGATCCGGTAGCGGAAGCCGTCCGGCACGCCCGCGGGCGGACCGTCCCGGCCCGCGGCGAGTGCGGCCTCGGCGAGGGTCTCCCACTCCGCTGCGTCGGGCCGCCCCGAGGTGTCGACCTCGCCCCGGCGTGCGATGCCGGCGAACCCGCCGGTCCGGCTCACCTGAATCCGCATTGCGCACCGGCTCCTGTCTGATCCGCCCGGACGGCCCCGCTCGTACCTGCCGGCTCCTACCCGCTCATCTGGTCGGCACGCCGACCTCCGACCACGCCTTGAGCACCGCCTCCGCCTCGTCGCCCTCCCCGAAGCGGCTCCGTGCCGCGGCGACCGTCAGCCGGGCGAAGTCCGCGAACTCCGCGTCCTGGGCGAGAACGCCCCCGGTCAGTACGTCGAACCAGATCTGGCCGGCCCGTTCCCACGCGTTGCCGCCGAGCGCGGTGGCCAGCAGGTAGAACGCGCGGTTCGGGATGCCGGAGTTGAGATGCACCCCGCCGTTGTCCTCGTCCGTCTCGATGTAGTCGTCCATCGACGCGGGCTGCGGGTCCTTACCGAGGACATCGTCGTCGTACGCCGTGCCCGGAGCCTTCATCGAGCGCAGCGCGACCCCGCTGACACGGGGCGCGAGCAGGCCCGCGCCGATGAGCCAGTCACCCTGTTCGGCGCTCTGGCCGAGCGAGTACTGCTTGACCAGGGAGCCGAACACGTCCGACACCGATTCGTTGAGCGCGCCCGACTGGCCCTGGTACTCCAGGTTGGCCGTGTACTGGGTCAGACCGTGCGCCAGCTCGTGGGCGATCACGTCGATGGCGACCGTGAAGTCGAGGAAGATCTCGCCGTCCCCATCGCCGAAGACCATCTGCTCGCCGTCGAAGAACGCGTTGTTGTACTTCTCGTCGTAGTGCACGGAGCCGATCAGGGGCAGCCCCTTGCCGTCGATCGAACTGCGGCCGTACGCCGTGAGCAGGAGCTCGAAGGTGGCGCCGAGTCCCGCGTACGCACGGTTGACGCTGGCGTCCTGGGTGGCTTCGTCGCCCTCGTCACGGACCTTGTGACCCGGCAGGTCCGTGCCGTGGCGGCAGTCGTACAGGGTCCGGTGGGGCTTGGAGGGGACCGGGGCCGAGGTGCTCGGAACCTCGGGTGAGTAGGCCAGCGCGGTCGTCCGGCGGCGGTCGCGCCGGGCCCCGTCGGCCTCCAGGGTGCGGCGGGCAGGGTCGGCCAGGCGCGGGTCGTCGGCCTGGGAGAGCTTGTCGAGGACATGGGGCGGCACGATGGTGCAGAAGACGGGGTGGAACCCGTCGTTCGGTCGAGGCTGCATGCAAATGACTGTGGCATTCCGTGATCGCACTGTCACTGGTTGCGATGGTGATTGACGAAATGGAGTGATGAGTCACCGTTTTGCCCACACGGTGATCCGATCCCGCATACTGATACGGACCCACGCATCAGGCGCCTCTCGGTTAGTCTTGCCGCATCATGCGTTTCGGGCTGCTCCTTCTTAGCTGCCGCGGCGAGGGCCTGTAGTCGTAGGCCGGCTCCCTCCCCGCGGAGTTCGCTGTTGCAGCGACACAGTCGGCCGCCCCTGCTGGACCTCCTAGGAGCCCTACGCCATGACTGCCGTAAATCCCGCTGCGAACGCCGCTGTGTCCGTGAACGCCGACGACGCGGCCGCCCCCGTCAACGGGCCCACTCCGGTCACCAACGCGACGCAGCTCCAGAAGCCGTCCGGGATGCCCGTTCACAAGTACCGCGGGTACGAGGCGGTGGACATCTCCGACCGTACGTGGCCGGACAACCGCATCACCCGGGCGCCCCGCTGGCTGTCCACCGATCTGCGCGACGGCAACCAGGCACTGATCGACCCGATGTCCCCGGCCCGCAAGCGCGAGATGTTCGACCTGCTCGTCCGCATGGGCTACAAGGAGATCGAGGTCGGCTTCCCGTCCTCCGGCGAGACCGACTTCGCGTTCGTGCGCTCCATCATCGAAGAGGGCGCGATCCCCGAGGACGTGACGATCTCCGTCCTGACGCAGGCCCGCGAGGAACTGATCGAGCGGACCGTCGAGTCGCTGGTCGGCGCCCGCCGCGCCACCGTCCACCTGTACAACGCCACCGCGCCCACCTTCCGCCGCGTGGTCTTCCGCGGTTCGAAGGAGCAGGTCAAGCAGATCGCCGTGGACGGCACCCGGCTGGTCATGGAGTACGCGGACAAGATCCTGGGCGACGAGACGATCTTCGGCTACCAGTACAGCCCGGAGATCTTCACCGACACCGAGCTGGACTTCGCCCTGGAGGTCTGCGAAGCCGTCTGTGACGTCTGGCAGCCGGAGGAGGGCCGCGAGATCATCCTGAACCTGCCCGCCACCGTGGAGCGTTCGACGCCGTCCACGCACGCGGACCGGTTCGAGTGGATGTCCCGGAACCTGAGCCGCCGCGAGCACGTCTGCCTGTCGGTCCACCCGCACAACGACCGCGGCACCGCCGTCGCCGCCGCCGAACTGGCGATCATGGCGGGCGCCGACCGCATCGAGGGCTGCCTGTTCGGCCAGGGCGAGCGCACCGGGAACGTCGACCTGGTCACGCTGGGCATGAACCTGTTCTCCCAGGGTGTCGACCCGCAGATCGACTTCTCGCAGATCGACGAGATCCGCCGCACGTCCGAGTACTGCAACCAGATGGAGGTCCACCCGCGCCACCCCTACGCGGGCGACCTGGTCTACACCGCCTTCTCCGGCTCCCACCAGGACGCCATCAAGAAGGGCTTCGACGCCATGGAGGCCGAAGCGGCCGCCCGGGGCAAGGGAGTGACCGTCGACGACCTCGAGTGGGCCGTGCCGTACCTGCCGATCGACCCGAAGGACGTCGGCCGCTCGTACGAGGCCGTCATCCGGGTCAACTCGCAGTCCGGGAAGGGCGGAATCGCCTACGTCCTGAAGAACGACCACAAGCTGGACCTGCCGCGCCGGATGCAGATCGAGTTCTCCCGGATCATTCAGGCCAAGACCGACGCCGAGGGCGGCGAGGTCACACCGAACCAGATCTGGTCGACGTTCCAGGACGAGTACCTGCCCAACCCGGACAACGCGTGGGGCCGCGTACAGATCCGCTCCGGCCAGACGACGACCGACACGGACGGCAAGGACACGCTCACCGTCCAGGCGACCGTCGACGGTTCGGACACCGTGCTGACCGGCACGGGCAACGGTCCGATCTCCGCGTTCTTCGAAGCGCTGCAGGCCATCGGCATCGACGCGCGTCTGCTGGACTACACCGAGCACACGATGAGCGAGGGCGCGAGCGCCCAGGCGGCCTCCTACATCGAGTGCGCGATCGACGGCAAGGTGCTGTGGGGCATCGGTATCGACGCCAACACCACGCGCGCCTCGCTCAAGGCGGTCGTCTCCGCGGTCAACCGCGCGACGCGCTGACGGCTCCGCCGACCCTTCGGAGATACGTCCGAGAAGTCGCGGATCCATCCGGTTCAGGAGCCCCGCCCACCCGCCGAGGGTGGGCGGGGTTCGGCCATCTCCGGGTGTTGTGACATCCGGGATACTGACGCCACATCACGCATGTGGCTAACATCACGTCCAATGCGGCAATGTTGCCGGAGCGTTTCGGAGGTGTGCGACGTGCGGTCAGCCAAAGGACAACGCGCCATAAGACTGCGTATCTGCGGCATCCGCACCGCATGGGACACCACGGGCGACGGCGAGTTCTTCTGCCCCGGCTGCGGAGGCGACCGCAACTACCGGCGTCTGACCGGACGCAACCGCTTCACCGTGCTCGGCCTGCCGCTGCTGCGGCGCGGCGGCACCGGCCCCGTGATCGAATGCGCCGCCTGCCGGGCCCACTTCCCGACCGACACCCTCGAACACCCCACCACCACCCGGTTCTCCGCCATGCTCCGCGAAGCCGTGCACACCGTCACGCTCGCCGTGCTCGCCGCGGGCGGAACCACCTCCCGTACGGTCCTGGAGGCCGCGGCGGCCACCGTCCGCGACGCCGGACTCGACGACTGCACCCAGGAACAGCTCTTCACCATCGTCGAGGTGCTCGCGGCGGACGCGGGGCACGGCGACAGCACCGGCCCCGCGGCCGAGGCCTGCGGCGCCGCCCTCGCCATCGAACTGCACGAGGTGCTGAAGCCGCTCGCCCCGCATCTGGCGGTGGCCGGACGCGAGACGGTCCTGTTGCAGGGCGCCAGGATCGCGCTCGCCGACGGCCCGTACAGCCCGGCCGAACGCGAGGTGCTGACGACGGTGGGCGGCGCGCTCCAGCTCTGCCCCGGCGACACCGCCGAACTGCTCGCGGCAGCCGCGCGCACGCCTTCGTAGGCCCCGGAGCCGCGCGTACGCCCTCACGGCCCCCGGTACTCCCCAGGGAGTACCGGGGGCCGTGTGTCACCCCCGGCAGTAGAGGCGATGTCCCTCCCGCGTGCGACGAATCGGCTTTCCCCGGACGGGAGTCTGGACTGGACCGACACCGTCCAGGAGGGGAGGGCCCACGTCATGGGGGCCGAAACGGAAATGAGCGGCGCGCGACCACAGCCGGAGCCGAGATCACGGCTGCGACAGGCGCTGCCCTGGCTGATCGTCGCCCTCTGGGTCGCGCTGATCGCCGTCGTGGGGCCGTTCGCCGGCAAGCTCGGGGACGTACAGCGTGACCGCGCCGTCGACTATCTGCCGGCGGGTGCGGACTCCACCCAGGTCGCGAAGATCCAGGACACGCTGCCCGGCGGCGAATCGACCGACCTCGTCCTCGTCTACCACCGGGACGGCGGACTGACTCCGGCCGACCGGGCCGCGGCCGGTGAACAGACCTCCGAGATCGCGCGGAGCCACACACTCTCCGGCACCCCCCGGGGCATCGGGTCCAAGGACGGTTCGACCCTGATGTTCCCGGTCTCCTCAACCGAGCCCGGCCAGGACGAGGAAGCCAGGGCCGCGTTCGTCGGCGAGGTGCGCGGGGTCGCCGAGGGGAGCGGCGGGCTGAGCGTCGAGGTCGGCGGCCCCGGGGCGTTGCTCACCGACGCCCAGGAGGTCTACACGTCCCTGGGCGGTCCGCTGCTCTACACGACCGTCGCCGTCGTCGCGATCCTGCTGATCCTGATCTACCGCAGCCCGTTCCTCTGGCTGGTGCCCCTGGTCGTCGCCGGGCTCGCCGACTTCCTGTCGATGGCAGTGGTGTACGGGCTCAACCAGGGCTTCGGCGTCACCGTCAGCGGCCAGAGCTCGGGTGTCATGAACATCCTGGTCTTCGGCGCGGGAACCGACTACGCCCTGCTGCTCGTGGCCCGCTACCGCGAGGAACTGGGCCGCTGGGCACGGCCCCGCGACGCCATGGCCGCCGCTGTGCGCGGCTGCGGGCCCGCTGTCGTCGCCTCCTCGGGCACCGTCGCGGCCGGCCTGCTGTGCCTCCTCGCCGCAGACCTCAACAGCAGCCGGGGCATGGGACCCATCGCGGCCGTCGGGGTGCTGTGCGCCCTCTTCGCCATGATGACCCTGCTGCCGGCGCTCCTCGTGCTCCTGGGCCGCCGCGTCTTCTGGCCGCTCGTTCCCGCGTACGGCAGCACCCCCAGGAAGCGCCGGTCGGTCTTCGCCGCCATGGGCAGCTCCGCCGGACGCAGGCCGGTCGCCGTGCTCGTCTCCGGAGGAGTACTGCTCGGCGCACTCGCGCTCGGTGTGTTCAGCATGCCGGGCGACCTCAAACAGGAGGACTCCTTCACCAGCAGGCCCGAGTCGATCACCGCGATGGAGACCCTCTCCACCGCCTATCCCGAGTTCTCCACCCAGCCGATCACCGTCATCACCCCCACCGGCCGGGCGGACGCAACCCTTGCGGAAGCCCGTACGACCGAAGGCGTCGCGTCGGCCGAGCGCGGCCGCAGCGGCGGCGGCTGGACGGATCTGTCCGTCACGGCCCAGGACCCGCCCGAATCGGCGGGGGAGCAGGCCACCATCAAGGCCCTGCGCGGCGGTCTGGACGGCAGCCACGTGGGCGGGCCCAGCGCACAGCAGATGGACCTGGAGAAGACCAGCGCCCGCGACCTGAAGATCGTCGTGCCGCTCGTCATCCTCTCCGTCCTGCTCATCCTGGTCGTGCTGCTCCGGAGCCTCGTCGCCCCGCTGCTGCTCATCGCCGCCGTCGTCGCGGTCTGGGGAGCCTCGCTCGGCATCGCGGGACTCGTCTTCGAGCCGCTCCTCGGCCTCCAGGGCACCGACCCCGGACTTCCCCTGCTGTCCTTCGTCTTCCTGGTGGCGCTCGGCGTCGACTACGGGATCTTCCTCCTGCACCGGATGCGGGAGGAATGTCTCTCCGGAGCCGAACCGACCGCAGCCGCGCTCACCGCCCTGCGCACGACCGGCGGGGTCATCGCCTCGGCGGGGCTGGTGCTCGCGGCAACCTTCGGCGTGCTCACGAGCATGCCGATGACGGCCCTGGTCGAGATGGGCTTCGTCATCGCGGTCGGTGTGCTCCTGGACACGTTCCTCGTACGCACCTACCTGGTGACCGCGGCGAGTGTGGCTCTGGGACACCGGGTGTGGTGGCCGGGCGCACTCGGCCGCAGGCCGACCGCGGACCGCCCCCGCACACCGGAACTCACGGCGACCCGCTGACGGGAACCACGCAACTGACCGAGGATGGCAGCGTGTCCGCAACCCGAACCACACGCCGTGGCGAG
Organism: Streptomyces sp. NPDC005566; assembly: GCF_040605575.1. NCBI lineage: Bacteria > Bacillati > Actinomycetota > Actinomycetes > Kitasatosporales > Streptomycetaceae > Streptomyces > Streptomyces sp. NPDC005566. The sequence continues at coordinate 424,697 of NZ_JBEXDB010000001.1, read as the reverse complement.
CGCGTCCTGGCCGTCGTCAACCGCGACCCCATGGACGCGCCGCACAAGCTGCGCACCGACGCCCTCATCGCGGGGGGCGCCGGTGTGCTGTCCGTCGTGCTCGGTCTCTTCACCGACGACGGAAGGGCCCCCGACGCGGTCGGTTGGGTCCTGCTCCTGGCCGGTGTCGTGCCCCTGGTGTGGCGCCGCAGCAGCCCCGTCGTCGTCCTGCTCGCGATGATCCCGGTCCTCATGGCCTACCACGGGATGGACTACGCGCACACGGCACCGATGCCGCAGACCCTCATCGCGCTCTACACCGTGGCGGTGACCGGCCGTCCCCTGCGCACCCTCCTCACCGGCGGCGTCGTGATCGGCGCGATGGTCTCGGTCGTATCGGCCATCGACGCCCACCAGGGGCTCGAACTGCTGCGGATCTCCGGCTGGATCATCGCCGTGCTGTTCTTCGGTGTGGACGTGCGGTTCTACCGCCGGTACGTCGCCTCCGTCGTGGAGCGCGCGGAGCGGGCCGAGCGCACCAGGGAGGAGGAGGCCCGGCGCAGAGTCGCCGAGGAGCGGCTGCGGATCGCACGCGACCTGCACGACCTCCTGGCCCACAGCATCACCGTCATCGGGGTGCAGACCTCCGTGGCCTCGCACATCCTGACCGTCGACCCGGAGCGCCTGGACCGCGAAGCCGTCGCGCGGGCCCTCGACGACATCGCGGGGACCTGCCGGGAGGCCCGTGCGGAACTGCGCACCACCCTCCAGGTCCTGCGCGCGGCCTCCCACGAGAGCGACGGGCCGCTGCCCGGCCTGGTCGCCCTGCCCGGTCTCGTACGGGCTGCCGAGGCGGCAGGAGCGACGGTGGAGCTCTCCGTACGGGATCCGGCGGAGGGGATCGCACCGGCGACCGGCGCCGCCACGTACCGGATCGTGCAGGAGTCGCTGACGAACGCCGTACGGCACGCGGGGCCGGGGGTACGGATCAGGGTCGTCGTGGAACCCGACCCCGGCAGTCCGGCCCTGCGGGTCACGGTCACCGACGACGGCGCGGGGCGGGAAAGCCCCGGTACGGGCGGCGCCGGGCCCGGATTCGGCATCGTGGGGATGCGGGAACGCGCACGCAGTTCGGGCGGCACACTGGCCGTGGGACCCCTTGCCGGGGGCGGCTTCGAAGTCGCGGCGGTGCTGCCGCTGCCCGGACCGCGGGACGGCTCGTCGCCCGGACCGCACGACGGCGAGCGTGCCACCGTCACCGCAGACGCAGGCGAGCGTGCCACCGTCACCGCAGACGCAGGCGAGCGTGCCACCGTCACCGCGGACGCAGGGGAGACCGCGCGATGATCCGGGTCCTGCTCGCCGACGACCAGACCCTCGTCAGGGCCGCCTTCGCGATGCTCGTCGGGTCCGACCCCGGCATGACCGTCGTCGCCGAGGCCGGCACCGGCCTCGAAGCGGTCGAGAAGGCCCGCTCGGCGCGGGCCGACCTCGTCGTCATGGACATCCGCATGCCCGAGCTCGACGGCATCGAGGCCACCCGCCGCATCGCCGCCGACGAGGACCTCGCCGGGGTCAAGGTCCTCGTGCTGACGACGTACGACACCGACGACCACGTCGTGGAGGCGCTGCGTGCGGGCGCGTCCGGCTTCCTGGTCAAGGACACCCGGCCCGCCGAGCTCCTCGCCGCCATCAGGACGGTGGCCGCCGGCGAGGCCCTGCTCTCCCCGGGCCCGACCGCGCGGCTCATCGCCCGGGTGCTCAGCGCTCCCCGCGCGCCCGACACCGCGGTGACCGGAGGCCCGGACCGTCTCTCGGACCGCGAGCGCCAGGTTCTCGGCCTCGTCGCACGCGGGCTGAACAACACGGAGATCGCCGAGACCCTGGGGCTCAGCCCGCTCACCGCGAAGACACATGTGAGCAGGATCATGGGCAGGCTGGGCGCCCGGGACCGGGCGCAACTCGTGATCATCGCCTACGAGTCCGGCCTCGTCGTACCCGCGAGCCACCAGGAATGAGGACCGCCGACGGACCGTCGTCCCGGTGGGCGACAATGGGCGCATGAGCTTGTTCCGGGACGACGGCGTCGTGCTGCGTACGCAGAAGCTGGGCGAGGCCGACCGGATCATCACGATCCTGACCCGCGGCCACGGCCGGGTGCGCGCCGTCGCGCGCGGGGTGCGGCGCACCAAGTCCAAGTTCGGGGCGCGGCTCGAACCCTTCTCCCACGTGGACGTGCAGTTCTTCGCACGCGGCAGCGAACTCGTCGGCCGCGGTCTTCCGCTGTGCACCCAGGGCGAGACGATCGCCCCGTACGGCGGCGGCATCGTCTCCGACTACGGCCGCTACACCGCGGGCACCGCGATGCTGGAGACCGCCGAGCGCTTCACCGACCACGAGGGCGAGCCCGCGGTCCAGCAGTACCTGCTGCTGGTGGGCGGGCTGCGCACCCTCTCGCGCGCCGAGCACGCGCCGAACCTCATCCTCGACGCGTTCCTGCTGCGTTCCCTCGCCGTCAACGGCTACGCCCCCAGCTTCGACGACTGCGCCAAGTGCGGAATGCCCGGTCCGAACCGGTTCTTCTCCGTCGCGGCGGGCGGCGTCATATGCGGCGACTGCCGGGTACCCGGCAGCGTCGTACCCTCAGCGGAGGCCCTTGAGCTGCTGAGCGCACTGCTCACCGGTGACTGGGAGACGGCGGACGCGTCCGAGGCGCGTCATGTCAGGGAGGGCAGCGGACTGGTGTCCGCCTATCTGCACTGGCATCTGGAGCGCGGGCTGCGCTCGCTGCGGTACGTAGAGAAATGACACAGGGAGACGAGAGAGCTCATGGCAGTACGCGGGATTCTCGGTGGTCGTAGCCGGCGCGAGTACAAGACCCCCGAGCCGCACCCCTCCGGCGCCACCCCGCCGAAGATCCCCGGCGAGCTGGTCCCCAAGCACGTCGCGGTCGTGATGGACGGCAACGGCCGCTGGGCCAAGGAGCGGGGCCTCCCGCGCACCGAGGGCCACAAGGTCGGCGAGGGCGTCGTCATGGACGTCCTCAAGGGCTGCATCGAGATGGGTGTCAAGAACCTCTCGCTGTACGCCTTCTCCACCGAGAACTGGAAGCGCTCGCCGGACGAGGTGAAGTTCCTGATGAACTTCAACCGCGACGTCATCCGCCGCCGGCGCGACGAGATGGACGAGCTGGGCATCCGGATCCGCTGGGTCGGCCGCATGCCGAAGCTGTGGAAGTCCGTCGTCCAGGAGCTCCAGGTCGCCCAGGAGCAGACGAAGGACAACGACAAAATGACGCTGTACTTCTGCGTCAACTACGGTGGCCGGGCCGAGATCGCCGACGCCGCGCAGCGCATCGCGCAGGACGTCGCGGCGGGGAAGCTCGACCCGTCGAAGGTCAACGAGAAGACGTTCGCGAAGTACATCTACTACCCGGACATGCCGGACGTCGACCTCTTCGTACGTCCCAGCGGCGAGCAGCGCACGTCCAACTACCTGATCTGGCAGAGCGCGTACGCCGAGATGGTCTTCCAGGACGTCCTGTGGCCGGACTTCGACCGCCGGGACCTGTGGCGCGCCTGCCTGGAGTTCGCCCGGCGCGACCGCCGTTTCGGCGGCGCGGAGGAGGAAGCGGCGACGGGGCAGGGTCCGGCCGTCTGACCGGTCTGTACGATCATGGCCCGTCGAGCAGGGGAGGGGCCGTGACGCAGGAACCGGACGTCGTGGAGCGGGGGGCGGTCGAGCTGAGATTCCGGCTGACCGCCCGGGACTGCACGAGCGCGCTGCGGGCCCGCAGCAGGGTCAGTGCGGAGGGCAGGCGCAGCCGGCTGCTCGGAGTGCTGCTGCTGGTGCTGGTGGCCGTGCTGGTGGCACTGGAGGCGGGGCTCGGGGTCGACTTCCCGCTGCCGATGTACGTGCTGCCGGTCATCACGGGCCCGTTGATGTTCCTGACCCCGTGGCTGATGGCCCGTCAGGTGTGGGGTTACGTCAAGCGGCAGGGTGAGTCCCGCGTCCGGGTGGACGAGGACGGCCTGACCGTGACCATGGACCACTCCAGTGGTTCCGTGGGCTGGGCGGCGCAGCCGCGGTACCTGGAGACCGACGAGCTCTTCGTCCTGCTCAGTGACGACCGCAACGCCACCGCGATGACCCTGATCGCCAAACGCGGGGCCGACGGCCCGGCAGCGGTCGACCGGCTGCGCGGGATACTCGACCGCCATCTGACGAGAGTCTGAGTCCTCCGGGGGCCCGGAGGACCTCCGGGGCGGGCGCCCTACTCGGTGGGTGACGCGCACTCCGCGCAGGTCCCGAAGATCTCCACCGTGTGCGCCACGTTCACGTAGCCGTGCTGCGAGGCGATCGTCTCGGCCCACTGCTCCACGGCAGGTCCCTCGACCTCCACGGCCTTGCCGCAGATCCGGCACACCAGGTGGTGGTGGTGGTCCCCCGTCGAGCAGCGCCGGTAGACGGCCTCGCCCTCCGTCGTGCGCAGGACGTCGACCTCGCCGGCGTCGGCGAGGGACTGCAGGGTGCGGTAGACCGTCGTCAGCCCGACCGAATCGCCCCGGTGCTTGAGCACGTCGTGCAGGTCCTGGGCGCTGCGGAACTCGTCCACCTCGTCCAGCGCAGCGGCGACCGCCGCCCGCTGCTTGGTGGACCGGCCGCGTACCGGGGCCGCGTTCGTGCCACTGATCGGCGCCGTGGCCACAGGTGCCTCCTCATGTCGCCCGTACGTATGTCGGGCCATTGTGCCAGCCCGTACCGGCGGCACGGTCGACACGTCAGACATGGACGTCGTCCGTGGCCGTGCGGGCCTTCGGTACCTCAAGGGTGCACTCCGACTCGTCCGCGCCGCGTCCACGGGCGCGCCTTCGGGCCAGTGGTGCGGCGAGTGCGGTCAGCGCGATGAACACGGCGATGGCCAGCAGCACGATCGTCGCGCCGGGCGGTACGTCCTGGTAGTACGAGGTCACGGTGCCGGTCAGGGTCACGGCCGTACCGATGACGACGGCCAGGACGAACGTCACCTTGAAGGACTTCGAGATCTGCTGCGCCGCCGCGACCGGGACCACCATCAGCGCGCTGACCAGCAGCAGACCGACGACCCGCATCGCCACGGTGACCGTCACCGCCGCCGTCACGGCGACCAGCAGGTTGAGGGCCCGCACCGGAAGACCGGTGACCCGGGCGAACTCCTCGTCCTGGCTGACCGCGAACAGCTGCCGTCGCAGCCCCACCGTCACCAGCACCACGAAGGCGGCCAGCACGACGATCGCGGTGACGTCCTCCTCGGACACCGTCGACAGCGAGCCGAAGAGGAACGAGGTGAGATTGGCGTTGGAGCCGGTGTCGGAGAGGTTGATCAGCATCACCCCGCCCGCCATGCCGCCGTAGAACAGCATGGCCAGGGCGATGTCGCCCCGGGTGCGTCCGTACCAGCGGATCAGCTCCATGACGACCGAGCCCGCGACGGCGACGAGCGTGGCCATCCAGACGGGGTTGGTGGAGAGCAGGAAGCCGAGACCGACGCCGGTCATCGCGATGTGCCCGATGCCGTCGCCCATCAGGGCCTGGCGGCGCTGGACCAGGAAGATGCCGATGGCGGGGGCGGTGATCCCGACCAGGACGGCCGCGATCAGGGCCCGCTGCATGAAGGGAGGTGTGAGGAATTCCATGATCAGGTCAGCAGTCCCGTCCGGACGGGCTCGGAGGCCGCGTGGGGGTGTACGTGGTCGTGGCCGGGCAGGGCGTGCTGGCCCAGGGCCTCGGGGGGCGGTCCGTCGTGGGTCACGCAGCCGTCGCGCAGCACGATCGCCCGGTCGATCAGCGGTTCCAGTGCGCCGAGCTCGTGCAGGACGAGCAGCACCGTCGTACCGGCGGCGACCTGCTCGCGCAGCGTCTCGGCGAGGATCTCCTGGCTGGCCAGGTCGACGCCGGCCATCGGTTCGTCCATGATCAGCAGTTCCGGCTCGGAGGCCAGCGCGCGGGCGATCAGGACCCGCTGGTGCTGCCCGCCGGACAGGGCGTTCACGGAGTCCTTGGCCCGGTCGGCGAGTCCGACGAGCTCGATGGCACGGTCGACGGCCGCCCGGTCCGCCTTGCCCGGCAGCCTCAGCTTCGTACGCGAGAGGCGCCCGGAGGAGACGACCTCGCGGACCGTGGCGGGGACGCCGCCGGCCGCGGTGGTGCGCTGCGGTACGTAGCCGACGCGGGCCCATGTGCGGAAGCGGCGCAGCGGGGTGCCGAACAGTTCGACGGTGCCGCCGGTGAGCGGGACCTGGCCGATGACGGAGCGCACGGCCGTGGACTTGCCCGATCCGTTGGCGCCGAGCAGTGCGGCGACCTCGCCGCGGTGCACGGTGAGGTCGACGCCGCGCAGCACGGGGCGCGCACCGAGCGTCGCCGTGGCTCCGCGCATGCTGATCACGGGTTCGGGCTTGCTGGGCTCGGGCATGAGCGCCTCCGATGCGGCTGGTACGGGCGGGGTGGGGGTCACTTCGCGCCGAGGGCCTTCTGCAGCGCGGCCAGGTTGGACTTCATGACCTCGAGGTAGTCGGCGCCCTTGGAGGAGTCCGTGATTCCCTCCAGCGGGTCCAGGACGTCGGTCTTCAGTCCGAGGTCCTTCGCCAGTGTCTTGGCTGTCCTGTCGCTGGCGAGCGTCTCGAAGAACACGGTGGTGGCCTTGTTCTTCGACGCCACGGCGTGGATCTCGTTGATCCGGGCCGGGCTGGGCTCGGCCTCGGGGTCGATGCCGGCGATGCCCTCCTGGGTGAGGCCGTAGCGCTCGGCGAGGTATCCGAAGGCGGAGTGGGTGGTGATGAAGGTCTTGGTGGCGGTGTTCTTCAGCCCGGTCTCGTACGCCGTGTTCAGCGTGTTCAGCTCGTCGACCAGGGTGTCCGTGTTCTTCGCGTAGTCCGCGGCGTGGTCGGGGTCGGCCTTCTCCAGGGACTTGCCGACGCCCTTCGCGACCTCGGCGTACTTCACCGGGTCCAGCCAGATGTGCGGGTCGGCGCCCGCCTCCTCGCCCTCGTGCGCGTGCTCCTCGCCCTCCTCGTGCCCGTGGTCGTGACCGTCGACCTCGGAGCCGTGGTTCTCGAGCGTGGTGAGCTTCGCCGCGTCCACGGTGTTCTCGACGCCGGCCTGGCCGACCGCGTCGTCGACGGCCGGCTGGACGCCCTTGAGGAACAGGATGTAGTCGGCCTCGCTCAGTCCGCCGATCTGGCGCGGGGTGAGGTCCAGGTCGTGCGGCTCGACGCCCGGCTTCGTCAGCTGTGTGACCGAGACGTGCGTTCCGCCGATCCTCTCGGCCAGGAACTGCATCGGGTAGAAGGACGCCACCACGTTCAGCTTGTCGCCGCCCGCGCTGTCGGCCGCGTCGGAGGAGGAGCATGCGGAGAGGGCGGTGAGGCCGAGGGCGACTGCTCCGGCGACGGCGGTCGTGGGTATGAGGCGGCGTACGTTCATGACAGTCATTTTCAACAAAACTGGAAACGATTGTCAACAAGGCCGATGAGATGCCCGGATCACAGCCCGGATCCCGTTAACCCCCTGCCGATTTGATCCAAGGGGTGCGCCCGCCGGTAATCTGAGGCACTCACCCGCTCGTCACCCGACCACCGCCCCCCATCGAGGCGCTCTGCGCCGCCCCTGTCCCATTTCGCCGTCGCAATGAAGAGAGCACCGTGGCCGCCGACAAGATCGACACCATCGTCAGCCTGAGCAAGCGCCGTGGCTTCGTCTACCCCTGCAGTGAGATCTACGGGGGCCAGAGGGCCGCCTGGGACTACGGGCCGCTGGGCGTCGAGCTGAAGGAGAACCTCAAGCGCCAGTGGTGGCGCTACATGGTCACTTCGCGCGAGGACGTGGTCGGCATCGACTCCTCGGTCATCCTGGCCCCCGAGGTCTGGGTCGCCTCCGGCCATGTCGCCACCTTCTCCGACCCGCTCACCGAGTGCACCTCCTGTCACAAGCGCTACCGCGCCGACCACCTGGAGGAGATGTACGAGGAGAAGCACGGCAAGCCGCCCGTCAACGGCCTGGCCGACCTCAACTGCCCCAACTGCGGCAACAAGGGCACGTTCACCGAGCCCAAACAGTTCTCGGGTCTCCTCTCCACGCACCTCGGTCCGACCCAGGACTCCGGGTCCGTCGCCTACCTGCGCCCCGAGACCGCCCAGGGAATCTTCACCAACTTCGGTCAGGTGCAGCAGACTTCGCGCAAGAAGCCGCCGTTCGGCATCGCGCAGATGGGCAAGTCCTTCCGGAACGAGATCACTCCGGGCAACTTCATCTTCCGCACGCGCGAGTTCGAGCAGATGGAGATGGAGTTCTTCGTCAAGCCGGGCGAGGACGAGCAGTGGCAGGAGTACTGGATGGAGCAGCGCTGGAACTGGTACACCGGCCTGGGTCTGCGCGAGGAGAACATGCGGTGGTTCGAGCACCCGCAGGAGAAGCTCTCCCACTACTCCAAGCGCACCGCTGACATCGAGTACCGCTTCCGCTTCGGCGGCAGCGAGTGGGGCGAGCTCGAGGGCGTCGCCAACCGCACCGACTACGACCTCAAGGCGCACTCCAAGGCCTCCGGCACGGACCTGTCCTACTTCGACCAGGAGAAGGGCGAGCGCTACACGCCGTACGTCATCGAGCCGGCAGCCGGCGTCGGCCGTTCGCTGCTCGCCTTCCTCCTCGACGCCTACAACGAGGACGAGGCCCCCAACGCCAAGGGCGTCATGGAGAAGCGCGCCGTGATGCGCCTCGACCCGCGTCTGGCGCCGGTCAAGGTCGCGGTCCTGCCGCTGTCCCGCAACCCGCAGCTGTCGCCCAAGGCCAAGGGCCTCGCCGCGGACCTGCGGAAGAACTGGAACATCGAGTTCGATGACGCGGGCGCCATCGGCCGTCGCTACCGGCGTCAGGACGAGATCGGTACGCCGTTCTGCGTCACCGTCGACTTCGACACCCTCGACGACAACGCGGTGACCGTGCGCGAGCGCGACACCATGAAGCAGGAGCGCGTCTCCCTGGACCAGATCCAGGGCTACCTCGGCTCCCGCCTGCTGGGCTGCTGAGCACGCGCAGCTTCATAACGAAGCCCTCGGTTCCCGCGCAGGGAGCCGGGGGCTTCGTGCACACTGGGCGCACTCGTCCACAGGAGGCCAGGATGCCGTCCATGACCACGAGCAAGGTCAGCAGATGGGACCAGCACGGACGTGAACACGTCGTCCACGTGCGGAAGTCGGGGATGCAGAGGCAGCTGACCTGTGACACCTGCGGGTGGCGCAAGGGCGCGCAGTTCCTGCCGTGGCTGAAGGCCGAGGAGCACCTCGCCGAGTCCCACCAGGCGACGGTCGACCCGAGCGCCTGAGACGCTTCCCGACCCGCGGCAGAAAATCGGGTGATGAGCCGCTCCGGGCCGGGGTACCTTTTTCGGTATGTCTTCGTTCTTCCAGATCTACGAGTGAGAGCGCGACGGGCCCGCGAGCCCGTCGCCCACCGATTCGATCCCTGAGATCCCTGAGATCGCTGATCTCTCCAGACTCACTTCTCACCACGAATGGGAGAACCCCGTGGCCAAGAGCCGCAACAACCTCCTCGGTGTGGGCGGACAGCGCAAGAAGCTGTCCCGCGCCGAGCAGCAGGGCGCGGGCCCCGCGCGCGACGCCGACCGCCGGACCGCGGCCGAACAGAAGCAGGAGCTGGTGCGCAAGATGCGTGAGCGCGCCGAGGGCTCCGGCTCCGCCCAGGCGGACGCCTCCTCGCAGCAGGACGGCCAGGCCGCACAGAGCTGACGTACCGGTACGACAGTGGGCCCGGATCACCACGGTGATCCGGGCCCACCTCGTTCCTCACCCGACGGCGCGGGGCAGCCGCAGGCTCAGCAGGGTCGTCAGCACGACCGCCGCCAGCTGCACCAGCAGCGTCACCACGAGCGCGTCCCGCATCCCCGCCCCCGGCGCCAGCGCGAGGAACAGTGTCCCGAGCGTCGCCACCCCCAGGGCCAGCGCGGCCTGCTGCGTCGTCGTCATCACCCCGCCGCCCACCCCGGCACGTCCGGCGGGTACGTCGGACAGCACGATGCGGAACAGCACGGGCAGCTGCAGTCCCTGCCCCAGCCCGGCGATCGCGACTCCCGGCAGCAGTCCCAGGAGGCCGAGGTCCGGCCAGCCCCGCCACACGGCGAGCGCCAGCACCACGACGCCCACGCCCTGGATGATCCCGCCGGCCGTCACGACCCGGCTGCCGAACCGGCGTACCAGCCGGGGCCCGGCCAGCGACGCCGCGAAGAAGGTCGCGGCCATGGGCGCCAGCGACAGTCCCGCCGCTGCCGGGCCCATCCGCAGTCCCTGCTGAAGGGCCACGGCGATGACGAACATGAAGCCGCCGAAACCGATGGAGAACGGCACCACGAGTGTCAGACCGCGCCGCAGAGACTCCAGCCGCAGCAGGCTCGGCGGCACCAGCGGTGTCTGCCCGCGCGCGTCGGCCCGCCGCTCCACCCGGTAGAAGGCGTACGCGGTGAAGGAGAACAGCCCCAGCGAGACCCAGGTCCACAGCGGCCAGCCCGCCGCACGCCCCTCGGTCAGCGGGGCCAGCAGCGTCACCAGCGACAGGGCCAGCAGCAGCGTGCCCGGTACGTCGACGGGGGCAGGCCGGTCCGAGCGGGTCTCCGGCACGGAGCGGGCGGCCAGCACCAGCCCCACCACGGCCACCGGCACGTTCACCAGGAACACCGACCGCCAGCCCGCGCTCTCTCCGAACACCGAAGACAGCGGGGCGGCGGAGACGAGGACGCCACCGAGGATCTGGCCCGCGACCATCGACAGGCCGGCCGTCGCCCCGTACAGGCTCATGGCCCGCGCCCGGCGGTGCCCCGCGGTGGCCGCCTGGATGGTGGCGAGCACCTGCGGCAGCATGAGCGCGGCGGCGGCCCCCTGCGCGACCCTGGCCCCGACGAGCGTCCAGGCGTCCGGAGCCAGCCCGCAGGCGAGCGAGGTGAGCCCGAAGGCCGCCATCCCGATGAGGAAGAGCCTGCGCCTCCCCGCGATGTCGCCCAGCCGCCCGCCGAGGACGAGCAGCACGGCGTACGAGAGTCCGTACCCGGCGACGACCAGTTCCAGCAGGGCGGGGCCCGCGGCCAGGTCGTGGTCGATGGTGGGCAGGGCGACGTTGACGATGAAGAAGTCGATGAGGGGCAGCGCCGCGCCGAGCAGCACCGTGAACAGACCGAGCCGGCCGAGTACGGGCGCGGTGTGGTCGTGCCGCCCCACGGGTGTGCCGGTGGCGGCGGGTGTCTTGGTCAGTACAGGGGATTCACTCACGTCAACGACGATGGACCTGATCCCAGCCTGGTACCAGAGTGTCTTTATCCTGGTAGAAGCAGCACCTGGCAGACCGCCGGGCCATTCGGCACGCTGGGGGTATGACGACGATGGTGACCGAGGCTCCCGAGACCGACATCAGGCGGCACGAACTCGCCGGGTTCCTGCGCAGCCGCCGCGAGCGGATCACCCCCGAGCAGGCGGGCCTGCCCCGCGGGCCCCGCAGGCGCACCCCCGGCCTGCGCCGCGAGGAGGTGGCACAGCTCTCCGCCGTAGGGGTCACCTGGTACACGTGGCTGGAGCAGGCCCGTGACATCCACGTGTCCCCGCAGGTCCTCGACGCGCTGGCGCGGGCGCTGCTGCTGGACCCCAGCGAGCGCTCCCACCTCTTCGCCCTCGCCGGCGCCGTCGACCCCGCGCCGGGCTCCCGCTGCGCCGGAGTCACCCCGGCCCTCGAAGCGCTGCTCACGCGGCTGGAGCCCTACCCGGCCTGCATCCAGAACAGCAGGTACGACATCCTCGCCTACAACCGCACCTACGGGCGGCTGCTGTGCGACCTGGACGCCGTTGCTCCCGAGGACCGCAACTGCATGCTCCTCGCCTACACGAACGAGGACTGGCGCGCCTCCGTGGTCGACCTGGCGGAGATGCGCCGGGTGATGGCTGCCAAGTTCCGCGGTGCGATGGCGGAGCACCTGGCCGAGCCGGCCTGGAAGACGCTGCTGGGCCGCCTGGAGGCCGCCTCCCCGGAGTTCGGCGAGATCTGGGCCCGGCACGAGGTCGTGGGCCCCGGAGGGCGGACCAAGCTGTTCCGCAATGCCCGGGTGGGTCTGCTCCGCCTCGACCACACCGACCTGTGGCTCGGCCCGTCGGCGGGCCCCCGCCTCGTGACGTACGTGCCCGCCGACGAGGAGTCCCGGCAGGGGCTCGAACGCCTGCTGGCCCTGTCTCCGGTGGGAGCCTGAACCGACGGCATCCCGAGCCCCGTCCCGCGTACGCGACAATGGATGGATGACCACGCTCGCCCCCGCCCCCCCGCTGCTCCGGATCGGCCCGCACACCGTGCAGCCGCCGGTCGTGCTCGCCCCCATGGCCGGCATCACCAACGCCCCGTTCCGCACCCTGTGCCGTGAGTTCTCCGGTGGCAAGGGGCTGTTCGTCAGCGAGATGATCACCACCCGGGCGCTGGTCGAGCGCAACGAGAAGACCATGCAGCTCATCCACTTCGACGCGAGCGAGACCCCCCGCTCCATCCAGCTGTACGGCGTCGACCCGGTCACCGTCGGCAAGGCGGTCCGCATGATCGTCGAGGAGGACCTCGCCGACCACATCGACCTCAACTTCGGCTGCCCCGTGCCCAAGGTCACCCGCAAGGGCGGCGGGTCCGCGCTCCCGTACAAGCGGCCCCTGCTGCGGGCGATCCTCCGCGAGGCCGTGGCCGGCGCGGGCGATCTACCGGTCACCATCAAGATGCGCAAGGGCATCGACGAGGACCACATGACCTACCTCGACGCGGGCCGTATCGCCGTCGAGGAGGGCATCACGGCCGTCGCCCTGCACGGCAGGACCACCGCCCAGCACTACGGCGGCACGGCGGACTGGGACGCGATCGCGCGCCTCAAGGAGCACGTCCCCGAGATCCCCGTCCTCGGCAACGGGGACATCTGGTGCGCGGACGACGCCCTGCGGATGATGCGCGAGACGGGCTGCGACGGCGTGGTCGTCGGCCGCGGCTGCCTGGGGCGGCCCTGGCTCTTCGGCGACCTCGTCAGCGCCTTCGAGGGTACGGAGACCAGGCAGGCGCCGGCCCTGCGCGCGGTTGCGGACGTCATGCTGCGCCACGCGACGCTGCTGGGGGAGTGGATCGGCGACGAGACCCGGGGCGTGATCGACTTCCGCAAGCACGTCGCCTGGTACCTGAAGGGTTTCGCCGTCGGCTCGGAGATGCGCAGGAAGCTGGCGGTCACCTCCTCGCTGGAGGAGCTGGGCGGGCAGCTTCAGGAGCTGGAGCTGGACCAGCCGTGGCCGGACGGCGCGGACGGCCCCCGCGGGCGTACGTCCGGCAACAACCGGGTGGCGCTGCCCGACGGCTGGCTCAAGGACCCCTATGACTGCGCGGGCGTGAGCGCCGATGCGGAGCTGGACACCTCAGGGGGCTGAGCACTGCGGCACGGGGCACCGAGTGCCCAGCTTTCTGGCCCGCTCGTTTGAGCGGGCTTTTGAGTGTGATTCGACGTGTGGCGAGCACGTGCGCGGTCATCCCGAGGCTCGTGTTCACGTTCCGTGATAAATGGGTGATCCTTGGGTGACGGTTCGCTGTCTCTGCGGCGTCCGGATGATGACATCTGAGCGGGCTCGAGGGCGTGATTCTCGCCACCCTTGAGGGGTGAGTGGCTCAGATGAGCACTCTTTCACCTGCTGTACTTCTCAAATGATGGCACTGGGTGCCAGGCGGCAATACTTTGATCGATCGACGTAACCATTACCCTCTGTTGCGAAGTGACGCGTAATTGAGTGCACTGGGTAGTTATTGATTCAAGAAATGAACGAAACCCTCGGTCCGGCTGACCTCCCGCATCACTTTCGATCTGCTGGCGGACGGGTGGTTGAGGCCTCATGACGCGCAAGTGGACGTACCCAGACACCTTCGATCTGGGTATGTTCCTCGCCGTCAGGGCAGCCACCGCGTCCTCGAGGAGTCGAGACCCGTGTCGGAAAACAAAGATCCCCAGAAGTTCGTCTACGACTTCACCGAGGGCAACAAAGAGCTCAAGGACCTTCTGGGCGGCAAGGGTGCGAACCTCGCCGAGATGACCAATCTCGGTCTGCCGGTCCCTCCGGGCTTCACCATCACCACCGAGGCGTGCAAGGTCTACCTCGACAGTGGTGACGAGCCGGCCGAACTGCGCGACGAGGTCAGTGCGCACCTCACGGCGCTCGAGGAGCGGATGGGCAAGAAGCTCGGCCAGGCCGACGACCCGCTGCTGGTCTCGGTCCGCTCCGGCGCCAAGTTCTCGATGCCGGGCATGATGGACACGGTCCTCAACATCGGCCTCTCCGACGCCTCGGTCGTCGGGCTCACCGCCCAGTCCGGCGACGAGCGCTTCGCCTGGGACTCCTACCGCCGTCTCATCCAGATGTTCGGCAAGACGGTCCTCGGGGTCGAGGGCGACCTCTTCGAGGAGGCGCTGGAGGCGGCCAAGGAGGCCAAGGGCGTCACCGTCGACGTGGACCTGGACGCGGCGGACCTGAAGAAGCTGGTCAAGCAGTTCAAGAAGATCGTCAACCGGGATGCCGGACGCGACTTCCCGCAGGACCCGCGTGAGCAGATGGACCTGGCCATAAAGGCCGTCTTCGACTCGTGGAACACGGACCGGGCGAAGCTCTACCGCCGCCAGGAGCGCATCCCCGGCGACCTCGGCACGGCCGTCAACATCTGCTCGATGGTCTTCGGCAACCTGGGCCCCGACTCGGGTACGGGCGTCGCCTTCACCCGTGACCCGGCCAGCGGCCACCAGGGTGTGTACGGCGACTACCTGCAGAACGCGCAGGGCGAGGACGTCGTGGCGGGCATCCGCAACACGGTGCCGCTCGCGGACCTGGAGTCGATCGACAAGGCGTCGTACGACCAGCTGATGAAGATCATGGAGACGCTGGAGACCCACTACAAGGACCTCTGCGACATCGAGTTCACCATCGAGCGCGGTCAGCTCTGGATGCTCCAGACCCGGGTCGGCAAGCGCACCGCCGGTGCCGCCTTCCGGATCGCCACCCAGCTCGTCGACCAGGGCCTCATCGACGAGGCCGAGGCGCTCCAGCGCGTCAACGGCGCCCAGCTCGCGCAGCTGATGTTCCCGCGCTTCGACGACGCGGCCAGCACCGTGCTCCTGGGCCGTGGCATCGCCGCGTCGCCGGGTGCGGCGGTCGGGAAGGCCGTCTTCGACTCGTACACCGCGGTCAAGTGGTCGCGGTCCGGCGAGAAGGTCATCCTCATCCGCCGGGAGACCAACCCCGACGACCTCGACGGCATGATCGCCGCCGAAGGCATCCTCACCTCGCGCGGCGGCAAGACCTCGCACGCCGCCGTCGTCGCACGCGGCATGGGCAAGACCTGTGTCTGCGGCGCCGAGGAGATCGAGGTCGACACCAAGCGCCGCAGGCTCACGGTCGGCGACACGGTCGTCGAGGAGGGCGACCTCGTCTCGGTCGACGGCTCCACCGGCAAGGTCTACCTCGGTGAGGTCCCCGTCGTGCCGTCCCCGGTCGTCGAGTACTTCGAGGGCCGGATGCACGCGGGTGCCGACGACGCCGACGAGCTGGTCGCCGCCGTGCACCGGATCATGGCGTACGCGGACCGGGTACGCCGACTGCGGGTGCGGGCGAACGCCGACAACGCCGAGGACGCCTCGCGCGCCCGTCGCTTCGGTGCCCAGGGCATCGGCCTGTGCCGCACCGAGCACATGTTCCTCGGCGAGCGCCGCGAGATGGTCGAGAAGCTGATCCTCGCGGACACCGACGAAGAGCGCGAGGACGCCCTCGCCGCGCTCCTGCCGCTCCAGAAGGCCGACTTCATCGAGCTGTTCGAGTCGATGGACGGGCTGCCCGTCACCGTCCGGCTGCTCGACCCGCCGCTGCACGAGTTCCTGCCCGACATCACCGAGCTCTCCGTACGGGTCGCGCTCGCCGAGTCCCGCAAGGACGCCAACGAGAACGACCTGCGCCTGCTGCAGGCCGTGCACAAGCTGCACGAGCAGAACCCGATGCTGGGGCTGCGCGGTGTCCGTCTCGGCCTGGTCATCCCGGGTCTGTTCGCGATGCAGGTCCGCGCGATCGCGGAAGCGGCGGCGCAGCGCAAGAACGCGAAGGGCGACCCGCGCGCCGAGATCATGATTCCGCTCGTCGGCACGGTCCAGGAGCTGGAGATCGTCCGCGAGGAGGCCGACCAGGTGATCGCCGAGGTCGAGGCGGCCACCGGTACGGAGCTGAAGCTGACGATCGGCACGATGATCGAGCTGCCGCGCGCCGCGCTGACCGCCGGTCAGATCGCCGAGGCCGCGCAGTTCTTCTCCTTCGGCACGAACGACCTCACCCAGACGGTGTGGGGCTTCTCCCGCGACGACGTGGAGGCCTCGTTCTTCACCGCGTACCTGGAGAAGGGCATCTTCGGGGTGTCGCCGTTCGAGACGATCGACAAGGACGGCGTCGGCGCGCTCGTGCGCAGCGCCGTGGAGGCCGGCCTGGCCACCCGCCCGGACCTCAAGCTCGGTGTCTGCGGTGAGCACGGCGGTGACCCGGAGTCGGTGCACTTCTTCCACGAGGTGGGCCTGGACTACGTCTCCTGCTCGCCGTTCCGCATCCCGGTGGCGAGGCTCGAGGCAGGCCGCGCCGCTGCCGGTTCGAAGGGCAGCGACAGCCGCTGAGCGCACCACCGGCCGACTGACACCTGCGACCACGACTCCGGAGCCGCCGGCGGATCATCCGTACCCTCACCGATCCGACGGCGGCTCCGGAAAACCCGGAAGCGGCGGCACCCTGTGCGGGGGTGCCGCCGCTTCGTCATTTGAATTACGGACCATTGAGGGTTGTTGCTTTTCTTCGTTCGGTGAGCAAATTCCACCGAACGGACCGGGGTGCGGTCCATGGATCCCCACCCATGGACCGCACCCGGCTTACCCCCGTCGGGTACGGAGCCGCACCGTCGCACACCGCCGCCGAACAGGCAAAGCCCCCCACGGCCCTCACCCGCTCTTTCGGTGGCGCCGGATGCGTACCCGACGTCGTACAGCTTTTCGGTCGGCGAGGATGTGGGCGAGACGTTTCAACTGTGGCCGAAACCCCGTGGTGACGTCCTGTGACGATATGCATACCCTTCGATGGGGGCGATTGCGGTTGCAACAGTGGGGGTTCGGTGCTTCGTATCCATGTGTCCGGAGAGGACCTTTCCCGAGTGCGGATGGCCGCCAGGCCGGACGCAATGTGGGAAACCATTCTCAGTTTTCACCGGTTGAGGGACAGGAGGGGTTCCACGGTCTTCGGGAAATGGCGCAGTGAATCCCGGACCCGGTTGAACGGTGAAACGCGTCTGCTCTCCGCGGTCGTTCCGCCCCGCGGCTATTTCCCGGACTTCCTGACGCCGACGCAGGAAGTCGCCGAGCCATTCGGTCTGGACGCGGGAATGGAGGCGATGCGCGACACCCCCGTGGAACGCCTCCACGGCGAACTGGCCCTACTGGCCGGAAACCGCCCCCGCCCGCAGCGGTCGTCCGGCGGCGGCAGGACCCCCGCGGCCCTGCTGGACGCGCTCGCCGAGGGGCGTACGGAACCGCTGGGACGCCTCATAGCCGCCCTGCGCAGCTACCACCGCGCCGCCGTCGAGCCGTACTGGCAGCACGTCCGGGCGAGCGTCGAGGCGGACCGGGCCATCCGGGGCCGTGCCCTGCTGGACGGCGGCACGGACGAGCTCCTGTCCACCCTGCCGCCCATGATCCGCTGGCGGGAACCCGTGCTCGAGGCGGACTACCCCGTGGACCGCGAGCTGCACCTGGACGGGCGGGGCCTGCTCCTGCAGCCCTCGTTCTTCTGCCGTGGCACCCCGGTCGTCTACCGGGACCCGAACCTCCCGCCGGTCCTCGTCTACCCGGTCACCCACCGGGCCGCCCCGGCCTTCGCCGAGCCGGGCCCCTGGCTGGGGCGGCTCGTCGGGCACACCCGCTCCGCCGTCCTGCGGGCCATAGGCAACGGCTGCACGACGAGCGAGCTGGCCCGCAGGACCGGGGTGTCCCTGGCCTCGGCGAGCCAGCACGCCTGCGTGCTGCGCGAGGCCGGCCTGGTCCTGACCCTGCGCCACGGCAGCTCGGTCCTGCACACCCTCACCCCGCTGGGCGACTCACTGCTCAGGGGCGGTGCCCCGCTCGCGATGTCCTGACGGGCCGGGCAGCCCGGGAACCGACACGGAGCGGTGCGGACGCTCGCCCGGGAGGAATTCCGCTGCGATCGATGAGTTCCGGCGGGCGCTGCCGTCTACCCCTCGACAGCGCGCGAAACCAGCGCTACGGAGCACGCGAAGTGCCGGGACGGAAGAAGTGGAACCTCATGCCTCAGCCTCAGATGATCTTCGTGAACCTGCCGGTCAAGGACCTGGAGACGACGAAGAACTTCTTCGGGAAGCTCGGCTTCGGCTTCAACCCGCAGTTCAGCGACGAGACGACCGCCTGTCTGGTCATCAGCGACACGATCTTCGCCATGCTCATCAGCGAGCCCCGTTTCAAGGACTTCACCAAGAAGGAGATCGCCGACGCGTCGAAGACGACGGAGGTCCTCATCGCCCTCAGCGCGGACAGCAGAGCCAAGGTCGACGAGATGGCGGACGCCGCCCTCGCCGCGGGCGGGTCCCCGGCCAACGAGCCCATGGACATGGGCTCCATGTACGGCCGTTCCTTCCAGGACCCGGACCACCACATCTGGGAGGTCGTGTGGATGGACCCGGCGGCGATCGAAGGCGGCGGCCAGGCCTGATGGCCGGGGAGGACAGCCCCACGGCGCCGGAACGGCGACGTGGGGCCGCGGTCCTGCTCAGCTGCGGAACGGCCCCGTGACCTCGTAGGTGATACCGCCGGAGGAGCTCCCGCTCGTCCCGCGCTGCGAGGAGAAGTAGAGCCGCCTGCCGTCCGGGGAGAAGGCGGGGCCGGTGATCTCCGAGCCGGACTGGCCGCTGACCCGCAGGAACGGCGCGACGGTGTCGTCCGGGGTGATCAGGCAGATCTCCAGGTTCCCGCCGTCCTCGGCGACGTACAGGTCGCCCGAGGCGGACCGGGTGACGTTGTCCACGCCGGTCAGCGGGGCGCTGCCGCCGGTGACGAGCGAGTCGTCGTAGGCGAGCGAGATGCTGGACGCGTTCGCGTCGTACGCCCACACCCGGTTGTCGCCCTTGGTGGTGAACCAGCAGGTGCCCGCCGCGTAGAAGCAGCCCTCACCGCCGTTGAAGACCTTGGCGCCGGAGACCTGGTAGCGGGTCAGGGTGGGCGAGCCGTCCGGGTCGGGGACCGTCGTCCAGGTCACCGGGCCCGAGGTGCCGGAGCCCGCCACCAGGACCTGCAGGGTGCCGGAGGACAGGTTGCCCCAGGTGGTGGGGCGGAAGCGGTAGAAGCGGCCGTCCGTCTCGTCCTCGGTGAGGTAGACGTACCCGTGGTCGGGGTCGGCCGCCGCCGCCTCGTGCTTGAAACGGCCCAGTGCGGGGCGCTGCACGGCTGCGTTCACGCCCCACGGGTCCGTCTCGTAGACGAAGCCGCGGGTGACCTCCTCGCAGGACAGCCAGGTGTTCCACGGGGTCCGGCCGCCCGCGCAGTTGTTGTTCGTGCCGGACAGGATCCGGTACGCGCCGGTGACGGTCCCGGAGGAGTTGAACCGCACCGCGCTCGCCCCGCCGCCGCTGCCCGAGGAGACCTCGGCGTTGGAGACGTAGATCCAGCCGCTGCCGTCGGTGAACGTCGCACCGCCGTCGGGTGCGCTGTGCCAGGCGTACGAGGTGCCGGGGACGGTCTGCCCCGAGCGGGCGATGATCCTGCTGGTGAAACCGCTCGGCAGCAGGATGCCGTTGCTGTTGGCGGCCTGAAGCGCGCCGTAGGGTCCTGCGGCCGGCTGGGCGGGGTCGGCGAAGGCGGCACCCCGCCACAGGGTGCCGCCGAAGGCCGCCGCCGAGCCGCCGATCACCGCTGTGCGCAAGAAGGTCCGACGTTCCACGATCACTCCACGGGTGACGTGAGGGCCCGCCGGTCCGGTCGGCCCGGCGGGGCGAACGTCAGGACAGTAGAGGGACGCAGTTGACGGAGCGTCAACAGGCGGTGAACGGAACGGGATCAGTCCGCGCGGACCGCGAAGACCGGCACGGTGACCTCGTCGTCGTCCAGGCACGCACCCGTCTCCAGGTCGAAGCGCTGCTTCAGCAGCGGCGATGCCACGAACGGCCGACCGGCCGCGGAGCCGATCAGGCCCCGGGACAGGACGTACGCGCCGGTGAACGGGTCGCGGTTGTCGATCGCGTACGCCCGCCCCGATCGGTCCACGAACAGCGCGACCTGCCTGCCGTCCGGGAGGAGGGCCGCCACACCGCGCCCCGGGGTCAGCAGGTCGCGGTCGCAGACCGTGAGCCAGCCGTCCCCGTCCGCGAGCTGGATCGTCCGGGTGTCCTGCGCCGTTTCCAGAGTCTGGGTCGTCATCAGGAGGGAGTCCCTTCGAGGGTGCGGATGGCGAGCACGGGGCCCGCGAGGATGTCCAGGTCGGGCTTGACCTGGTCGCGCTCGGGGACGAACTTCACCGAGGGGTCGGGTGCGTCGGGGGCGTTGACGAAGGTCACGAAGCGGCGCAGCCGCTCCGGGTCGTTGATGGTCTCGGCCCACTCGTCGCGGTAGCCGCGGACGTGGTCGGCCATCAGCCGCTCCAGCTCGTCGCAGAGGCCCAGCGAGTCGTGGACGACGACGTCCCGTACGTGGTCCAGGCCGCCCTCGATCCGGTCCAGCCAGGTCGAGGTGCGCTCCAGCCGGTCCGCCGTGCGGATGTAGAACATGAGGAACCGGTCGATGAGACGGACCAGTTCGGCGTCGGACAGGTCCTGGGCCAGCAGGTCCGCGTGGCGCGGTGTGGCGCCGCCGTTGCCGCCGACGTACAGGTTCCAGCCCTGGGCGGTCGCGATGATCCCGAAGTCCTTGCCGCGGGCCTCCGCGCACTCGCGGGCGCAGCCGGAGACCGCCGACTTCAGCTTGTGCGGCGAACGCAGCCCCCGGTAGCGCAGCTCCAGGTCGATCGCCATCTTCACCGAGTCCTGCACGCCGTAGCGGCACCAGGTCTGCCCCACACAGGACTTCACCGTGCGCAGCGACTTCCCGTACGCGTGCCCCGACTCGAATCCGGCGTCCACGAGGCGGGTCCAGATCAGCGGGAGCTGGTCGACGCGGGCGCCGAACAGGTCGATCCGCTGGCCGCCGGTGATCTTCGTGTAGAGGCCGAAGTCCCGGGCCACCTCGCCGATCACGATCAGCTTCTCCGGGGTGATCTCACCGCCCGGGATGCGCGGCACGATCGAGTAGGAGCCGTTGCGCTGGAGGTTGGCCAGGAAGTGGTCGTTGGTGTCCTGGAGGGCCGCCTGCTCGCCGTCCAGGACGTAGCCGCTCGCACCGACCGTCGGCGCCAGCGAGGCGATGATCGAACCTACCGTCGGCTTGCAGACCTCGCAGCCGTCACCGCCCTTGGCCTCGTCGCGGCCGTGCGAGTCCAGCAGCCCGGCGTACGACGTGACACCCAGGGTGCGGACGATCTCGTACAACTCGCTGCGGGTGTACGCGAAGCAGCCGCACAGGCCCTGGTCCTCGGGCTGCGGCAGCAGCTGTCCGATGACCTTGACGCAGCTTCCGCAGCCCGTTCCCGCCTTGGTGCACTTCTTCACCTCGGGCAGCGTGGTGTGCTCGCAGATCGCGCCCTTGGTCACGTTGTGGCAGGAGCAGATCACGGCCTCGTCGGGCAGCGAGGACGGGCCGAGCGTGACCGGGCCGCCCGCACCGGCCGGCAGCACCAGTTGCTCCGGCGCGACCGGCAGGACCGTGCCGGTCATCGGCCGCAGCGTGCCGTACTGGTCGGCGTCCCCGACCAGGACCCCGCCGAGCAGCGTCCCGTCCCGGCCGATCACCAGCTTCTTGTAGACGCCCGAGCGGGAATCCGAATAGACCACGTCGAGGCAGCCCTCGGCCGCCCCGTGCGCGTCACCGAACGAGGCGACGTCCACGCCGAGCAGCTTCAGCTTCGTCGACAGGTCGGCGCCGGTGAACGAGGCCGCGTTGCCCGCGACCACCTCGGCGACCGCCACGGCCATCTCGTAGCCCGGCGCCACCAGCCCGTACACCCGGCCGTCCGAGGCCAGCGCGCACTCACCGATCGCGAACACGGAGCTGTCCGAGGTGCGGCACTCCTCGTCGACGATGATGCCGCCGCGCGGGCCGACCGCCAGGCCGCAGTCGCGGGCCAGCTGGTCCCGGGGGCGTACACCGGCGGAGAAGACGACGAGGTCGGTGGCGAGCGAGGAGCCGTCGGAGAGGGACATGCCGTTGACCCGGCCGTCCTCGCCCGCGGTGACCTCCTGGGTGCCGACGCCCGTGTGGACGGAGAGGCCCATGTCCTCGATCGTGCGCAGCAGTGCCGCGCCGCCGCCGTCGTCGACCTGGACCGGCATCAGCCGG
Organism: Streptomyces sp. NPDC005566; assembly: GCF_040605575.1. Taxonomy (NCBI): domain Bacteria; kingdom Bacillati; phylum Actinomycetota; class Actinomycetes; order Kitasatosporales; family Streptomycetaceae; genus Streptomyces; species Streptomyces sp. NPDC005566. The sequence continues at coordinate 402,178 of NZ_JBEXDB010000001.1, read as the reverse complement.
GGCGCGAACTCCACGACGTGCGTGCTGAGTCCGAGGCCCTTCAGGGCGCCCGCGGCCTCCAGGCCGAGCAGCCCGCCGCCGACCACCGCGCCGGTCGTCGCGGTCTTCGCGTACTCCTCGATCGCGAGGAGGTCCTCGATGGTGCGGTAGACGAAACAGCCCTCGGTGTCCTTGCCGGGAACCGGCGGCACGAAGGGGTACGAGCCGGTGGCCAGCACCAGTGTGTCGTACGAGAAGGTCTGCCCGGAGCGCGCGGTGACCGTGCGTGCCTCGCGGTCGACGCTCTCCGCCGGGTCGCCGACGTGCAGTTCTATGCCGTGCCGCGCCATGAAGTCCGGCTCGACGAGCGAGAGGTCCTCCGGCGTCTTCCCGGAGAAGTAGGAGGTCAGCTGCACCCGGTCGTAGGCGGGGCGGGGCTCCTCGCAGAGCACGACGACCCTGGCGGTCCCGGCGGTGGCGGTCAGGCCGCGGTCGGCGAGCGCTTCCAGGAACCGCTGCCCGACCATGCCGTGTCCGACGACCACGATCGTCGGCACGCCTGCGGTGGGGGCGTTCGGGGGAGTGGACACCGGCATCAGAAGCCTCCGTCGTTGGTGAGCAGGTGGAGCAGGGACATGTCGGCGGGGAGGGGCTCGTCGTCCTGCCAGGTCCGGGCGAGGGTGCCGACCGCGGCGAGATCGCCGAGCAGCACCCCGCCGGCCAGCCGGTCGCCCCGGACGACGACCGTGCGGTACGCGCCCCGGGTGGCGTCGGCCAGCCGGATCACGTCGTCGCCGGGCATCGGTCGGGAGTCACCGAAGGCCGCCAGGTCGAGACCGCCCGGAGCACCGGCGACACCGGCGGCGACCGGGACGGCGGCGGGGGAGCGCAGGGTGAGCCGGGTCAGGGCCCGGGTGCCCTCGTAGCGGGCCGAGCCGCCGGCCAGCACCTCGGCCAACACGTCCGCCTGTTCCAGCGCGGCACCCGCCAGCCCGTACACGGTGCCGCGGTGCTCGGCACAGTCGCCGACCGCGTGGATGTATGGGTCCGAGGTGCGCAGTTCGTCGTCGACGACGACGCCCTTGCGGACGTCGAGCCCGGCAGCCTGTGCCAGACCCGTCCTGGGGCGGACCCCGCAGGCCAGCACCGTGATCTCGGCCTCCAGCTCGTAGCCGTCGGCGAGCTCCACGGCGCGTACCGCGGGGGTGGCACCGTCGGTGCAGCGCAGACCGCGCACCCGGCACTCGGTGTGCACCTCGACGCCGAGGGCCTCCAGGTGACGCCGCAGCAGTGCGGCCGACTCGGCGTCCAGCTGCCGCTCCATGAGGTGCTCGCCCTGCTGGGCCAGCACCACCTGGGCGCCGCACTCGGCCAGCGCACGGGCCGCGGAGACTCCGAGGAGCCCGCCGCCGATGACGACGGCGCGTACCCCGGGACGTACGGCGGCGCGCAGGGCCAGGCAGTCGTCGAGGGTGCGGAAGGGATGCACCCCGTCAGGCAGCGTGTGGCCGAGGCCCCGCAGCGGCGGCAGCACCGGGTTGGAGCCGGTGGCCAGCACCAGGCGCTCGTACCCGATGACGCTGCCGTCGTCGCAGTGCACCAGCCGGTCCGACCGGTCGATCCGTACGACCCGCACCCCGCGCCGCACCCCGGCGGGCGGCAGCGCGATGACGTCGGGCTCGTACCGTCCGGCAAGCACCTCGGCGAGCAGCACCCTGTTGTACGGTGCGTGCTCCTCCTCGCCGATGACGGTGACACCGGGGACCCGGGCGGCGAGCCGTGCGCCCGCCATCCCGGCGCCGATCACCACCACACGCGCCGTGTTCCCGCTCTGTGTCCTCATGACGAAGAGACTGCGGGGCCGGTGTTACCCGACCGCATCCCTCCTGTTTCCCGGGAGGAACCTTGCGCTCAGCGCGCGGGGAGGCCCTCTGTGAGGGCCGGGCAACTGGTTGGACTGGGCACCTATCGCTTGCCTAAGGTCACGGACATGCCCGAGATAACGCTGACCACCCTCGTCCTGCTCTGCCTGGCCGCCGCCGCGGCGGGCTGGATCGATGCGGTGGTCGGCGGCGGAGGGCTCCTCCTCCTGCCCGCTCTGTTGCTGGGCCTGCCGAACGTTCCCGCCGCGCACATCCTCGGCACCAACAAGGCGGTCGCCATCGTCGGCACCTCGGGGGCCGCGGTGACCTACGTGCGCAAGGCGCCGGTGCGGGTGGGGACCGCCGTAAGGATCGGGCTCATGGCCCTCGCCGGGTCGATGACCGGCGCCTTCTTCGCCGCGGGGATCAGCAGCGACGTGCTGCGCCCGGTGATCATGGTGGTGCTGCTCGGTGTGGCGGCCTTCGTCATGCTGCGGCCCTCCTTCGGTACGGCCGCGGCCGGCGACGGCACGGGCAACAAAGTCACCCGGGCCCGCACCGTCACCGCGATCGTGCTGGTCGGCGGCGGTATCGGCTTCTACGACGGGCTGTTCGGGCCGGGCACGGGAACCTTCCTCGTGCTGGCCCTTACCGCCGTACTCCACCTCGACCTGGTGACGGCGTCCGCCACCGCCAAGATCGTGAACGTCTGCACCAACGCCGGCGCGCTGGCGATGTTCGCCTACCAGGGCACCGTGCTGTGGCAGCTGGCCGCGCTGATGGCCGTATTCAATCTGGCGGGCGGCATGTTCGGAGCGCGCATGGCACTCAGGAAGGGCAGCGACTTCGTCCGCGGGGTCCTGCTGGTCGTGGTGTTCTCGCTGGTCGCCAAGCTCGGCTTCGACCAGTGGTCGGCCTGACCGCCTGGACGGCTCCTCGTCCGGCCGCCCTGTTCATCTCGTGCGGCCTGACCATCCGGTCGGCTGATCACCGCACTTCGGTGAGATGGGCGTACACCACCACGTTCCCCAGGTAGCCGGTCTGCGGCGAGAAGCCGCCGCCGCAGGTGATCAGCCTCAGGGACGCGTGCGGCGATGCGCCGTAGACCCGCTGGTCGGGGAAGTCCTCGTTGTCGTACACCTCGATCGCGTCGACCGAGAAGACGGCGGTGCGGCCGTCCTTGCGGTCGATCTCGACCCCGGTCCCCTTCTTCAGCGACCCGAGCCCGTAGAAGACCGACGGCCCCTGGGCGTTGTCGACATGACCGGCGACGACCGCGGTGCCCTTCGCGCCGGGCGGGGCACCGCCCTTGAACCAGCCCGCGATGTTGCGGTTCCCGGCCGGCGGTACGTCGAGGCCGCCGTCCCGGCCGAGGCCCAGGCGCATCATGGGTGCGTCCACGCCGATGCCGGGGATGCGGATCCGGACCGGTTCGGAGGGGCGCAGCGGTTCGGCGACCGCCGATCCCGGCCGGAGTTCGGGACCCGCGGCGAAGGCCTCGGCCGTGGACGGCTGGGGTGCGGCGGTCCGGGTGGCCGCACCGTTCTGGACGAGCCAGACGCCGCACAGCGCGGTGACACCCACCAGCCATGCCCTGGACCTCAAGGTCGTCCTGTCCACGTCGTCGTCCTCGCGGTGTCGCCGTCAGCCGTCCTGCGCGCCGTCCGTGCGACGCCGGCGCAGGAGCCAGACGCCGCCGACGGCTGCCGCGCCGAGGACTCCGGCGCCCGCCACGAGCTGGACGGTGTCGGGTCCGGCGCTGCCGCCGACACCGGTCCCGACGTGCCCGGAGGGACGCTCGGGCCAGGTCCCGGGCGGGGACACGGGCGGCTTGGCGGGCGCGGGCTTCGTCCCTGGCGGCGGTTTGACGGGCTCGGGCCGCGGGCTCGTTCCGGGCCGTACCACCGTCCCCAGTTCCGTCTCCGTGAGCTCGGTCTCGGTCAGCTCGGTCTCGGTCAGCTCCGCCTCGGTCAGCTCGGTCTCGGTGAGACCGGTCTCCGCGAGCTCGGTCTCGGTCAGCTCCGTCTCCGTACCGGGGTCCGTGTCCGCCCCGGGTTCCGTCTGCGCCTTCGGATCGGTCTCCGCTTCGGTTCCGGCCCCGGAATCCGTCCCCGGATTCGTCCGGGGTGCCTGCCAGGCGGGCGACTCCGGCCTCGCCACCGCGCTCTCGGCGCAAGCGGACGGGGCGGTGGCGAGGCCGAGCGCGACGGCGGTGAGGGCCGCGGCGGCGGTACCGGTCACGAGGCGGGCAGGGCTGCGCATGGGAATCCTCCGGGAAGGCGGGTGTGTCTTCCTCCGAGACAACGGGCGGCGCCCGCCTGCCGCCAGTTGACGCATGGTCAGTTCTCACCCGTACGGACCTGTCGGGCGCACCCGCCCGCCCGGCCCGGTGCAGGTCGTGGCGGTGGTGGGGGCCGCTGGGCCCGCCGGGTGCCGATCGAGTGACGCCGTGAACCATGACATGTGACGCACATCACATGTATGGTCCTGGGAGACCCGGGCACAAGGTTCACACCCCCCACGGGACGGCGCCCCCCGCCGCCCCCACGGCAACCGCCCTCACCGGCCCAACCCCCCCTGGGACCGGTGGGGGCGGTGTCATGCGCCGTCCGTGGCGGACCACGTGATGTCCGGAGGGCGTACGCGGGCGCACCGCGGCTGCCCCTTGCCGTCGGTCAGGCGCAGCCGCGCGGTGAGGTGCCCGGTCCGGGCGGCGGCGTCCAGGACGCTCCCGTCGACATCGGCGATCATCAGTTTGGCGCGCCGGAACATGGTGAAGACGCCGGACTCGTCCACCGTTCCCCAGGACAGGTAGACGAAGCGCCCGCCGAGCCGGTTCTGGATGTACGGCCCCGTGATCTCGACGCCGTCGGCGGTCGGGGTGGCGGTGCAGTCCAGTGTCCAGGCGGCGGAGGGGGCATCGCCGGGATGCAGTCCCAGCAGCTCGTCGGGCCTGTCCTTGCGCTGCACGCCTACGTGGATGTTGTCGAAACCGGCGAAGTCGGTGCCCGGGCGGCAGGTGCGGCCGGGGAGTTCTGAGGCTTCGATGTGGATCTGCATGTCCCCATGCTCCTGCACCTGCCCCCCGGCGGTGCACGGATCGCGCCTCACGGTTCAGACGGTGTCCCAGGGGGTGTCCTCGTAGACCTGCGCGAGCTGCTTCATCAGTTCCTCGTCGACCGCGAAGGACGTGTCGTCGATCCGGTGGACCGGCGCGATGCCCTGCGAGTTGGTGACGAAGGCCGCCCGGTAGTCGCCCAGGTCCCCCAGTGTCACCGGGCGGCGCTCCGGCGGCCGGCCGGCCTGCGCGAGGCCGCTCTCCAGGAGGGCCATGGTGATGCCGGTCAGTACGGGAGCATCCGGCCAGACCACCGAAGCACCGTCCCAGAAACCGATGTTGGTCATCGACCCCTCGGTCACCACGCCGCCCGGCGCGGTCAGCAGCGCCTCGTCGAAGCCCGCCCGCCCGGCCTGCAGCCCGTAATAGGTCTGGCCGAACTCGCCCGGGCGCTTGATGTGGGGCACGGTGCGCGCGTACGGCACAGACATCAGGCTCTTCGGCGCGGTGGACATCCGTGCGGGCGGCCGCACCGTCACCATTGGGGTCGTCGCCGTATCGCCCGGCGGGAGGAAGCCGTGCACCCGCACCGACGCGTCCCGTACCCCGGCGCCTTCGAGCGCGTGCCGGATCAGCCCGCGCACGTGTTCCCCGGCCAGGGGCTGGTCGAACAGCTCCCGGCTCGCCGAGTCCAGCCGGTCCAGGTGCAGGGCGAGCCCCCGCACCTTCCCGTCCCTGACCTGCATCGCCGTGAAGTGGCCGTAGCCGGCGAACGCGGGGATCCGAAGGTCTTCCCCGGTGGCCCGGTGGCCGTTGATCTCGACGTACGGCACGGCTGCGGGAGTTGTCATGCGCTCCACCGTAGCCGTGGCGTGCCGGACTTGACCTCAATCATGGTTGAGGTGTGAGTCTGCGGTGCATGGACATCGACACGCCCCATCCCACCGCATCCGCCGCCCCGCTGAAGGTGGCCGTCATCCTCGGCAGCAACCGCGAGGGCCGCTTCGGACCCGTCGTCGCCGAGTGGTTCCTCGACCGGGCGGCAGACCACCCGGACATCGAGACCGACTTCATCGACGTCGCCGAATCCGAGGCCCCCTCCCACCGCCCCGGTGCCCGACCCGCGGACGTAGCGCCCCGGTTGGCGCGGGCCGACGCCTTCGTCGTCCTCACCCCCGAGTACAACCACTCCTACCCGGCCCCCTTGAAGAACCTCATCGACCGGCACTACGCCGAATGGCAGGCCAAACCCGTCGCCTTCGTCAGCTACGGCGGAATCTCCGGCGGCCTGAGGGCCGTTGAACACCTCCGCCAGGTCTTCGCCGAACTGCATGCCGTCTCCGTACGCGACACCGTCTCCTTCCACAACGCGGGTGCGCTCTTCGACGACCGGGGCAGGCCCAAGGACCCGGCCCCCTCCGACGCCGCGGCCAAGACGATGCTCGACCAGCTGTTCTGGTGGGGCCGCGCCCTGCGCGAGGCCAGGGAACGGCATCCGTACGGCGCCTGACCCGTCCGGGGACGACAATCGAGGGGCCCGTACGCCGTCGAGACCGAGGAGCCCCGGGGATGACCGAGCCGGCATGGCTGACCGTACTGACCACGACGGACAGCGAGGAGAAGGCCCACCTCCTGGCCCGGGGTGCCGTGGAGGCACGCCTCGCCGCCTGCGCCCAGATCTCCGCCCCCGTCACCTCCGTCTACCGCTGGCAGAACGCCATCGAGACCACCGAGGAGTGGCAGGTGCTCCTCAAGACGAAGGCCGAGCGGTACGACGAACTGGAGGCGCACCTCGTCGCGGCGCACGACTACGACACCCCGGAGATCATCGCGACGCCCGTGGTGCGCGGCAGCGCCCGCTACCTCGCGTGGGTGACGGCGGAGACGGCGTCCGCGGCGGCCCTGTGACCGACGCGGGACTGCCGTTCTTCGTGTACGGCACGCTGCTCCCCGGCGAGCGCAACCACGACCTGATCCTGCGGGGCCGTACCGGCGCGGAACAGCCGGCGGTACTGCCGGGAGCCCTTCTCTACGAAGGGCCCGGATATCCGTACGCCATCGAGGGCCACGGCACGGTCCACGGCGCACTCGTGACCGCCGCGCCCGGGGCGTACGGGGAACTGCTCGGGCTCCTGGACCACCTTGAGGAGTACCTGGGCCCGGACCACCCGCGCAACCTGTACGAACGGGTGGTCCGGCAGGTGCTCCCCGGGCCGGAACCGGCCGAGCCGGTCCGTGCCTGGGTCTACTTCGCCGCCACCGCCGTCACCCGCACCCTGCGCACGGGCGGGACACCCATCCCCTCGGGGGCCTGGCTCACCCGGCGGCCTCCACCCGCACCGCGCACACCTTGAACTCCGGCATGCGCGACACCGGGTCCAGGGCCGGGTTCGTCAGGGTGTTGGCCCGGCCCTCGCCCGGCCAGTGGAACGGCATGAACACGGTGTCCTGCCGGATACCCACCGTGATCCGGGCCGGCGCGACCGCCCGCCCGCGCCGTGAGGTGACCGCGACCGATTCGCCCTCGGCCACCCCGATCCGCTCGGCGAGCCGCGGATGCAGCTCCACGAAGGGGCCCGGCGCGGCCGCGTTCAGCTCGGCCACCCGGCGGGTCTGCGCCCCCGACTGGTACTGGGACACGACCCGCCCCGTGGTCAGCACGACCGGGTACTCGGCATCCGTCTCCTCCGCGGCCGGCCGGTGGGTGACCGGCACGAACAGGGCCCGCCCGTCGTCCGTCGCGAACCGGTCGAGGAACAGCCGCGGCGTCCCGGCGTGCTCCTCGTCCGGGCAGGGCCAGAACACCCCGTCCTCCGCCGCGATCCTCGCGTAGGTGATGCCCGCGTAGTCGGCGGGCCCGCCCGCCGAAGCCCGCCGCAGCTCGTCGAAGACCTCCTCCGGATCGACCGGGAAGCCCTTCCCGTGCCCCAGGAGCCCGGCCAGGGCGTTCAGCACCTCCAGATCGCTGCGCACCCCCGGCGGCGCCGTGACCGCCCGCTGCCGCAGCAGCACCCGGCCCTCCAGATTGGTCGTGGTGCCGCTCTCCTCCGCCCACTGCGTCACCGGCAGCACCACATCGGCCAGCGCCGCCGTCTCCGACAGCACCACATCCGCGACCGCGAGGAAGTCCAGCGACCGCAGCCGCTCCTCGATGTGCCCGGCGCGCGGGGCCGAGACGACCGGATTGGAAGCCATCACCAGCAACGACCTCACGTCCTGCCCCAGCGCGTCCAGCAGCTCGTACGCGCTGCGTCCCGGCCCCGGCAGCGAGTCGGGGTCGACGCCCCAGACCCCGGCCACATGGCGGCGCGCGGCCGGATCGGTGAGCTTGCGGTAGCCCGGCAGCTGATCGGCCTTCTGGCCGTGTTCCCGGCCGCCCTGGCCGTTGCCCTGGCCGGTCAGGCAGCCGTACCCGGACAGTGGACGCCCCGCCCTGCCGGTGGCCAGGCAGAAGTTGATCCACGCACCGACCGTGTCCGTCCCCTTCGACTGCTGCTCGGGGCCCCGCGCGGTGAGGACCATCCCGGTCTCCGCGCCGCAGAACATCTCCACGGCCTCGCGCAGCTGCGGCACGGGCACCCCGGTGATGCGCTCCACCAGCTCCGGCCAGTGCGCCATCGCACCCGCCCTGGCATCGTCCCAGCCGCTCGTACGGGTGCGGACGAACTCCTCGTCCACCCGCCCCTCCGCCACGACCAGATGCAGCATCCCGAGGGCGAGCGCCAGATCCGTGCCCGGCCGGGGCGTCAGATGCAGATCGGCCTGCTCGGCGGTCCTCGTGCGGCGCGGATCGATGACGATCAGCCGGCCGCCGTTCTCCCGCAGCTCCGTCAGATAGCGCAGCGCGGGCGGCATCGTCTCCGCGAGGTTCGAGCCGACCAGGATCACGCACCCGGTCCGCGGAATGTCCTCCAGGGGGAACGGCAGCCCGCGGTCGAGCCCGAACGCCCGCTGGTGCGCCGCGGCGGCCGACGACATGCAGAAGCGCCCGTTGTAGTCGATCTGGGACGTGCCGAGGACGACCCGGGCGAACTTCCCCAGCGCGTACGCCTTCTCGTTGGTGAGCCCGCCGCCGCCGAAGACGCCCACCGCGTCCGCCCCGTACCCGGCCCGCGTACCGCGCAGCGCGCCGGCGATCCGGTCCAGGGCCTCGTCCCAGCCGGCCGGCACCAGCTCACCGCTGACCTCGTCGCGCACGAGGGGCTCGGTCAGCCGCACACCGGCGGCGAGCACGGCGGGGGCGGTGCGCCCCTTCCCGCACAGGGCACCCCGGTTGACGGGGAAAGCGGTGTGCTCCACGACCTCGGGCACCGCGCCATCGGTACCCGGTCGCAGTTTCATCCCGCACTGCAGCGCGCAGTACGGGCAATGGGTGGACGTCTCGGTGCGGGCCATACGCCCAGCGTGCGAGCCGGGTATTACGGACACCGGTGCGTCCGGTTACGCCACCGGTACGCGTACCTCAGCCCCGGCCGTCCCCGGCCGTGAGGTCGGCGGCGAGCGCCTCCGTCACTCCGGGCTCGCGCGGCCCCAGGAAGTGCGGATCCGGTTCGAACACGGCGTCCAGGGCCGCCTTGCCGGCCGCGAACACCTCCCGTGTCCCGCCGTAGTACCAGGTCGCATCGTGTACGGCGTCGACCCCCACCCCGTACGCGTCGATTCCGGCGGTCCGGCACAGGGCGATCGCCCGGCGGATGTGGAAGCCCTGGCTCACCAGGACCGCCCGGTCGACCCCGAAAATCTTCTTGGCCCGGACGCACGAGTCCCAGGTGTCGAACCCCGCGTAGTCGCTGACGATCTGCCCGTCCGGCACCCCGCGCGCGGCGAGGTACGTGCGCATGGCATCCGGCTCGTCGTACTCCACCCGGCTGTTGTCCCCGGTGACCAGCACGACCTTCACCTTGCCGCTCCGGTACAGCTCGGCCGCGGCGTCCAGCCTGTGCGCGAGATACGGCGTCGGCCTGCCCTCCCACAGTCCGGCCCCGAACACCACGGCGACCTGCTGCGAAGGAGCGTCGGCCGTGGTCCGCACCCGGGGGTCCGCCGTGGCGTACAGCCAGGTCGCGGGCGCCAGGGCAAGCACGCAGAAGGCCATCAGCCCCTGCACCAGACGCCGCTGCCCGCGCCGTGAGCGCGGCAGCCGCGGCCGCGCCGCCGCGAGCCACGCCGGAGCCGTCGGCCGTCTCGGTGCCCTCAGCCGCATGAATCCCCCTGTCCGGTACCGGTCTCTCATGTAACGGGACGAACAGAAGCGGCAAAGGGTTCGCCGGACGGGCCGGCCGTTGCGAAACGCCGGTCCTGACACCGTCCGCGCCCGACCCGTGAGGCAGCGGCAAACACCCGTCACCGGTGCGAAACGGCCCGGCAACGTCCGCCCGGCACCATCGGTCCATGACGGAGACGGCACCGGAACACCCGCGTGAGCCCCTGCCCCTCGACAGCACGGCGCAACTCCTGACCCGCATCACCTCACAGCTCGGAACCCAGCTCAGCCTCGTCTCCCTGAACGGAACCCGCAGGCCTATGCACCGCATCCGGAACGACGCCCACCGCGGCAACGCCGGGCCATCGGCCCCCACCCTGGTCGCCGTCGCGCACGGCAGCCGGGACCCACGGGCCCTGCACACCGTCCAGGAACTCCTGCAACGGGTACGGGACCTGCGCCCCGGCCTCGACGTACGCCTGGGGCACATCGAGCTGAACGAACCGCTGCTCCCGGCGACGCTGGACGGCATCCCGGCGGGCGACGCCGTACTCGTGCCACTGCTGCTCGGCCGCGGTCACCACGTCAGGCACGACCTGCCGCTGGCCGCATCGGCGGCAGGCCACCTGCGCACCCGGATCGCCGCACCCCTCGGGCCGCACCCGATGCTGGTCGAGACGCTCCACGAGCGGCTCGTCGAGGCCGGCTGGCAGGACGAGGACGGCACGAGCCGCAGCGCCGCCGTCGTGCTCGCCGCCGCCGGATCGCGCGACCCGGACTCCGCCGTCGACACCCGCCGCACCGCACGCATGCTCAGCGACCGTCTCGGCGGAGTGCCCGTCGTACCCGCGTACGCGTCGGCTGCCACGCCCACCGTTCCGGTCGCCCTGCGCGCCCTCGCCGCCCGCGGCCGGCACCGGGTCGCCGTGGCCTCGTACTTCACCGCACCCGGCCGCTTCGCCACGGCGGCAGCCGCCGCGGCACCCTGGATCGCCTCCGCACCGCTCGGCGCGCACCCGTCCATGGCACGGCTGCTGCTGCACCGGTACGACCAGGTGATGGCCGAAGGATCCCTCGCGGGCGAGCGACTGCTGGCCTCGGCCTGAGCCGTCCTGTCGGCCCGGCCGTTTACTGTCGAGGTCATGGACGGTACGCACGACATCCGGGACACACAGGAGTACGCCGGCACGCCCTACGGCACGGCCGACACCGAGCGCTGGGACACCGAGCCCGACAAACGGCCCGGCCGCACCGCCTTCCAGCGCGACCGCGCCCGGGTACTGCACTCCGCCGCCCTGCGCCGGCTCGCCGGGAAGACCCAGGTGGTCACCCCCGGCACCCGGGGCCACGCCTGGGACGCCAGCCCCCGGACCCGGCTCACGCACTCCCTCGAATGCGCCCAGGTCGGCCGCGAGCTCGGCGCCGCGCTCGGCTGCGACCCCGATCTCGTCGAGACGGCCTGCCTCGCGCACGACATGGGCCACCCGCCCTTCGGCCACAACGGCGAACAGGCACTCAACGACTTCGCGTCGGACTGCGGCGGCTTCGAGGGCAACGCCCAGTCGCTGCGCCTGCTGACCCGGCTGGAGCCCAAACGGTTCGTCCGCGACCCCCGCAGCGGCGAGCTCGTCAGCGTCGGACTCAACCTGAGCCGCGCCGCCCTGGACGCCGCCACCAAGTACCCCTGGCCACGCGGCGGCCACCCGACCGACCCCGGCTCACCGAAATTCGGGGTGTACGAGGACGACCTGCCGGTCTTCGAGTGGGTCCGCAAGGGCGCACCGCAGGACCGCAAGTGCTTCGAGGCCCAGGTCATGGACTGGTCCGACGACGTCGCGTACTCCGTGCACGACTTCGAGGACGGACTGCACGCCGGGCACATCGACCCCAGCTGTCTCTTCGCCGAACCGGAGCGCCGCGACATCTGGGAGGTCGCCATCGGCCGCTACGTCCCGGCGGACACCGACCCGCAGGAGCTCGCCGACGCCCTCGACCGGCTCGTCGCCCAGGAATGGTGGCCGCACGGCTACGACGGCTCCGCCGTCGCCCAGGCCCGGCTGAAGGACGCGACGAGCCAGCTCATCGGGCGGTTCTGCCTCGCCGCCGAGTCCGCCACCCACGGGGCGTACGGCCCGGGACGGCTCGGCAGGTACGGCGCCGAACTCGTCGTCCCGCCCGAGGTCCGCAACGAGTGCGCGGTGCTCAAGGCCGTCGCCGACCGCTACGTCATGCAGCGCGCCGAGCAGGAGGCCATCCGCGCCGACCAGCGGATCGTCATCGCGGAGCTCGCCGCCGCGCTCACCGCCCGTGCCCCGGAAGGCCTCGAACCGCAGTTCCGTGCCCTGTACGGGGCGGCGCCCGACGACCGTGCCCGCAAGCGCGTCCTCGTCGACCAGATCGCCGCCCTCACGGACGCCTCGGCCCGCTCCTTGCACGGGACTCTCACCGGCGTTCGGCAGACTGGTCCACGACTGGGCACATGACACCTGGATGTGACCGATCGGGGCACACCCTCTTTCGCCATCACGCTGCGTGCGGGACGCTCGCAGGTGGCGGCGCCGCGCAGCACAGCACCGAGGAGGCATCAAGTGGTCGACGCAAACCGGACGTTCGTCATCGTCGGCGGAGGACTGGCAGGAGCCAAGGCGGCCGAGACACTCCGGTCGGAGGGCTTCACCGGCCGGGTGATCCTGATCGGCGATGAGCGCGACCATCCGTACGAACGGCCTCCCCTGTCCAAGGGGTACCTGGCCGGGAAGGAGGACAGGGACAGCGCCTTCGTCCACGAGACGGCCTGGTACGCCCGGGCGGACATCGAACTCCACCTGGGCCAGGTGGTCACGTCGATCGACCGGGACGGCCGATCCGTACAGCTCGGTGACAACACCGTCGTCCACTACGACAAGCTGCTGCTCGCCACCGGCGCCGAACCCCGCCGCCTCGACATCCCGGGCACCGACCTCGTCGGCGTCCACCACCTGCGCCGCCTCGCCCACGCCGACCGGCTGCGCAACGTGCTCGCCGCCCTCGGCAGGGACAACGGCCACCTGGTCATCGCCGGGGGAGGCTGGATCGGTCTGGAGGTCGCCGCGGCCGCCCGGGGCTACGGCGCGGAGGTCACCGTCGTCGAACCCTCCGCGACCCCTCTCCACCACGTCATCGGCCCGGAGCTGGGCCAGATCTTCACCGATCTGCACACCGAGCACGGTGTCCGCTTCCACTTCGGCGCCCACCTCACCGAGATCACCGGGCAGGACGGACTGGTCCTCGCAGCCCGCACCGACGACGGTGAGGAGCACCCCGCCCACGACGTGCTCGCCGCGATCGGCGCGGCACCGCGCACCGCGCTCGCCGAGGCGGCCGGGCTGGACATGGCCGACCGGGCCCACGGCGGCGGTGTCGCCGTGGACGCCTCCCTGCGCACCTCGGACCCGCACATCTTCGCCGCCGGGGACATCGCCGCGGTGGACCACCCGCTGCTGGGCACCCGGCTGCGGGTGGAGCACTGGGCGAACGCGCTGAACAGCGGCCCGGCCGCCGCCCGCGCCATGCTCGGCCAGGAGGTGTCCTACGACCGGGTCCCGTACTTCTTCTCCGACCAGTACGACCTCGGTCTGGAGTACTCGGGCTGGGCGCCGCCGGGCTCGTACGACCAGGTCGTCATCCGCGGGGACGCGGGCAAGCGGGAGTTCATCGCCTTCTGGCTCAAGGACCGCAGGGTCCTCGCCGGGATGAACGTCAATGTGTGGGATGTCACCGAAAGCATCCAGGAGCTGATCCGGGCCGGGCAGCAGACCGACCCGGACGCCCTGGGCGACCCGTCGGTGCCGCTGGCGTCCCTGCTCTGACCCGGCGGACACCCCGGACGGCCGGCGGCGCGCGCCCCGGCCCCGCCGCCGGCCGGTCCCGGATGTCCGACCCCACCCGTAGACTTCACTCGTGGCAGGCAGGATCAATGACGACGACGTGAAGGCGGTACGGGACGCGGTCCCGATCGACGCCGTCGTCTCCGAGTACCTCCAACTGCGCAACGCGGGCGGCGGAAACCTCAAGGGCCTGTGCCCCTTCCACGACGAGAAGTCCCCCTCCTTCCAGGTGAGCCCGAGCAAGGGTCTCTTCCACTGCTTCGGCTGCCAGGAGGGCGGCGACACGATCGCCTTCGTGATGAAGATCGACCACCTCACCTTCTCCGAGACGGTCGAGCGCCTCGCCGCCAAGGCGGGCATCACCCTGCGGTACGAGGAGGGCGGCTACAACCCCTCCCACCAGCGCGGCGAACGCATCCGGCTCGTCGAGGCGCACAAGATCGCCGCCGATTTCTACCGTGAGCAGCTGGACGGCCCCGAGGCGGAGATCGGCCGCACGTTCCTCGCCGGGCGCGGCTTCGACCAGGACGCCGCGGCCCACTTCGGCGTCGGATACAGCCCCGCCGGCTGGGACCACCTCACCCGCTTCCTGCGCGGCAAGGGCTTCAGCGACAAGGAGCTCATCAGTTCCGGCCTCTCCCAGGACGGCCGCCGCGGCCCCATCGACCGCTTCCGCGGCCGGCTCATGTGGCCGATCAGCGACACCTCCGGAGAGATCGTGGGCTTCGGCGCCCGCAAGCTCCGCGACGACGACAACGGCCCGAAGTACCTCAACACCCCCGAGACCTCGATCTACAAGAAGTCCCAGGTGCTGTACGGCATCGACCTGGCCAAGAAGGACATCGCCAAGGTCAGCCGGGCCGTCGTCGTCGAGGGCTACACCGACGTCATGGCCTGCCACCTCGCCGGGATCACCACCGCCATCGCCACCTGCGGCACGTCGTTCGGCAACGACCACATCAAGATCCTCCGACGGCTCCTCATGGACAACGGCAGCGCCCGCGTCATCTTCACCTTCGACGGGGACGCCGCCGGCCAGAAGGCAGCCCTCCGCGCCTTCGAGGACGACCAGAAGTTCGCCGCCGAGACCTACATCGCGATCGCCCCTGACAACATGGACCCGTGCGATCTGCGGCTGGCCAAGGGCGACGACGCCGTCCGCGACCTGGTCGAACCCCGCACCCCGCTCTTCGAGTTCGCGCTGCGCCAGATCGTCGGACGCTACGACCTGGAGACCCCGGCCGGCCGTGCGGCCGCGCTCGACGAGGCGGCACCCGTCGTCGCCCAGATCAAGAACAGTTCCTCGCAGCACGAGGTCGCCGTCCAGCTGGCCGGTCTGCTCGGCATCCTCGACACCCAGTTCGTGGTCAAACGCGTCGGCCAGATCGCCCGGTGGGCGCGTGACCGGGGCGGCGACCGCGGCCCCGCACAGGGCGGCCCCTCCCGGGGCGGCCCCCCGCAGCAGGCCCAGGCCCCCTCGGCACCCTCCGGCCCCGCGCTCAACCTCCGCAGCCCCGCCCACCGCACCGAGCGCGAACTGCTCAAGCTCGCCCTGCAGAAGCCCGCCCTGGTCTCCCCGGCCTTCGACGCCTACGGCATCGACGAGTTCACCGCCCCGCCCTACGCGGCGGTGCGCCAGTGCATCGCGGAGGCGGGCGGAGCCGAGCAGGGACTGGCCGAGACCCGCGACTACCTGGTCAACGTCCTGGACGCGGCACCCAACGACACCGTGCGCAACCTCGTCACCGAGCTCGCCGTCGAGGTGTTCCACGGCAAGTCCATCGACGAGACGTACGCGGGCATGCAGCTCGTCCAGGTCCGCCTGCGTGCGGTCGACCGCAGGATCGACGACGTCCAGGGCAGCCTCGCCCGCCTGGGAAGCAACGTGGCCCCCGACCATCTGGCCGCCGCTCAGAACGAGGTGTGGGTCCTCCAGCAGTACGCCCAGTCGCTGCGGAGCAACGGCGCCGCCGCGCTCTGATCCGTACCGCCGACGGCCCCGCCCGGTAATCACCCGGTCACGGACCGGACTCAGAAAGTCACCGCACGCCCCTCGTGGCAGCGATGTGTCGTACCCCACACTGGGTGCCGGTGCCTGAGTCATCGGAGCGCGGACGGTCCACCGAAGGCGCGGACCCCCATCCCCGCGATCCGGCAGCGATCACCTGGAGGTCGCCCCCCGTGCAGACCCGGACCGTGACGACCACGACCGAGCATGTCCCGGCGATTCCCGCGCAGAACCGGGCCACGCGTCATCCCGAGGCAGGTCCGCCCCGGGGTGCACCCGACCCGGTGATGGAGGAACCGGTGGAGGTTCCCGAACCCCCGGAGCCACGGAGCCGCACGGAAGCCGGCGGTCCGTCGTCCGACCTCTTCCGCCAGTACCTGCGGGAGATCGGACGGATACCCCTGCTCACCGCCGCCGAGGAGGTGGAACTGGCGCGCCGCGTCGAAGCGGGACTGTTCGCCGAGGAACGCCTCGCAGGCACCCCCGACCCGGACACCCGGCTCGCGGTCGATCTGGACCGGCTCGTGGTGATGGGACGCATGGCGAAGCGGCGGCTCATCGAAGCCAACCTCCGCCTCGTCGTCTCCGTCGCCAAGCGCTACGTCGGCCGCGGACTGACCATGCTCGATCTCGTCCAGGAGGGAAACCTCGGGCTGATCAGGGCCGTCGAGAAGTTCGACTACGCCCGGGGCTACAAGTTCTCCACGTACGCGACCTGGTGGATCCGCCAGGCGATGTCCCGTGCCCTCGCCGACCAGGCCCGGACCATAAGGGTCCCGGTGCATGTCGTCGAGCTGATCAACCGCGTCGTACGCGTCCAGCGCAGGCTGCTCCAGGAGCGCGGCTACGAGCCGACCGCCGAAGAGGTGGCGACCCAGCTCGACCTGACGCCCGAACGGGTCGGCGAAGTCCTGCGTCTCGCCCAGGAACCGGTCTCGCTCCACGCCCCCGTCGGCGAGGAGGACGACGTCGCTTTCGGAGACCTGATCGAGGACGGCGACGCCACGTCCCCCGTCGAGTCCGCCGCGTTCCTCCTGCTGCGCGAACACCTGGAGGCGGTGCTCTCCACCCTCGGGGAGCGGGAGCGGAAGGTGGTCCAGCTCCGCTACGGGCTGGACGACGGGCGGCCCCGCACGCTCGAGGAGATAGGCCGGATCTTCGGCGTGACCCGCGAACGCATCCGGCAGATCGAGTCCAAGACCCTGAACAAGCTGCGGGACCACGCCTTCGCCGACCAGCTCCGCGGCTACCTGGACTGACCGGTCGGCCCGGGTCGGCAGCCGGATGCCGACGGGCCGCCCGGCAAGCAGCCGGACGGCCCGTCAGTACGCCTCAGCTAGTCGACCTCGGCCAGCGCCTGCGCGAACTGAGCCGCGTACAGCCGGGCGTAGGCGCCCTTGGCCGCCAGCAGCTCGTCGTGCGTTCCCTGTTCGACGATCGAGCCGTCCTCCATCACCAGGATCACGTCGGCATCCCGGATCGTCGAGAGCCGGTGCGCGATCACGAAGCTCGTCCGGCCGTGCGCGAGACGGGCCATCGCCTTCTGGATCAGCACCTCGGTACGCGTGTCCACCGAGCTGGTGGCCTCGTCCAGCACCAGGATCACCGGGTCCGACAGGAACGCCCGCGCAATGGTGATGAGCTGCTTCTCGCCCGCGCTGACCCCGGAGCCCTCGTCGTCGATCACCGTGTCGTAGCCGTCCGGCAGGGTACGGACGAAGCGGTCGGCGTGGGCCGCCCGTGCCGCCTCCTCGATCTCCTCCCGGGTGACCTCGCGCGAAGCGCCGTACGCGATGTTCTCCGCGATCGTGCCGCCGAACAGCCAGGTGTCCTGCAGCACCATCCCTATGCCCGACCGCAGTTCGTCGCGCGACATCCTCGCCACGTCGACGCCGTCGAGCGTGATCCGGCCGCCCGTCACGTCGTAGAACCGCATCAGCAGGTTGACCAGCGTGGTCTTGCCGGCGCCGGTCGGACCGACGATCGCGACGGTGTGGCCGGGTTCCACACTCAGCGAGAGGTCCTCGATGAGCGGCTTCTCCGGGTCGTACCTGAAGGAAACCCCCTCCAGCGAGACGTTGCCGCGCAGCTCCTCGGGCCGCTCGGCCTCCTCCGGATCGGGATCCTGCTCCTCGGCATCCAGCAGCTCGAATATCCGCTCGGCCGAGGCGACACCCGACTGCACCAGGTTCGCCATGGAGGCGACCTGCGTCAGCGGCATCGAGAACTGGCGTGAGTACTGGATGAACGCCTGCACATCACCGATCGACAGCGCACCCGACGCCACCCGCAGCCCGCCGACGACGGCGACCAGCACGTAGTTCAGGTTCGAGACGAACATCATCAGCGGCTGCATGATCCCGCTGTTGAACTGGGCCCTGAAGCCCGCCTCGTACAGTGCGTCGTTCTGCTCGGCGAAGTCCTTCGCGGACTCGTTCTGCCGCCCGAAGACCTTCACCAGGGTGTGCCCGGTGTACATCTCCTCGATATGGGCGTTGAGCTTGCCCGTCACCTTCCACTGCGCCACGAACTGCGGCTGCGACCGCTTGCCGACACGGGCCGCGATGAACACCGACAGCGGGATCGTCACCAGCGCCACCAGGGCGAGCAGCGGCGAGATCCAGAACATCATGATCAGTACGCCCACGATGGTCAGCAGGGAGTTGATGAGCTGGCCCATCGTCTGCTGCATCGTCTGCGCGATGTTGTCGATGTCGTTCGTCGCCCGGCTCAGCACCTCGCCGCGCTTCTGCCGGTCGAAGTAGGACAGCGGCAGCCGCGCCAGCTTCGTCTGGAGGTCCTCGCGCAGCTGGAACACGACCCTGTTGATCACCCGGATCGACAGCCTGGTCGACACGAGCATCAGCAGCCCCGCGCCGATGTAGATCACCAGAGCCGCCAGCAGGACGTTCCCCACCGCGCTGAAGTCGATGCCTTCACCGGGGGTGAAGTCCACTCCCGACAGCATGTCGGCGAGCCCGTCGCTGCCCTTCTCCCGCAGGCCGTCGACGGCCTGCTCCTTCGTCGTACCCTCCGGCATCTGCCGGCCGACGACCCCAGCGAAGATGAGGTCCGTGGCCCCACCGAGGATCTTCGGCCCGACCACAGAGAGCGCCACGCTCAGCGTGCAGGCGCCCAGCATCAGGTACAGCGAGGCCTTCTCCCTGCTGAACCTGCTGAGCAGCCGCTTCCCGGACCCCTTGAAGTCCATGGACCGCTCGGTGGGCCCTCCGGCCATCATCCGCCCGCCCGGCCCTGCCATCAGGCGGCCTCCGCTTCCGTCAGCTGGGAGAGCACGATCTCCCGGTAGGTTTCATTGCCGTCCATCAGCTCGCGATGGCTGCCCGTCCCGACGACCCGGCCCTCGTCCAGGACCAGGATCCGGTCCGCGTCACGGATGGTGGACACCCGTTGTGCCACGATCACCACGGTCGCTCCCGCCGTCTCCTGGGACAGCGCCCGGCGCAGCGCGGCGTCCGTCGCGTAGTCCAGCGCCGAGAAGGAGTCGTCGAAGAGGTATATCTCCGGCTGCTGCACCAGCGTCCTGGCGATCGCGAGGCGCTGCCGCTGACCACCGGAGACGTTGGTGCCACCCTGCGAGATCGGCGCGTCCAGACTGTGTTCCAGCTGCTCCACGAACTCCTTGGCCTGGGCCACCTCCAGCGCGTGCCACAGCTCCTCGTCGGTCGCGTCGGGGTTTCCGTACCGCAGATTCGTCGCGACCGTGCCCGAGAAGAGGTACGGCCTCTGCGGGACGAGGCTCACGGTCTTCGCCAGCAGAACCGGATCCAGTGTCCGCACGTCCGTGCCGTCGACCAGCACGGCGCCGTCCGTCACGTCGAACAACCGCGGAACGAGCCCGAGCAGCGTCGACTTGCCGCTGCCCGTCGACCCGATGATCGCGGTCGTCTCGCCGGGCTTCGCCACGAGGTCGACCGCGTGCAGCACGGGCTCCTCGGCTCCGGGATAGCGGAACTCCGCGCCCCTCACCTCCAGATGGCCGTGCTTGCGCAGCTCCGTGACCGGGGCCACCGGCGGCACGACACTCGAGTCGGTCTCCAGGACCTCCTGGATGCGCTCGGCGCAGACCTCGGCGCGCGGCACCATCATGAACATGAACGTGGCCATCATCACCGACATGACGATCTGCATCAGATAGGCGAGGAACGCGGTCAGCGCGCCGATCTGCATGCCGCCGCTGTCGATGCGGTGGGCACCGAACCAGACCACGGCGATGGACGACAGGTTCACCACCGTCATGACGACCGGGAACATCAGGGCCATCAGCCGGCCCGTGGACACGGCCACATCCGTCAGCTCGGTGTTGGCGCCGCGGAAGCGCCCCTCCTCGTAGCCGTCACGGACGAAGGCGCGGATCACACGGTTTCCGGTGATCTGCTCGCGCAGCACCCGGTTCACCGTGTCCAGCCGCTCCTGCATCATGCGGAACAGCGGTCGCATCTTCCTCACGATGAGGCTCACCGAGATGCCCAGGACCGGGACCACGGCCAGCAGTACGGCGGACAGCGGGACGTCCTGCCCGAGCGCCATGATGACGCCGCCGACGCACATGATGGGCGCCGAGACCATCAGCGTGAACGCCATCAGGACGAGCATCTGGACCTGCTGCACGTCATTGGTCGTGCGGGTGATGAGCGAGGGAGCACCGAAGCGCCCGAACTCCCGTGCGGAGAACGACTGCACCCGGTCGAAGACGGAGGCCCGTACGTCCCGCCCGAGCGCGGACGCGGTCCGTGCACCGTAGTAGACGGCGCCGATGTTGCAGAGGACCTGGGCGATGCTGACGGCGATCATCACGCCGCCGAACTCCAGGATGTAGCCCGTGTCTCCCGCGACGACACCGTTGTCAATGATGTCCGCGTTGAGGCTGGGCAGATAGAGAGTGGCGCAGGTCTGCAGGAGCTGGAGCAGCACCAGCAGCACGATGGGGGTTCTGTACGGGCGCAGGTAGGCCCGCAGGAGTTTTATGAGCACGCGTGTCTCTCGGAGTCGGCGACGGCAAAGGCCGCTCCATCCTGCGGTACGCCGACCCACAACTTCCAACACTTTTGCTCAAGCCCAGGTCAAATCAGGCCGGCTCCCGCGTGCCTCAGACGGCGCCGCCGAACGCTCCCGGATGCACCTGGTCCCGCGTCGCCCGGTACTGCTGGCGCACGGCCCGGCCGACCGCCAGCTCGTCGCCCGGCTCCAGCACCTGAGCCGCCGCACCCTGCCAGGCCGGGGGAGTACGCGGGTCGAGGGACCCCCGGGAGACCCCGAGCGCCCACGCCGCCTGCCGTGCCGCACCCAGCGCCGCGTACTGGGCGGGCTGCGGCACCACGACCTGCGTACCGAACACCGCGGGGGCCAGCGCCTGCACGGCCGGCAGCTCCGCCGCCGCACCCAGCAGGAACACCCGCCGCACCTCCACGCCCCGGCCGCGCAGCACATCCAGCGCGTCGGCCAGGGAGCACAGCATCCCCTCGAAGGCCGCCCGCGCCAGATGCTCCGGCTTCATGGACTCGCGCCGCAGCCCGCTCAGCGTTCCCGCGGTGTGCGGCAGCTGCGGGGTGCGCTCGCCCTCCAGATACGGGAGCAGTACGAGCCCCGAGGAACCCGGTGTCGACTTCAGGGCCAGCGCGGACAGCTCGTCCAGATCGTCCAGGCCCAGCATCTCGGCCGTGCCGCGCAGGGCACGTACCGCGTTCGACGTGTGGACCACCGGCAGGTGCATGCCGGTCGCGTCGGCGAACGAGGTGATCATTCCGCTCGGATCGGCCAGCGCCTCGTGGTGCACGGCCATCACCGAACCCGAGGCGCCCAGCGACACCACGGCGTCACCGCCCGCGACCCCGAGCCCGAACGCGGCGCCCATCGTCTCGCCGGTGCCCGCGGAGATCAGCAGGCCCTCGGGTGTCGTACCCGCGGCGTCCGACGGACCGAGCACCTCGGGCAGCGCGGCCTGGTGGCCGAGCGCCAGTTCCACGAGATCGGGCCGGTAGGAGCCGGAACCCGCCGACCAGTAGCCCGTGCCGGACGCGGCACCGCGGTCGGTGGTCCGGCGGTTGGGCCGGCCGAGCAGCTGCCACACCAGCCAGTCGTGCGGCTGCATCACGGCGGCGACGCGCTGCGCGTTCTCCGGCTCGGTCCGGGCCAGCCAGCGCAGCTTCGCCACGGGCTGCGCGGCCTGCGGGACGGAACCGACGGCCTCGGCCCAGGCCTGCCGGCCGCCCAGCCCGTCGATCAGATCGGCCGCGGCGACCTGCGCCCGCCTGTCGTTCCCGAGCAGCGCCGGACGTACGAGGTTGCCCTGGCGGTCCAGCGGCACCAGACCGTGCTGCTGGGCGCACACGCCGATGGCCTGCACGCCCTCGAGCAGACCGCCGGAAGCCGCCTCACCGAGTGAGAGCAGCCATGCCTGTGGATCCACCTCGGAGGCCTTGGCCTCGATGGGGTGCGCGGCATACCCCTGCCGCAGCACCGCACCCGAGTCCGCGTCGCAAACGACGATGTGAGTGAAGGCGGATGAACTGTCCAAGCCGGCGACTATGCCCATACACAGATTCTGCCGCACCGGCGGAGCTTTGCCTTACCGGGCGCCACCCGGCACCCGGTAAGGCCGGGTCAGGTGTTCGTCGTGCCCCAGTCGTCGCTGCCGCTGTGACCGTTGTGGCCGCTGCGCTCCCGCAGCGAACGCACCCGGTCGGAGACGGAGACCGGCACCTTGTCCCCCACCTTCTCGCTCACCGAGTGGTAGGCCTTGCCCGCGAACTCCCGCCCGCCGGTCGCGGCGGACTCCGCCGCGTTGCGCACGGCCGGATTCTCGGCGAACCGCTGCGCGGACTTCTTCAGCTGCTCGTAGCGCTCGCGGCCGGCACGAGTGCCGAGCACGTAACCGAGGGCCACTCCGGCGATGAACGTGAGCCGGTACCGCATGGCTGCCACCCTTCCTTCGCTGTGTGGGACGTGTGCTGGCCGCCTACCCGCGCGCACCCGAGATCACCCCGGGCCATACCGATTGGCGGAGCACCCCCCTGCTTGCGCTAATGTATGTGTCGCAGCGAACGCGCGCCGCTCGGCAGCCGCCAGGTAGGTACGATTCGATGCAACGCAGCAATCCCCTGTAGCTCAATTGGCAGAGCAGCCGGCTGTTAACCGGCAGGTTACTGGTTCGAGTCCAGTCGGGGGAGCGCGATCCCCTGTAGCTCAATTGGCAGAGCATTCGGCTGTTAACCGGAGGGTTACTGGTTCGAGTCCAGTCGGGGGAGCGGCAAGGAAGAGGACCCTTCGGGGTCCTCTTTCGCATGTCCGGCGAAGCCTGCCGACGACTCTTTCGGGGCGATTTCGCACCGGCCGGAACCGGGCAGCACGCAGCGCGGTCTTCATGGTCATGCGAAGCCGACCATCCGCAGCAGGAGATCGTATGACCGGCTATGCTGCGGCAGACGGTGCGCACACATGTACGCGCCACGCCGTAACGGGGCGGTAGCTCAGCCGGTTAGAGCAGCGGACTCATAATCCGTCGGCCGTGGGTTCGAGTCCCACCCGCCCCACCGAGCATCCCCAGGCAGAATCGTTCTGACCTGGGGAAACGTGTTTTCCGGGGGCGTTTTGGGTGGGGCGTCCGCCGCGCGGAGGTGTGGCGCACGCGGGGCTTCTGGCATCCAGGACGAACTCTGCACGACTCTGACCTGGACTTCTCGTGGTTCTGTGTCCGTGGGAGGGTTTCGTCGCTCCTACGGCTGTTGAGGCAGCGGCTCTGCCTCACCGCATCGACATCATCCACTCGATATGTGGCTCGTGGCCGCCGGCTCCGCGGCCGGGGCAGATCTTCCTGTCGGCCGCGTGCTCGATGATCTGCCGCCAGCGGTGGTTGCTTCGTCTTCGACGTCGACTCGCCGTCCGCGTGGGCCGACGTGCGCGAGCAGGCGACCTACGCGCCGTCCCTCATGGATGGATTCTGGTCCGACCGGCCCTACTTCGGCTTCCACAACACCTACCGCTACGAGAGCGAACGTGTGTCACTGGACAAGTTCGAGATCTTCGAGGCCGAGCGGACGAGGGCCTACTTCAACTGGGTGCGCTACTTCACCCCGGACGAACTGACCGGTGACCTGCTCGACGCCGGCTTCGCCGACGTCGAGATCCTCGGCGATCTCGCCGGAGCTCCCTACAGCGACGAGGCACCGCAGTTCGCCGCCATCGCGACCGAACGTTGAGGGACGCCGGGGCCACGGCCGCGCCGCCTCCTGGTCCACATGGACGTGGGCCCGGTTGGTCTTCAGCCCTGCCCACCCTGCCCGACTCGACTGCGGGCAGGGTGGGCAGGGCTGGTTCTTTGAGTATGTTCGCAGGTGAGACGCGTCACCGGTTGGGCGGCCTCTGTGTCAGGCGGAAGCCCGGTCGTGTGCCGGTGGGCCGCGCTCCCCCTCCGTCAGTGGCGCCGTTCGTCCGCGGCGCCGGGGTTCCCCCGGGTGCGTGTCCGGGTGAGCTGCCCTGCCGCGCTGTCCAGCAGCGTCTCGAGGAGCACGGGGTAGGCGCTGTGCGTCATCCGCCCGGCCAGGAGCCGCGCGGTGGCGGCGATGTGCGGGTGGGTGTCGGCGGACAGTTCGGCGTAGGTGGAATCCCACATCTCCTCGTCCGCGGCGCGGGCCTCGTCGGTCAGCGCCAGTGACCCGGCGTCCAGGGCGGCGAACGCCAGGCTCAGGTCGATGAACGCGTGGTAGACGACGACCGCGTCCGCGTCCGGGAAGCCCGCGTCGCGCAGGATCCCGAGGATCGTCTCGTCCACGGCGATCTCCCGCGGACGGCCGGTCACGCGGCTGGCGGTCAGCACGGCGGCCTGGGGGTGGGCGAGATAGGAGGCGTGGATGGCCCGGCCGAGGGACCGCAGGTCGGACTGCCACTCCCCGGTGGACGTCCAGGTGTCCAGCGCCTGTCCCATCAGCTCCTCGCCGATGGCCCTGGTCAGATCGTCCAGGCCGGCGAAGTACCGGTAGAGGGTGCTGGGGTCGGCGCCCAGGGCCGTGCCCAGCCTGCGTGCCGTCAGTCCGGTGCTTCCGTGTTCGCGCAGCATCCGCAGCGCGGTCCGCACGATGACCTTCTCGGACAGGACCGTGCCCTGCCGCGTCGGCCTGCGCCTTCGTCGTTCCGCCTCCGGCACCACCTGCTTCGCCACGCCGACCCTCCCTGCCCGCCGCACACCGGGACCCTTATGCCCTTATGCCAACGCCGTTGACCTTACCCCCGGCCGTCCCGTTGCATCGTGCCCAGCGCCGGAGACATCTGTTCCCGGCAACCGAAAGGTGTGTGAGATGCGAGTACTTCTCGTGGGAGCGGGCGGCGTGGGCACGGCCGTCACCCGGATCGCGGCCCGCCGCGACTTCCTGACCCACATGGTCGTCGCGGACTACGACCTCGCGCGTGCGGAAGCGGCCGTCGGTGCGCTCCGGGAACACGGCGACCGGTTCAGCGCGAGGCGCCTGGACGCCTCCGACGAGGACGCGGTACGGCAGGTGCTCGCCGAGGAGCAGTGCGACGCCCTGCTCAACGCGACCGATCCGAGGTTCGTGATGCCGCTGTTCAACGCGGCACGCGCGGCGGGCACGCACTACCTCGACATGGCGATGTCCCTGTCCGCACCGCACGCGGCCCATCCCCACGAGCGGTGCGGCGTGAAGCTCGGCGACGCGCAGTTCGAACAGGCCGGCTCCTGGGAGCGTTCCGGACGGCTGGCCCTGGTCGGCATGGGCGTGGAGCCGGGCCTCTCGGACGTCTTCGCCCGCTACGCGGCGGACGAACTCTTCGACGAGATCGAGGAGATCGGCGTCCGCGACGGAGCCGACCTGACGGTCGAGGGCTACGACTTCGCCCCGTCCTTCAGTATCTGGACGACCATCGAGGAGTGCCTCAATCCCCCCGTGGTCTACGAGAAGGACCGCGGCTGGTTCACCACCGCCCCCTTCAGCGAACCGGAGGTGTTCGACTTCCCCGAGGGCATCGGTCCGGTGGAGTGCGTCAACGTCGAGCACGAGGAGGTCCTGCTCATCCCGCGCTGGATCGACGCCCGCCGGGTCACGTTCAAGTACGGTCTCGGCGACGACTTCATCGCCAAACTGAAGACCCTGCACGAGCTGGGCCTCGACTCCACCGAGAAGGTCACCGTCCCCTCGGAGAACGGGCCCGTGGAGGTCTCCCCGCGTGACGTGGTCGCGGCCTGCCTGCCCGACCCGGCCACCCTGGGCGACCGCATGACCGGAAAGACCTGCGCGGGTACCTGGGTCAAGGGCACCAAGGACGGTGCGCCGCGCGAGGTCTACCTCTACCACGTCGTCGACAACCAGTGGTCGATGCGCGAGTACGGATCCCAGGCCGTGGTGTGGCAGACGGCCGTCAACCCTGTCGTCGCCCTCGAACTCGTCGCGAGCGGAGCCTGGTCGGGCAGCGGCGTCCTCGGCCCCGAAGCCCTGCCGCCCAGGCCCTTCCTCGACCTGCTCACCGAGTACGGCTCGCCGTGGGGCCTGCGCGAGGAGGGCTGACCGACCGGGACCGTGGCCGCCGGCCGGGGGAGGGCCTCCACCGGTCGACGGCCACCACGGCGGGGCCCTGTCCACGGACAGCTCTCAGGCCGACGGGGTCCCGCCCTCCCCGAGGTCGATCGCGTACGCCTTGCGCAGCGTCTCGTGGACCGTCCAGGTCGTGCGGTCGCCCTTGTGCAGCACGGCGAGGTCTCCCGGGCCGACCGTCAGTGTCGGCCCGCCCTCCACCACGATGGTGGCCGAGCCGCTGAGTACGACGAACATCTCGTCCTCCTCGGTGTCGGTGACGATCCCCGGCGTGATCTGCCAGACGCCCCGCAAGCGGCGACCGTCCGCCGACTCCCAGACGACCTTGCCGGTCACCTCCGGCGTGCCGGAGAGTATCTGCGCGGGGGAGAGCGGCTCGGGGTCGAGCTCGGCATCGGGCACGTGGACGACGTGGCTGGGAGTCATGCGGCGACGCTAGCCGGGGCGCACGGTGTGCAGGGGTGACAAGGTGTGGTGTTTTCCGTAGGACGCCCTGACACTTCGTCGCGTTCGCGTTCGCGGCGGCACCGCGCTCCGGCCGGCCAGGGCCCCGCCCTGCCCGCGACACGCCGAAAGGGGACGGTCGCTACCATCCCTTGTGACCGAAACGGCCGAACAACCTGTACCCCGCACGCGCATACTCGCCGACCTGACCCCCCTGCGGAGCTCGCCGGACTACCGAAGGCTGTGGTTCGGGAACACCGTCTCCTGGATCGGGCAGGGCATGACGGCGCTGGCCGTCTCGCTCCAGGTCTACGACATCACCGGGTCCGCGTTCTCCGTCGGACTCATCGGCCTGTGCTCACTGGTCCCGCTGGTGCTGCTCGGGCTGTACAGCGGGGCTGTCGCGGACACCGTCGACCGGCGCAAGCTGGGCCTCTTCAGTGCGGCCGGGTCGTTCGTGCTCTCCGTAGGGCTGGCCGCCGTGACCTTCGCCGGCGTGGAACACGTGGGGCTGCTCTACGCGGTGGTCTCCCTCCAGTCGGTGTGCTTCGCGCTCAACTCGCCGGCCCGCAGCTCCATGATCGCCCGGCTGCTGCCGGCCGAGCAGCTGCCCTCCGCCAACGCGCTCAACGCCATGACGTCCACCACGGGCGGCCTGGTCGGGCCGATGCTCGGCGGCCTCATCGTCGGCTGGTGGGGCTACCGCGCCGCGTACACCGTCGACGCGGTCACGTTCACGGCCTCGCTGTACGCGATGTGGCGCCTGCCCTCGATGCTTCCCGACCGGGCGGAAGGCGACAAGGGTGCCAAGCGGGCGTCCGTCGCGGACGGGCTCCGCTTCCTCGGTACCCGGCCCAATCTGCGGATGACCTTCTTCACCGACCTGAGCGCCATGGTGCTCGCCCAACCGCGCGCCCTGTTCCCGGTGGTCGCCGTGGTCTGGTTCGGCGGCGACGCGAAGACCACCGGTCTGCTGGTGGCCGCCCCGGCGCTGGGGGCTCTCCTGGGGAGTGTGTTCTCCGGGTGGCTGGGGCAGATTCGTCGGCACGGGCTGGCGGTGCTCGTCTCCGTCGCCTGCTGGGGTGCCGCCATCGCGGTGTTCGGGCTGACCCGGGAGCTCTGGCTCGGGCTGATCCTCCTGGCGCTCGCCGGGTGCGCGGACTCCATCTCGATGGTCTTCCGCAACACCATGCTCCAGGCGGCGGTGCCGGACGAGATGCGCGGACGGCTGCAGGGCGTGTTCATCGTGGTCGTGGCGGGCGGGCCGCGACTCGGCGACCTGCTGGCCGGCTCCGTCGCCGACCTGACCTCACCGGCGCTGGCGGTGACCGGGGGCGGGATCGTGTGTGTGCTGGTGGTCTGTCTGCTGGGGCTGCGGTGGCGCGCCTTCGCGAGGTACGACGGCCGGGACCCGCAGCCCTAGATTCCTCCGCTCCCGTCGAGGTCCGCCGGACGGGCGTCCTGTTCGCGGCGCCGCTGAGGTGACACGGTGGACGGGTCCGCGCACCTACTGACGCATGCGCGCGGCCCCGTCCTCACGGCATTTCCCGGAAGGACCGGGTGTCACGCGACCTCAGAGCGGCCGTCAGTTCCCCGCCTGCCCCACCGGACCCACGACCGAACGGGCGATGCCCAGGTCCAGCAGGTCCTGCGGGCGCAGCCGGAGCTGGTCGGCGGTGGACCGTACCTGGTCCGGGCCGCGCTTCAGGATCGCCGCCGCCAGTTCCGGAGCGATCACCGAGAAGTAGCTGTCCGCAGTGAGATGGGTGTTGTCCGGTGCGGCCAGCGCGAGCGCGCCGCCGGAGCCGCCCTCGCCGATCACGAGGGTCGTCACCGGGACCCGGGCGGAGGCGATCGCCGCGAACGTGTCGGCGATGGCCGCGCCCGCGCCGGTCCGTTCCGCCTCCGCGTCGTTGGCCGCACCGGGGGTGTCGATCAGGGTCAGCACGGGAAGGCCGAGCCGGTCCGCGAGCCGGATCACCCGCGCCGCCGTGCGGTAGCCGGCCGGACGGGTCGCGGTGCCGCACTGGGCGACGTACGCCACGGGCCGGCCGCCGCGGAGGCCCACGCCGCTGAGCAGCCCCGGATCCGTACCGCCGCAGCGGTCGCCGTGGAGCGGCAGCCGGTGGTCGAAGTACGCGTCCAGATACGCCTCGGCCCGCGGCCGCACCGCCGAGCGGGCCTGCTCCACCGCGTCCCAGCCGGTCTCCGGCAGCCCCGTGGCCGAGAGCGCGGCCGGTACCGGAGCCGGCTGTGCCGGGCCGGGGACCGTCAGGGCCCGCAGCCAGCGGCTCAGGGTCCGGGGCAGTTCGCCGGCCGGCACGATCGCGTCGATCTGGCCGGCGGCGAGCTGCCCCTCGGCGCTGTACGCGTAAGGATCGGCGCCGGGAGGCCGTACCCGGGACCCGGCGAAACCGATCTGCGCACCCGGCAGCGCCAGCACCACATCGGCGCCCGCCCCCACCGTCGCCCAGCCGCCCCCGGTCGTCGGATCGCGCAGGACCGCGATCTGGGGCAGTCCGGCCGCCCGCAGCCGTGCCGAGGCGGCGGCCACGCGCTGGAGCTGGACCAGGGCGATCATGCCCTCCTGCATCCGGCTGCCGCCGGTCGCGACGAGTGAGACGAGGGGCAGCCGCTGTTCACCGGCCAGCGCGTACGCGGCCTCCAGCCGGTCACCGGTGCGTGAGCCCAGGGAGCCGCCCAGGAAACCGAATTCGAAGGAGACCAGGACACAGGAGAGGCCGTCGACGACGGCCACCCCGTGGAGCACCGATTCCTCCTCGCCCGTCCGGTCCGTGGCGCGGGCCCTGGAGTCCGCGTAACCGGTCCAGCCGAGCGGGCCGTCCGAGGGGGCCTGGTCCATCGGCAGGTGGTGTTCGGTGAAGCTCGCGGTGACTGCGGCGATGGCTTCCCGCGCCGACATGCGGCCGCCGCCGTGGGCGCTAGGCACCGAGCGACCTCTTCATGATCTTGCCCAGCTCGTTGCGGGGCAGGACGTCAAGGTAGCGGACGACGCGCGGGCGCTTGTGCGGGGCGAGCAGGTCCGCCACATGGTCGGCCAGCTCCTTTGCGCCGGGCGGTGACTCCGGGTCGGCCGGCACGACCCAGGCGACGATCCGCTCGCCGAGATCGTCGTCGGGCTCACCGGTGACGGCCGCCTCGCGCACACCTGGGTGGTCCAGCAGGGCGTTCTCGATCTCGCCCGCGCCGATCTTGTAGCCGCCGCTCTTGATCAGGTCGGTGGCCTTGCGTCCGACGATGCGCACATAGCCGTCGGCGTCGATCGTGGCCATGTCGCCCGTACGGAACCAGCCGTCCTCGGTGAAGGCACCGGCCGTCGCTTCGGGCCGGTTCAGATAGCCGGTGAAGAGATTCGGTCCGCGTACCTGGATCTCGCCGATCGAGACGGTGTCGTCGAGCACGGTCCCGTCCTCCTCGACGAGCCTGAGGTCCACGCCGGACAGCGGCGGCCCGACCGTTCCGGGGCGCGGCTCACCGTCGGCCCGTACCCCCGTGTTCATCAGGGTCTCCGTCATCCCGTACCGCTCGATCACCCGGCGTCCGGTGGCGGCGGCGATCCGCTCGTGGTCGTGGACCGGCAGCGCCGCCGAGCCCGACACCAGCAGGCGGGCGCCCGCGAGGGCCTTCGTCAGGCTCCCGGAGCCGGCGGGATCGCCCAGGGCCCCGGCCAGCCGGTGGTACATGGTGGGGACGCCGAACAGCATCGTGCCCCCCGAGGCGAGCTCCTTGGTCACGCCCTCGGTGGTGAAGCGGCCGAGGTGGCGCACCGAACCGCCCCGGCGCAGCGGCCCGAGGACACCCAGGATCAGTCCGTGCACATGGAACAGCGGCAGGGCGTGGACGAGGACGTCGTCGGCGGTCCACTGCCAGGCGTCCTCCAGCGCGTCCAGCGACGCGGCGATCGCCCTGCGGGGCAGGACCGCGCCCTTGGGCGGACCCGTCGTGCCGGAGGTGTAGACGATCAGAGCGGGCGATTCGGGGGAGGGTTCGGCCGGAGGCGGGTCCGTGGCCGCCGCGGCCGTATCGACGTCCAGCCGCTCCAGGCCGCCCAGCGCGGGCGGAAGCGCGTCGCCCGCCCCGGCGAGCACCACCGAGGGCGCGCTGTCGGCGACGATGTGCGCCAGTTCCCGCTCTCCCGTCTTCGGGTTGAGCGGTACGGCGGGCACGCCCGCCAGCAACGCGGCCACCACCGCCACCACCGTCTCCGGGGTGGACGTGGCCCAGACGGCGACCCGCCCCGCGCCCGCGATCCGGCCCGCGAGGGACGTGGACGCGTCGGCCAGCCGAGCGTAGGTCAGGACGTGTTCGCCGAACCGGACGGCTTCCCGGGAAGCCGTGGGGCCGGATGTCTCGTGCAGCGCAGGCAGAAGAGAGATCACGTTCCGAGCCTAGGGCCAACCGCCTCCGGCGCCGGGGGAATCGGGCTGGAGATGGCCGCAACGGAACACGTCGGGCGAGCGGGGCGGCGGTGTCCGGGCGGGGACGCCGCCGTCCTTCCCCGTGCGCTCAGTTCGACGGCCGCAGGGTCCGCATCCGCCCGTACGCGTACACGCAGCCGGCCAGTGCCAGGTCGGACAGCAGCATGAAACCGATCGAGTACGAGTCCTTGGCGCTGTAGATCGCCCCCATCACCAGCGGGGGTACGAAGCCGCCGAGGCCACCCATCGCACCGACGATGCCCGTCACGCTGCCCACCTTGGCCTGCGGTGTCACCTGCGAGACGAGGGCGAAGACGCTGCCGCTCGCCGTGCCGAGCCCCGCCGCCATGCAGAGCAGCGCGATCGTGCCGACCGGATCCAGACCGGGGTCGAAGGCCTGCACGATGGCCATGAGTGCCGCGACCAGCAGCGCCGCCGACGTGACCAGGGCAGGGTGGATCCGGTCGGAGAGCCAGCCGCCCGCCGGCCGGAAGATCACTGTGACCAGCGCGAACCCGGCCGCCTTGGTGCCGGCCTCGGTCGGCGACATCTCGTACCAGGTCTTCAGGTACGTCGGCAGGTAGACGCCGAACGCGACGATGCCGCCGAAGCCGATCGCGTACAGGGCGGACAGCTCCCACGTGACCCGCAGCCGGCCCGCCTGCCCCAGCCGGTGTCCGAGCGAGTCGGTCGGCACCTGCCGGTCCGGGCGGTCCGTGATCAGGACGGCGGCGAGCAGCGAGTACACCACCAGCGCCCCGGCGACGATCAGGAACGGCAGGTTGTCACCGTGCTTCGCGATGCGCGGCGTGAAGTAGCCGGACAGTGCGACGCCGCCCATGCCCATCCCGAAGACACCCAGGGCGAGCCCCCGCTTCGCGGGAGGGAACCACGAGTTGACCAGCGGGATGCCGATCGCGAACGTCGTACCGCCCAGACCGAGCAGGAAGCCCACGGCGAGCATCGCCCCGTAGGAGTCCTTCGCCGGGATCAGCAGCAGTACGGGAACGATCGTCAGCGCCGACACCACGGGGAACATCAGCCGGGCGCCGAACTTGTCGGTCAGCGCGCCCACCGGGATCCGGCCCAGCGAGCCGACGAGCACCGGTACCGCGACGAGGAACGACTGCTGGAAGGAGTCGAGCCCGAGCCGTTCCTTGTAGTCCCCGGACATCGGGGCGATCAGGTTCCACGCCCAGAAGGTCAGGGTGAAGCCGATGGTGGCCACGATCAGGTTGCGGTAGGCGGCAGCGGACTGTCCACGGTCCGGGGCGGGGGCCTGCTTGGCAGCTGTATCCACACGGCAAGTCAAGTGCTCGCGGACGGGCGGGGCGCGTGGGACTGCTCCGAACGGGGAAGGCCTCTCCCCCCAGACGCCCCTTGGCGCAGCGGCACTCCCGGGGCTCCGCGGGGCACCGCTCGCCCGCCGCTTCCGGGCCGGGGCTGCGACAATCGCTGGTATGGACCGGCTGGACAGAGAGATCCTCGGCATTCTCCAGGAGGACGCCCGGATCTCGTACCGCGATCTGGGCGTACGCGTCGGGCTCAGCGCCAACGCCGCGGGCGACCGCGTACGCCACATGCGCCGTGACGGGGTGATCCGCGGCTTCACCGTGATCGTCGACCCGGCCGCCGACACCCGTTCGGGCCTCGTCGTCTTCATCGATGTGACGCTGCGCCTCGACACCACGAACGAGGAGTTCGAACGCTCCGTCCTCACGCTGCCAGGCATCACCGAGGTGGTGCACGTGACGGGCAGCCACGACTATCTCGTACGGGCCACGGCCGCCGACCCGGGCTCCCTGGACGCGCTGCTGCGCCGGCTCAAACGGGACGCCGGTGTCGCCCACTCCAACACTCGGATCGCTCTCAGAGCGGCGCCTGCCAAGTGACGGTCGGCGACCGCGTGCCGTCCTCGGCACGCCCGTCGTCGGCCACCACGAGGCGCACCGCCGCGCGTCCGTCGGGCTCCCGCGCGGTCGCGTCCACCTCGACCTCGATGGCCGACACCTCCGTGCGCCGGTGCGCGGCGGCCAGCGCCCCGCGCAGCGCGCTGAGCAGCTGCTCCTCCACCGGTTCCGGTACCAGGGCGTCCACCGCCCCCGCGAAGTGCACCGACGGCTGGAAGCCCAGCACCGCAGCCGCACCGCCGGTCTCGCGCAGCACCTTGCCGCGAAAGTTGGTGGGAGCATCGGCGGGCGGCTGCTGGAGTGCGAAGATCGCCGTCCTGACCTCCTGGATGGTGGAGTCCAGCTCGTCGACGGCCCTGCCGAGCAGCTCGTCGGTCTCGCTGTCCCCCGACACGTCCTTGCGGCGGGTCGACTCCAGCATCATCTCCGTCGCGAACAGCCTCTGTACGACGAGGTCGTGGAGATCGCGGGCGATCCGGTCACGGTCCTCGTAGACCGCCAGCTGTTCCCGGTAGTGCTGGGCGTCCGCCATCACCAGGGCCAGGGCCGCCTGGGAGGCGAACTGCGACGCGAGCAGCCGGTCCACCGTCGTGTACGGGCGGTCGCCGCGCCGCCGGGGGAGGGCGAGCGTGCCGATCAGCCGGCCGCCGCTCTGCAGCGGCAGCATCATGCTGGGTCCGAAGCGGGAGCGCACGTGCGTCGTCATCCGCGGGTCGGTGGCCGAGTCCTCGATGAAGACCTCCTCACCGCCCAGCAGCTGGACGAGGACGGGGGAGCCGGGTTCGATGACCGTGCCGACGAGACCGGCGGGGTCATCGAGCGTGGAGGCGGCGACGATCTCCATTCCGCCGTCCCCGGTCGGCTGGAGGATCACCCCGGCCGATGCCCCTGCCAGCATCCTGGCCCCTTCGGCGACCGTCGTCAGGGCGTCCGTCGTGGTAGTGCCGGTCAGCAGCGCCCGGGTGACCGCTGCGGATCCTTCGATCCACCGTTCCCGCTGCCGCGCCGACTCGTACAGATGGGCTCCGCCGATCGCCGCACCGGCCTGGGAGGCGAGCAGCCTCAGCAGCGCCAGATCCGTGTCCGTGAAACGCCCCGAGCACCGCTCGGTGACGACGAGACTGCCGAGCACCTCGGCGTGCACCCGGACGGGAGCCCCGAGGAGGGAGCGCATCGGAGGGTGTCCGGGCGGCATGCCCGAGGAACGCGGATCGGCCGTCAGATCGTCCAGGCGCAGCGGCTGCGGGTCATCGACGAGCACACCCAGGATTCCCGTGTGCCCGTCCGGAAGACGGCCGATCTCCAGGCGCTCGGCGTCGGTCAGGCCCGTGGTGAACAGGTCGGTGACACGGCGGTGTTCCGTTTCGAGGATGCTCAGGGCCCCGTACCGTGCCCCGGTCAGTGCCGTGGCGGTGTCCACGATGTGCTGCAGTGTGGTGCGCAGTTCGAGATCTGCCTCGGCCATGCGGAACCCCGTCGGCGCTCAGCCGACGAGCGGACTGAGGACCAGCGGCTGGACCTTGCCGTCCAGCATGGCGCCGAGACCGAGCACGGAACACACGTCGGGCTTCTCGGCGATGTGCACGGGCACCCCGGTGGCGTCGCGCAGCATCTGGTCGAGCCCGGGAAGCAGGGCGCTGCCGCCGACCATCATGATCCCGGAGTCCGCGATGTCCGCCACCAGATCGGGCGGGCAGTCGCGCAGCACCTTGCCCAGGCCGTCGAGCACGGCGGTGAGCGGGGCGTGGATCGCCTTCCGTACGGCGGCGGTGTCGACCTCCACCGAGCGGGCCAGGCCGGTGGCCACGTCACGGCCGTGGATCTCCGTCGTGGCCGGGCCGTTCAGCGTCAGACCGTTGCCGCTGAGCGCCAGCTGCAGCGGCCGCACGGACTGACTGGGCAGCATCAGCTCGTGGTACTGGCGAAGGTGCTGGATCACCGCGTGGTCGATGGCCTCGCCGCCGATCGGGATGCGTACGGCCGTCACGATCGAGCCGAGCGAGAGCACCGCGATCTGGGTGGTCGCCGCCCCGCACACCATGATCATGGTGGCGGTCGGCTGTTCCACCGGCAGCCCGCAGCCGACGGCCGCCGCGATCAGGGTGTCGACCAGTTCCACCCGGCGCGCGCCGAGTCCGACGAGGGTCTCGACGGCCGCACGCTGGGCCAGCGGATCGGCGTCGTGCGGGGTGCAGGCGGCGGCGCGCAGCCGGGGCTTGCGGCGCAGCTGGCGGCGGAGCTTCTCGCCGAGGAGGTGGCGCAGCATGCGCTGGGCCATCTCGATGTCGACGACGGTTCCGCCGGAGACGGGGCGGACCACCCGGATGTACGCGGGCGTACGGCCGGTCATCT
This sequence comes from Streptomyces sp. NPDC005566, assembly GCF_040605575.1. NCBI lineage: Bacteria > Bacillati > Actinomycetota > Actinomycetes > Kitasatosporales > Streptomycetaceae > Streptomyces > Streptomyces sp. NPDC005566. The sequence goes on along the minus strand of NZ_JBEXDB010000001.1, from coordinate 366,492 downwards.
GTTCGGCGAGGGCGCCGACGGCGATGAGAGATCCGGTGCGGGTGTTCACGGCGGCGACACTGGGCTCGTCGACGACGAGACCCACTCCCTTGATGTACACGCGGGTCCTCGCGGCCCCGAGGTCGACGGCGACATGGCAACGGCGCAACTGCTCAAGACTGACGGTCACGGCAGGTTCTCCCGAGAGCGCTGACGGGGGGTACCGGCGGCAGCCGGCTCTCCTGGCATCGTCGCGCCGGGGAGGGCGCCGCGCGCGCTGGGTGAGCCGTAGGAGGGACCCCGTGCTGACGGGGCGCCAGGTGTCAGGCGAGGCCGGGGAGCAGCCGCTGGAACAGGCCCCAGGTGAACTCGGCGACGTACGGCCGGTGGTCGACGGGGTCGGTGACGGCCAGTGCCCACCGGGTCGGTGCGCTGCCCTCCATCGGACGGACCGGAGCGAAGGCGCGGGCCACCTCGTCCACGGTGCACGACCAGGGGCGCAGGTCCCCGCTCGCGCGCAGCTCGGGGCCGGCCGCGCCAGGGGCCCGGACCAGCCATTCGTTCCATACGGCCCCGCCGGGACCCGCCATCACCTCGAACCGCAGATCGGGCCAGAGGGGCAGGGGCCAGAGCAGCGCGTCGCACTCCAGGTCGCCGACCTTGCGGCGTACCGAGCTCTCGGGCTCGCCGAGCACCGACCGGTAGCGGCGCAGCGCGCCCCGGCCGCGGGGGGCGCGGAGCATGGCCTGCCACCGCCGGTTCGCCTCCCGCATCTCGGCGAGCGAGGCGCTCAGCTCATGGCGGGCGTCCTCCACCAGATCCGGCTGGTGATCGGCCATCCGGCGCAGCAGGACGAGCTGGAACTGAAGCGGCCCGAACGGGGCGGGAGCGGTCATGGCGCCCATCCTGCCGCGTCTCACTCGTATCGGGCGGCGCGCTTCGGAATCCGGGCTTCCACACAGGATCCTCACCTGAGCGGCTTCCTCCGTCGTTCCTCGCGCGTCTAGTCTGCGGGCGCCATGGATTACTGCCACCCGTGCCGACGGCACCTCAACGGCGCCCTGGCCTGCGCCGGTTGCGGAACACCCGCCGACGCGCTGGCCCCCTACGCCGACCCGCTCCACTCCGGTCACGAGCCGGAACAGCCGGGCGAAACCCTCGAGACCTCCGGGCCCCAAGGGCACCGCCGTCGTGCCCGGGTCGCCGCCGCCCAGGGGCGTGGGCGGGGCCGTCGTGCCCGCCGCCGCCGAGGCCGCGGGATCCTGCTGACGGGAATCGGCGTCGTGCTCGCCGTCGGCGCGCTGAGCCTGGCCGAGCTGGCCATCGAACCGGACGGTGACGACGGCGCCGCCGACTACGTGAGCGAGTCGACGACCGCCGCGGTCGACCCGGTTCCGGAACTGCAGGCGAGCGAGGTGCCCGGCGACCCGGCGCCGGTGGACAGTTCCCCCGTGGTCCCGGCCAGTGACTCCCACAGCGACCGGGCCGGTGAGGGGCCGAGCGGCTCCCCCTCGCCGGAGAAGTCCGCGTCGGCCTCCGCTCCGGCGGACGCCACGCCCTCACCGTCGCCCTCGGATCCCGACGACACCGAGGCCCCGGCCGATCCGTCGAGTCCCGGGGAGCCGACATCCGGCCCGGCGCAGCCGGAACCCACGAACGACCCCGAGCCCACCCCGTCACCGTCCGAGACGTGCACCCGGTGGCTGTGGTTCTGCACCTGAGGCCCCCAAAGCCTCTCGTCCGGGCCCGACCCTAGGCCGCGGTCCCGGAGTCCCCGGTCGCGTCCACGTCCGTGTGTGCGTCCGCGTCCGCCCCGAGCATCCGGCGCAGCAGGTCCCGCAGCACCGACCTCTCCGCGTCCGACAGCTCGGCGAGCGGTTCCCTGGCGAAGTCGAGCGCGTCCCGCAGCTGCCTCGCCGTCCGGATGCCATCCTGCGTGGGAGCGGCCAGCTTCACCCGCCGGTCGGACGGGTCGGGACGGCGCTCCACCAGGCCGCGGAGCTCAAGACGGTCGACGATGCCCGTGATGTTCGACGGTTCGCACTTGAGTTTCTGGGCGATCCTGCGCATGGGCATCGGCTGGAGGGAGAGGAGTCCGAGGACCCTGGCCTGCGCGCCGGTCAGCGTGTGTGTCGCCGCGGCCCTGTCGTACTCCTCGTGGTAGCGCGCCACGACGCCACCGATGAGTTCGATGACTTCGAGGGTCAGAGGATCCGTACGTGAGGTGGCCATGACGTCCAGGATACCCAATTACTTGACAAGGTGAAATATCTGGGCGCATGGTTGTTTCATGTCATGAAGCATTTTCTGCTTCCCGTCCCGTGAGCGCCGAGGAGAACCCGAGCCATGTCTGCAGCACTTCCCACGTCCAGCCGTGAATGGCACCTTGTCGCCCGCCCGCACGGCTGGCCCGAGGCCAAGGACTTCGCGCTGCGCGAGGCGCCGGTGACTGCTCCCGGTGAGGGCCGCGTCCTCGTCCGCAACCTGCACTTCTCGGTCGACCCCTACATGCGGGGCCGGATGAACGACGTGAAGTCGTACACCCCGCCCTTCACGCTCGACCACCCGATGGACGGAGGCGCGGTCGGCGAGGTCATCGCCTCCGAGGCCGAGGGATTCGCGGTCGGCGACCACGTCCTGCACGGCCTCGGCTGGCGCGAGTACGCCTCGGTCCCGGCCAAGCACGCGGTGAAGGTCGACGCTTCGCTCGCCCCGCTCTCCGCCTACCTCGGGGTGCTCGGCATGCCCGGGCTCACCGCCTACGCGGGCCTGTTCGAGGTCGCCTCCTTCAAGGAGGGCGACGCCGTGTTCGTCTCCGGCGCGGCCGGTGCGGTCGGCAGCCAGGTCGGCCAGATGGCGAAGATCAAGGGCGCCTCGCGGGTCATCGGTTCGGCCGGCTCCGACGAGAAGGTCAAGCTCCTCGTCGAGGAGTACGGCTTCGACGCGGCCTTCAACTACAAGAACGGCCCCGTCAAGGACCAGCTCCGCGAGGCCGCCCCGGACGGCATCGACGTCTACTTCGACAACGTCGGCGGCGAGCACCTGGAGGCCGCGCTCTCCTCGTTCAACGTGCACGGCCGCGCCACCATCTGCGGGATGATCGCCCAGTACAACGCCACCGAGCCCACCCCCGCCCCGCGCAACCTCGCGCTCGTCATCGGCAAGCGGCTGCGCCTGCAGGGCATCCTCGTCGGTGATCACGCCGCGCTCCAGCCGCAGTTCGTCCAGGAGGTCGCCGGCTGGCTCGCCTCCGGTGAGCTCAAGTACAACGAGACGAAGGTCGAGGGCATCGAGAACGGCTTCGACGCGTTCCTCGGCCTCCTGCGCGGCGAGAACACCGGCAAGATGATCGTCTCGCTCGACGCCACCCGTTAGGCTCGGTGCAGGCCGCCGCGGTCCGTGGGCGCGAGTCGCGGCGCATCAGCAGGAGGATTTCCCGGCATGACCATTGAGCACATAGACGTGGCCTACACCGCTGTCGCCACCGCCACGAACGGCCGTGACGGCAGCGTCTCGTCCGACGACGGCAACCTCGACGTCGTCGTCAACCCGCCGAAGGCGATGGGCGGCAGCGGCGCGGGCACCAACCCCGAGCAGCTCTTCGCGGCCGGCTACAGCGCCTGCTTCCAGGGCGCGCTCGGCGTGGTCGCCCGCAAGGAGAAGGCGGACATCACCGGCTCCACGGTGACCGCGTCGGTCTCCATCGGCAAGACCGAAGCCGGCGGTTTCGGCCTGGAGGTGGCGATCACCGCCTCCATCCCGAACGTCGACCGGGCCACCGCCCAGTCGCTCGTCGAGAAGGCGCACCAGGTGTGCCCGTACTCGAACGCCACCCGGGGCAACATCAAGGTCGAGCTGTCCGTCGCCTGACCAGGTACCGCACGTAGTACCGAGGGCCGCATCCCGTGAGAGGGGTGCGGCCCTCGGCCGTTGACACGGGCGGCCCCCGGCCGTGTCCGGCCGTGAAAGGCGCAAGAGCATTGACCTGCACGGAGTTCGGACCCTACGGTCCGTTCGAATTGACGAGCAGCATTCGACATATCGAACACGACCGGTCGACCCGTGAGGAAGTCATGACCCCCACCGCGCGCTTCACCCTCGACCCCGCCTTCACCGTCGGCGAGGTCGACCCCCGGCTCTTCGGATCCTTCGTCGAACACCTCGGCCGCTGCGTCTACGACGGCATCCACGAGCCGGGCCACCCGTCCGCGGACGAGGCCGGTCTGCGCACCGACGTCCTGGACCTCGTCCGGGAGCTCGGCGTCACCGCCATCCGGTACCCGGGCGGCAACTTCGTGTCCGGCTACCGCTGGGAGGACAGCGTCGGCCCCGTCGACGAGCGCCCCCGCCGCCTCGACCTGGCCTGGCGCTCCACCGAGACCAACCGCTTCGGCCTCTCCGAGTACATCGGCTTCCTCCGGAAGATAGGCCCGCAGGCCGAGCCGATGCTCGCCGTCAACCTCGGCACCCGCGGCGTCCAGGAGGCCATCCGGCTCCAGGAGTACGCCAACCACCCGGCCGGCACCGAACTGTCCGACCGCCGCATCGCGCACGGCGACAAGGACCCCTTCGGGATCACACTGTGGTGCCTGGGCAACGAGATGGACGGCCCCTGGCAGACCGGCCACAAGACCGCGGAGGAGTACGGGCGCCTCGCCGCCGAGACGGCCCGCGCGATGCGCCAGATCGACCCGTCCGTCGAACTCGTCGCCTGCGGCTCCTCCAGCCGCTCCATGCCGACGTTCGCCGCCTGGGAGGCGACGGTGCTCGCCGAGACGTACGACCTCGTCGACTACGTCTCCCTGCACGCCTACTACGAGGAGACCGACGGCGACCGCGGCTCCTTCCTCGCCTCGGCCGTGGACATGGAGTCCTTCATCGAGAGCGTCGTCGCCACCTGCGACCACGTAGGCGCCCGCCTCAAGTCGACGAAGAAGATCAACCTCTCCTTCGACGAGTGGAACGTCTGGTACATGGCCCGCTTCCAGCAGGACGCGGCGGAGAACCCCCTCGACTGGCCCGAGGCACCCCGGCTGCTGGAGGACAACTACAGCGTCACGGACGCCGTCGTCTTCGGCAGCCTCCTCATCGCGCTGCTGCGCCACGCCGACCGGGTCACCGTCGCCTGCCTCGCCCAGCTGGTCAACGTCATCGCTCCGATCATGACCGAGCCCGGTGGTCCCGCCTGGCGCCAGACGACCTTCTTCCCCTTCGCCCAGGCCGCACGGTACGGGCGGGGCCAGGTGCTGGACGTACGGGTGGACTCACCCACGTACGCGACGGCGAAGTACGGCGAGGCGGATCTGCTGCACGCCACCGCCGTGCGGGACCCCGGCTCCGGGGCGGTCACCGTGTTCGCGGTCAACCGCAGCCAGGACACCGCCCTGCCGCTCGAAGTGGCCCTGGCGGGACTGGACCTGGAGCAGGTCGCCGAGCACCTGGTCGTCTCCGACGCCGACCCGGAGGCCCGCAACACCCTGGCCGAGCCCGAGCGGGTCGCCCCGCACGCCGCAGAAGGCACCGCGCTCGCCGGCGGCACGCTCAGGGCCACCCTGGAACCGATGTCCTGGAACATGATCCGGCTGGCCTGACAGCAAGGAGCGGCGCCCCGCCGGGGGCGCCGCTCCAGGGGGACGCGGTCAGCGCGTCGAGAACTGGACCGTCGTCGAACGGTACGTGTCACCGGGGCGCAGCACCGTCGAGGGCGTACGTCCGGCCGTCGTGGCGTGAGCGCCCGTCACCCCTGCGCGGGGCATGGACGACTCCTCCTGGCGGAAGGGGGTGTCACGAGCCGACCTTGCGCTTGTTCCAGACGTCGAAGCCGACCGCGGCCAGCAGAACGAAGCCCTTGATGACCTGTTGGTAGTCGGTGCCGATGCCCACCAGGGACATGCCGTTGTTCAGCACGCCGAGGACCAGACCGCCGATGACCGCGCCGAAGACCGTGCCGACGCCGCCGCTCATCGAGGCGCCGCCGATGAACGCGGCGGCGATGGCCTCCAGTTCGAAGTTGGTGCCTGCCTGCGGGACGCCCGCGTTCAGCCGGGCCGCGTAGACGATTCCGGCCAGCGCGGCCAGAACTCCCATGTTGACGAAGACCAGGAAGATGACCCGCTTGTCCTTGACCCCGGAGAGCTTCGCCGCCGCCTGGTTGCCGCCGAGCGCGTACACATGGCGGCCGATGACAGCGTTGCGCATGAGGTATCCGAAGCCGATGAGCAGCACGGCCAGCAGCAGCAGGACGACCGGGACACCGCGGTAGCTGGCCAGCGTCATGGTGAACGCCAGGACGGCCGCCGCGATGGCCACGCACTTGGCCAGGAAGATGTTGCGGGGCAGGACCTCGAGCGCGTACTCCTTCTGCCGGTTGCGGTCGCGGACCTCCTGGAGCAGCGCCACGGCCAGCACGATGAATCCCAGGACCAGCGTCAGGTTGTGGTAGTTGGTCTCCGGGCCGAGCTCCGGCAGGTAGCCGGTGGATATCTTCTGGAAGCCTTCGGGGAACGGCCCGATGGAGCGGCTGCCGAGCAGGATCTGGGTGCCGCCGCGGAAGAGCAGCATCCCGGCGAGCGTCACGATGAACGACGGGATGCCCACGTACGCGATCCAGAAGCCCTGCCACGCGCCCGCGACCGCGCCCAGGAGGAGCGCGAGGACCAGGGCGAGGACCCACGGCACGTCGTGCTCGACCATCATCACGGCGCAGGCCGCCGACACGAAGGCGGCCAGTGAACCGACGGACAGGTCGATGTGGCCGGCGATGATCACGATCATCATGCCGATGGCCAGGACCAGGATGTAGCTGTTCTGGAGGACCAGGTTGGTGACGTTGTTCGGCCTGAGCAGGACGCCGTCGGTCCATATCCCGAACAGCGCGACGATCAGGCCGAGCGCGATGAGCATCCCGTACTGGCGCATGTTGCGCCGGGCGGCGTCCAGGAGCAGTCCGCGCGTGGACGACGCGGAGCCGGCCCCGGGCCGCGACGGCCCCGGGCTCTTCGGTGTTTCGGTGGTGGCCGTGGACATGTTCCGTTACCTCTTGTCGCTGGTCATGTGGCGCATCAGAACTTCCTGGGTGGCCTCCGCGCGCGGGACCTCCCCGGTGAGCCGGCCTGCGGACATCGTGTAGATGCGGTCGCACATGCCGAGCAGCTCGGGCAGTTCCGAGGAGATGAGGACGACCGCCCGCCCTTCGGCGGCGAGCTTGTCGATGACGGTGTAGATCTCGAACTTCGCGCCGACGTCGATGCCCCGGGTCGGCTCGTCCAGGATCAGCACATCGGGACCCGCGAAGATCCACTTGCTGAGGACGACCTTCTGCTGGTTGCCGCCGGAGAGCCGGCCCACCTGCTCGAAGACGGTCGGGGCCTTGATGTTCATCGAGGTGCGGTACGACTCGGCGACCCGCGTCTCCTCGTGCTCGTCGACGATGCCGCGCCGCCCCACCTTCCCCAGGGCGCTGAGGCTGATGTTGCGGCCGATGGTGTCGATGAGGTTGAGGCCGTACTGCTTGCGGTCCTCGGTGACGTACGCGATGCCGTGCCCGATGGCCTCGGGGACCGTACGGGTGCGGATCTCCCGGCCGTCCTTCAGGACCCGGCCGCTGATGCCGCGGCCGTAGGACCGGCCGAAGACGCTCATCGCGAGCTCGGTCCGGCCCGCGCCCATCAGCCCGGCGATCCCGACGATCTCACCGCGCCGGACCTCCACGGACACACCGTCGACGACCCTGCGGTGCTGGTCGATGGGGTGGTGCACCGTCCAGTCGCGTATCTCCAGGGCGGGATGTGCCCCGGACTCGCCCTCGTACGGAGAACGCGGCGGGAAGCGGTGGTCGAGATCGCGCCCGACCATGCCGCGGATGATCCGGTCCTCGGTGGTCGACTCCGCCGTCACGTCCAGCGTCTCCACCGTGCGGCCGTCCCGGATGACGGTCACCGAGTCGGCCACGGCCGCGATCTCGCCCAGCTTGTGCGAAATGATGATCGAGGTGATGCCCTGGCCCTTCAGCTCCTTGATCAGCCGGATGAGGCGTTCGCTGTCCGAGTCGTTGAGCGCGGCGGTCGGCTCGTCCAGGATCAGCAGCCGCACCTCCTTGGCCAGCGCCTTCGCGATCTCCACGAGCTGCTGCTTGCCGACCCCGAGGTCGGCGACCCGCGTCTGCGGGTGCTCGTCCAGACCGACCCGCTTCAGCAGCGCCGCCGCGTGCCGGAGCGTCTCGTTCCAGTCGATGACGCCGCGGCGCGCGTGCTCGTTGCCGAGGAAGAGGTTCTCGGCGATGGAGAGGTACGGCACCAGGGCGAGCTCCTGGTGGATGATCACGATGCCGCGCGCCTCGCTGGCCCGGATGTCCTTGAAGGCGCAGGGCTCGCCGCGGAAGAGGATGTCCCCCTCGTAACTGCCGTGCGGATGCACGCCGCTGAGGACCTTCATCAGGGTCGACTTGCCGGCCCCGTTCTCCCCGCAGATCGCGTGCACCTCGCCCTCGGCGACGGTCAGCGAGACATCGGAGAGGGCCCTGACCCCGGGGAACGTCTTGACGATGGACCGCATCTGAAGGACGGGTCCGCTGCCGCCCAGTGGCCCGGTCACTTGAGGTCGCTCTCCTTGATGTAGCCCGAGTCCACCAGCTCGGCCTGGTAGTTGGTCTTGTCGACACTCACCGGGTCGAGCAGGAAGGACGGCACGACCTTCTTCTCGTTGTTGTACGTGGTGGTGTCGTTGACCTCGGGCTTCTTGTCGTTCAGCACGGCGTCCGCCATCTGCACGGCCTGCTTGGCGAGTGCCCGGGTGTCCTTGTAGACGGTCTGGGTCTGCTGGCCCGCGATGATCGACTTCACCGAGGCGACCTCGGCGTCCTGTCCGGTGACCACCGGGTAGGGCTTGGCCTTCGTGCCGTAACCGTCCGACTTGAGCGCCGAGATGATGCCGATGGAGATGCCGTCGTACGGCGAGAGCACCGCGTCCACCTGGGCCGAGGAGTACGCGCTGGTGAGCAGGTCGTCCATGCGCTTCTGGGCGGTGCCGCCGTCCCAGCGCAGGGTGGTGACCTGGTCGAGCTTCGTCTGCTTGGAGCGGACGACGATCTGCTTCTTGTCGATGTACGGCTTGAGGGTCTTCCAGGCGCCCTGGAAGAAGTACCGGGTGTTGTTGTCGTCCGGCGAGCCGGCGAACAGCTCGACGTTGAAGGGGCCCTTCGCGCTGCCGTCCTTCAGCCCGAGCTTCTCGATGATGTACCCGGCCTGCAGCTCACCGACCTTCTCGTTGTCGAAGGAGGCGTAGTACGCGATGTCCTCGGTGCCGAGGATCAGCCGGTCGTAGGAGATGACCTTGACGCCCTGTTCGCCCGCCTGGCGCAGCACATCACCCAGCGCGCGGCCGTCGATGGCCGCGACCACCAGGACGTCCACACCCTTGGTGATCATGTTCTCGATCTGCGAGACCTGCTGGTCGACGTCGTCCTCGCCGTACTGCAGGTCGGTCTTGTAGCCGAGCTTCTTGAACTCGGCGGCCATGTTCTTGCCGTCGGCTATCCAGCGCTCGGACGACTTGGTCGGCATCGCGATGCCGACGGTGGATCCCTCGCCGCCCTTCTTCTCCTCCTTGCTGCCGCCCTCGCCGCTCTGCCCGCAGGCGGCGAGAGCGAGGGAGAGTGCGATGACGGTTGCTGCAGCTGCGGCTCGTGTGGTGCGCATGGTCAGTCCTTCGGGGTGAGAGGGAACCGGTTGAGCCGGCCGGGAAGGCGGGAACCGAGCGGCGACATGCCGCCGTCGGCGCCGTGCCGGGCCAGCAGATCCAGGGCGAGGCGTCCGCGCCGGACGCGCTCGCGGGCGGAGTTCAGTGCGACATCGCGCAGCTGATGGCCGTAGGGGTAGATGCCGGGGGTCCTGGAGAGGCCGAACTTCAGGTAGATGGGGGCTCCGCGGCGTACCAGCTCGGCCGCCTCGTACATCCGCACGTAGCCGCCGAGGTCGTCCGGTGCCTCGATGTAGAGGTCCATCGGGGCCCGGGAGACCCGGCGGATCTCGGTGAACTGGGCGAGCGACAGATCGGACGGGATGTTGATCGAGTCGGCGCCGAGCTGCTCGAACACGGAGTACGAGGCGGGATTCACCGGTCCGATCAGGGCCGACACCTTGAAGGTGGTACCGGCCGGCAGGAGGCCCTGCTCACGCATCCGGTGCAGGGTCCACAGGACCCCCTCGTCGGCCACGAGCAGGCAGGTGACGCCCAGCCCGGTGGCGCGCAGGGCGTCCTCGACGCAGCCGGCCAGGGCGTCGTGGCCCCGGGAGCGCAGCCCCGCGCCGCCGGAATCGGTGCGGACCGAGGCGCCGGTGTCCCAGGTGCCTCGCGGACCGGTGAACAGGCAGAGCTCGATGTCGCGTTCGGCGCAGCCCTCCACCATCTCGGTGATCTCCGAGTCCGTCAGCATCCAGATGCCGCTGCCCTGGCTGATGCGGTGGACGGGGACGCCGAGACGGGCGGACTCCTTCAGGACGACACCGAGGGCCTCCGGCCCCTCCACGGACGGCACCTCGGTGCGCCAGCTCCCGCCGTCGGGGAAGGAGTGGGGGGAGGCGTCGGCGGGGGACAGGGGCGCGGCGCCGAGTCCGAGCGCGGTGAGTGCGGCGTCGCCGGGACGGCGGGGGCCGACGGCACCAGGGGAAGAGACTGAGACGTCGTTCACGACTGGTCCTTCATGTTCGGTATTTCGGACGAAGTTCGGATCTTGGAGTGTGCGCCGGTACGCGCGGGTGCGGAGCGACTGAGGGCGGACCCGTCACGGGCGCAGCAGCACCTTCCCGGTCTCCGGACCCCCGGCGCCGACCAGCGCCACCGCCTCGGCGAACCGCTCCAGCGGGAACTCATGGGTGATCAGCGGCGCCGGGTCGAGCAGCCCGGCCGTGAACGCCCGCACCGCGTACGACCAGGCGGCCGACGGCGCCCCGAAGACGCTGCGCACGGTGAGCTGGCTCAGCGAGAGGTGCACCGGATCGATGCCCACGGCCCCCGGAGAGAACATCCCGGTGAGCACCACCCGCCCGCCGCGCCGAGCGAGCAGGCACGCGTCGGACGCGGTGGACGGGGCGCCGGCGGTCTCCACGACCAGGTCGTAGCGGCCCCGCACCTCCTCCGCCTCCTTCGGGGTGCGGGCCTCGCCCGCCCCGAAGTCCAGTGCCAGGGAGGCCCGTTCCTCCCGCGGGTCGATCACCGTCAGCTCCGAGGGCGACACCGCCGCCAGCAGCTGGACCGCGAGCAGCCCCAGCGTCCCTGCCCCCAGTACCGCGATCCGCTCACCGGGCTCGGGATCGCCGGCCCGCACCGCCGCCGCGATCACCGCGGCGGGCTCCAGCAGGGCCGCGGCCCGCAGGTCGGCGTCGTCGGAGAGCAGGTGCAGCAGCCGCGCCGGGACCACCACATGGTCGGCGAACCCGCCGGGCCGGGTGAACCCCGTCTCGTCGTACCCCTCCGCGCACAGCGACGTCTCCCCGTACCGGCACCGCTCGCAGCGCCCGCAGGCACGGAAGCCCTCGGCGACCGTACGCCGTCCGAGCAGCGCGGGATCGACACCCTCGCCCACCGCGTCGACGGTCCCCGACCATTCGTGACCGGGCACCAGCGGATAGCGCACATAGGCCGGGTCCCGGTTGCCGTCGTACACCTCGCGGTCGCTCATGCAGATTCCGGCCGCGGCGACCCGCACCCGGACCTCGCCGGGGCCCGGCTCCAGGAGGGGCCCCTCGGAGAGCCGGTGGAGGCCGGGCCGCTCGACGACCAACGAACGCGAGCGCGGGGTCACTTCGGCTGCCTCTTCTCCCAGCCGTCCGCCCACAGGTCGAACCGCGCCTGCTGCTGCGGGAATTCGGCAGCGGCGTCCACATCCAGCTCCACGCCGAGGCCGGGGGCGTGGGAGAGTTCGAAACAGCCGGTGGCGGGATCGACGTGCGGTGCGCCCTTGACGACCTTCTTGATGTCGGCGTCCGCGAAGTCGTTGAAGTGCTCGAGGATCTTGAAGTTGGGCGTGCAGCCGGCCAGCTGGAGGCTGGCCGCCGTCAGTACGGAGCCGCCCACGTTGTGCGGGGCGATCAGCGTGTAGTGGGTCTCGGCGGTCGCGGCGAGCTTGCGGGCCTCCAGGATGCCGCCGATGTGGCCCACGTCGGGCTGGATGATGTCGACGGCCTGCGACTCGAAGAGCTCGCGGAACTCGGTCCGGTCGTGGATGCGCTCACCGGTCGCGATCGGCAGATCGACCTTCTCCGCCACCTTGCTCAGCGCCTTGAGGTTCTCCGGGGGCACCGGCTCCTCCAGCCAGGCGGGCTTGAAGGGCGCCATCTCATGGGCGATCCGCACCGCCGTCGACGGGCTGAACCTCCCGTGCATCTCCAGCATCAGCTCGGTGTCGGGCCCGATGGCGTCCCGTACGGCCTCGATCAGGGACACGGCGTACCGGGTCTCCTCCTGGCCGAGCTCGAAGTGTCCCGTACCGAAGGGGTCGATCTTCAGGGCCCGGTAGCCGCGCTCCACGACTGCCTGAGCCGCCTTGTGGTACGCCTCGGGGGTGCGCTCGGTGGTGTACCAGCCGTTCGCGTACGCCTTGACCCGGTCGGTGACCTTCCCGCCGAGCAGCTGCCAGACCGGGACCCCGAGGGCCTTGCCCTTGATGTCCCAGCACGCCATCTCGATGACCGCGATGCCGGACATCACGATCTCCCCGGCCCGCCCGAAGTCGCCGTACTTCATGCGGCGCACGAGGTCCTCCACCGCGAACGGATCGGACCCTGTGATGTGATTGGCCGAGGCCTCCCGCAGGTAGCCGAGCAGCGCATCCGTCCGCCCCAGCATCCGCGTCTCGCCGACACCGGTGAGCCCCTCATCGGTGTGAACCTGGACATAGGTGAGGTTGCGCCAGGGCGTGCCGACGACATGCGTGCTGATTCCGGTGATACGCACGGCTGTTACCTCTCGACTGTTCGGTATTTCGTCACTCGTTCGAAATGCTGGCGTGACGGTAATGACGGGCCCGGGGCAGTGTCAATGGTTCGCGCAAGTACGCTGACGCGTATGAGTGATCTCGGGGCGGGTTTCGGCTACTTGATAAAGGGACAGCGCTGGGCCTTCGGGCACGGCCGGTGGTTCGGATTCGGTCTGCTGCCCGGCCTCGTCACCCTCGTCGTGTACGCGGGCGCACTCATCGGACTCGGCTACGGCGGCGACGACTTCGTCGCCTGGGCCACGCCCTTCGCCGACGACTGGTCCTCGCCGTGGCTGGGGCTGCTGCGCAACACCCTGGTCGTCCTGGTCTTCGTCCTCGGGCTGTTCCTGGCAGTCATCACCTTCACCGCGGTGACCCTCCTGGTCGGCCAGCCGTTCTACGAGTCGCTCTCCGAGGAGGTCGACCGCAGCGAGGGCGGCGACGTGCCCGAATCCGGGCTGCCGCTCTGGCGCGAGCTGTGGATCTCCGCATGCGACTCCGTCCGCATCCTGCTGCGCGTGGCGCTGTACGGGGTGCTGCTCTTCGCCCTCGGATTCATTCCGGTCATCGGGCAGACGGTGATCCCCGCCCTGGGGTTCTGCGTCACCGGCTACTTCCTCGCCCAGGAGCTCACCGCCGTGGCACTCCAGCGCCGAGGCATGGTCCTGAAGGACCGGCTCAGCATGCTGCGGGGTCGCCGCATGCTGGTGCTCGGCTTCGGTGTCCCGCTCGCACTGTCCTTCCTGGTTCCGTTCGTCGCCGTCTTCCTGATGCCCGGTGCCGTCGCCGGGGCCACGCTGCTGGCCCGCGACCTCACGGCGCCCCCCGCTCCGGCACCCGCCCCGTCGCCGCACACCCTTCGCAAGGACTGAAGGGCCCCGGCTATGACCGAGATCCTCGCTGTCGCCCTCATCACCCTGCTCGCGGTCATCAGCCCGGGCGCGGACTTCGCGATGGTCGTCCGCAACAGCTACCTCTACGGCCGTCCCACCGGCCTGCTCGCGGCCACCGGAGTCGCCGCGGGCGTCCTGGTCCACGTCACGTACACCATGCTCGGCGTCGGCCTGCTGATCGCCTCGTCCACCGCCCTGTTCACCGCGATCAAACTCGCGGGCGCGGCCTACCTCGTCTACATCGGCGTACGCACCTTCCTCGACCGCGGCGACCTCACCGTCGACCTGGGCGAGAAGCGCAGCCTGAGCGGGCTGGGGGCCCTGCGCACCGGCTTCCTCACCAATGTGCTGAACCCCAAGACCACGCTCTTCGTCGTGTCCACCTTCACCCAGGTCGTCGGCCCGGACACGGCCCTGTGGCAGCAGGCGGGCTACGGGCTGTTCATGTCGCTCGCCCACTTCGGATGGTTCGGTCTGGTGGCACTGTTCTTCTCCCACTCACACCTGCGCACCGCGATGCTGCGCCGCCAGAAGGCCCTCAACCGCACGATCGGCTCGGTCCTGGTCGGCCTCGGCATCACCCTGGGCCTGGCTCGCTGAGCCGCTCCCGGCGGCATCGGCCGCCGTGGCGGGAGCCCGACGTCAGCGCACCGAGAAGCCGTACACCGTCGTCGACTCGAACTCCTCGCCCGGCCGCAGCACCGTGCTCGGGAACTCCGGGCGGTTGGGGGAGTCGGGGAAGTGCTGCGTCTCCAGCGCGATCCCGGCGCACGCCACGAACGGCCGCCCCTCGAAGTGGTCGGCGGTGTACAGCTGCAGACCCGGCTCCGTCGTACGGATCGTCAGCAGCCTTCCCGAGCCGGCGTCGTACAGCTCGGCGACCGGCTCCTCGCCGGTCCCGTCGAGCACGTAGTTGGTGTCGTACCCCGGACCCACCGGCTTCGGCTTCCGGAAGTCGAACCGGGTTCCGTCCACCGGAGCGAACTCGCCCGTCGGAATGGACTCGGCGTCCGACGGCGTGATCCGCCCGGCCGCGAGCCGCAGTTCGTGCCCGAGCGCGCTCCCGCTGTCCGCGCCGGCCAGGTTCCAGTACGTGTGGTTCGTCAGGTTCACCACGGTCGGCGCGTCGGTCGTCGCCCGGTAGGCGATCCGCAGTGCCCCGCCCTCGTCCAGGGTGTACGTCACCGAAACCGCCAGCCGGCCCGGGAAGCCCTCCTCGCCGTCCTCGGCGACCAGGGAGAGCCGCACGCCGTCCGGTACCTCCTCGGCGTCCCACACCCGCTTGTCGAAGCCGCGCGTGCCGCCGTGCACGTGGTTGCGGCCCTCGTTCGGCGTCACCCGGTGCGTCTGCCCGTCGAGTACGAAGGCGGCGCCCCCGATCCGGTTCGCGTACCGCCCGACCAGGGCGCCGAAGTAGGGACCGGTGTACTTCTCGTAGTCCGCGACGTCCGGCAGGCCGAGGGCCACTCCGGCCCGGGTGCCGTCCCGGCCGGGTACCTCCACCGACTGCACGACGGCGCCGTACGTCAGCACACGCACCCGGGTGCCGTCCCGTTCCAGGGTCCAGCGCCGTACGGCGGTGCCGTCCGCGAGGGTGGAGAAGTCTTCGCCGTGTGCCGCTGTACCCGTCGTCATGATCACGGACTTTACGCGGGGGGTCCCGCCGCGGTGACATTGCGGTAAGCGATCTCGGCCAGCCTGGCCTGGCCGTCACGGCCGGGGTGGAACCAGTCCCACGGGCTGAGCTGCTCGCCGGTGAACCGGTAGTCGAACACCGCCCCGCCGTCGTACCGGCAGCGCAGGTCCTTCCCGCAGACATCCCTCAGGACCTCGTTGTACGCGACGACCCGCTCCTGCACCGCGTCGCGCCGCGCGACGGCCGCCGTGCCCATGTCGTCCGCGTCGCCCAGCATCGACCGGCAGATCCCCAGCTTCCAGATCTGCTTGCCCAGCGGGTTGCCGCGCCCGGTCGACCAGAGCCGCTTGAGGTCCGGCACGCTCGACACGTACACCTGGGCCTTCGGCGCCGCACCGCGCAACTGCCGCATCGACGCCTCGAACGAGGCCCGGAAGTCCGCCACCGGAGTCATGAGCCGCACCGAGTCCCGGCAGGCGTCGTTGGCGCCGATCATCACCGTCACCAGGTCCGGCTTCTCCTCGGCGGCCAGCACCATCTGCTCCGGCAGCTGGGCCATCCGGGCTCCCGACACGGCATGGTTCCAACTGTGCGAGGGCGCCTTCGCCGCGCCGAGCAGCCGTACCGCGAGACTGTCGAACCCGTCGTCCGTGCCGGTCGCCCACGACACCTCCGGGCAGTCGGCGAACACCGAGCAGGCGTCGAAGCCCCGGGTGATGGAGTCCCCCACGGCGGCGATGGACGCCGGGCTCACATCCCACACCCGGACCGGCGAGGGGGGCGGACTCTGCGGTCTGGCCGCGCCCTTCGTGGTCGCGGACGAACCACCGGTGCAGCCCGTCAGCGCGGCACCGAGGAACGAAAGGGCCGTCAGCGCGGCGGCGACACCGCGGACACGACGGCGTGACGAGCACTCAGGCATCCCAGTTTCCCCTCCGGTCACACGGGTGATTGTGCCTCTGGCACAACCGACAGCCCCAGGTGGTGGGCCCGCGCGCCCTCGCGGGTGAATGCTGGGGGAATCATGGGCCCAGGACCGACGGTACGTCACACGCCCGGCCCCGGCGCACGGTAGCTTTTCCCCGTCGAACCAGTGACGCCTTGCCGGCCGGCATCCGAATCGGGCAGCTCCGGTAAGTTACCTCACGTCACATACTGTCCCTTTTCAGGAGATTCACTCCCGATGCTGTTTACTGTTGACAACCTCGGGAGCCGGCCGGGAAGAGGCGGTACGGGCGCGAGGCCGCTGGGGAAGGCGAACCTCGTCCCACACTGGAGGTCCCGGTGACGACACGTGGAGTCCTGTACGTTCATTCCGCACCGCGCGCGCTGTGCCCGCACATCGAATGGGCAGTGGCGGGCGTCCTCGGTGTGCGGGTCCAGCTCGACTGGATCAGACAGCCGGCCGCCCCCGGTACCTGGCGGTCCGAATTCTCCTGGAAGGGAAGAGCCGGCACCGCGTCCCAGCTCGCCTCGGCACTCCGTGGCTGGGACCTGCTGCGCTTCGAGGTGACGGCGGAGCCGTGCCCCACGGCGGAGGGCGAGCGCTACAGCTCCACGCCCGGCCTCGGCATCTTCCACGCGGTCACCGGTATGAACGGCGACATCCTGATCCCCGAGAACCGGCTGCGGGCCGCGCTCGCCCGGTCCGTGAGCGGCGAGACGGACCTGGAGGCGGAGGTTGCCAAGCTCCTGGGCAAGCCCTGGGACGACGAGCTGGAGTCCTTCCGCCACGCCGGCGAGGGCGCGCCCGTCCGCTGGCTCCACCAGGTGGTGTGACCGGCACCTCGGCCCGGCCTGCCCCCGAGTCAGGCCGGGCTGAAACGTTTGTCCTCTTGGTGCGGGCGGGGGCCGTGCCCTGTCCGCTCAGGAGTGGGACTCGGCCCAGAAGCCGAAGATCCTCGACAGACCGGCCCGTACGGCTCCGCGCCGCGTCAGCACGGACCGGTCGACCCCGGAGAAGACAGTCGCCAGGGAGACGTCGCCGGGCAGGACCCGGCCCGTCGCCCGCACGGTGACTTTCCTGCCGCTCCCGACGCCCGACTGCCGCACCCTGACGGTGGCGCCGGGGTCGTCGGAGTCGGGCTGCCTGAACAGCTCGTAGGTCCGGCGGTCGATCGCCGTGAGCCGGTACGAATCACCCAGACACGTCATGTGCAGGGAGCGCCCCCGGTGCGTGGCCGCCCACCGGTTCCGATGCATGCGCACCAGGGCGTCGCCCACCCGGAGCGTCGAACGGTTGAGGGTCGGCATGGACGCGACCTCCGTGTGCGCGCCGCGCGTCTCGAACGTGGAAGTGGGGATCAGACCACCACGTACCTCCGAGACGAGCACGTTCGTCATGTCCCGGCCCGCCGGGTACACCACTCGGATGTCGCCGAACTCCGGAGAAGTGCCCTGCCAGCCGAACTTGGTGCGCCCGTGGGGCTGCTTCTCCTTGAGACGCGCGAGGGAGAACGGACTGATGGTCGTGTGCATGCCCTTACCTCGCTGGTCGAACGGGTTGTCCGGGACGAAGCGGCAGCCCGGTGGCATCCCCTGCCATGCAGGAGGCCCGCCTCCCGGGAGTGGGAAGCGGGCCTCGCGGCAGGCAACGGATCAGACCGAGCGGAACGCCAGGACGACGTTGTGGCCGCCGAAGCCGAACGAGTTGTTGATCGCGGCGATCGGTCCCTCGGGCAGTGCCCTCGGCTCATCGCGCACGACGTCCGCCTCGATCGCCTCGTCGAGGTTGTCGATGTTGATGGTCGGCGGCGCCAGCCGGTGGTGCAGGGCCAGCACCGTCGCCACGGTCTCGATGCCGCCCGCGCCACCGAGCAGGTGACCGGTCATCGACTTCGTGGCGGAGATCGCCACATGGTCCAGGTCGTCGCCCAGCACCGCACGCAGCGCCTTGATCTCCGCGAGGTCACCCTGCGGCGTGGACGTGGCGTGCGCGTTCAGGTGCACGACCTCCGACGGCTTCAGGTCCGTGGCGTCCAGCAGGTTCTGCATGGCGGCGGCGATGCCCCGGCCGGTCGGCTCGGGCTGCGCGATGTGGTGGGCGTCCGCGGACAGGCCCTGGCCCAGCACCTCGCAGTAGACCCTGGCGCCACGCGCGGCGGCGTGCTCCGCGGACTCCAGGATCACGACGCCGGCACCCTCGCCGAGGACGAAGCCGTCACGGCCCGTGTCGTACGGACGCGAGGCCTTCTCGGGCTCGTCGTTGCTCTTGGACATCGCCATCATGTTGGCGAACGCGGCGATCGGCAGCGGGTGGATCGCCGCCTCGGTGCCACCGGCGACGACCACATCGGCACGGCCGGTGCGGATCATCTCGACGGCGTACCCGATGGCCTCGGCACCTGACGCGCAGGCGGAGACCGGGGTGTGGACACCGGCCTGGGCGTTGACCTCCAGGCCGACGTTGGCCGCGGGGCCGTTGGGCATGAGCATGGGAACGGTGTGCGGGGAGACGCGGCGTACGCCCTTCTCCTTCAGCACGTCGTACTGGTCGAGCAGGGTGATCACGCCGCCGATACCGGAGGCGATGACCGAGCCCAGACGCTCGGGCTGGATCTTCTCGTCCTCACCGGCCTTGCCGGTGAAGCCGGCGTCCGCCCAGGCCTCACGGGCCGCGATCAGTGCGAACTGCGCCGAGCGGTCCAGCTTGCGGGCGAGCGGGCGGGGCAGGACGTCGCCCGGGTCGACAGCCGCGAGGGCGGCGATCCGGACAGGCAGTTCGGCGAAACGTTCGCCCTCGAGGGGCTTGACGCCGGAACGACCGGCCATCAGACCTTCCCAGGTCGATGCGGAGTCGCCACCCAGCGGAGTGGTTGCGCCGATACCGGTGACGACCACGGTGCGATTGGTCGGGCTCACTGGAAAATCTTCTCCACGTGTAGAGGGTCGTGAATCAGCGGCGCCACCGCCGGGTGGCGACACACGGGACGGGCTGGGATCAGCCCTGGTGCTTCAGGATGTAGTCGGCAGCGTCGCCGACCGTCTTGAGGTTCTTGACGTCCTCGTCGGGGATCTTGACGTCGAAGCGCTCCTCGGCGGCGACGACGACCTCGACCATGGACAGCGAGTCGACGTCCAGGTCGTCGGTGAAGGACTTGTCCAGCTGGACGTCCTCGACCGGGATACCGGCGATCTCGTTGACGATCTCGGCGAGACCGGTGACGATCTCTTCCTGAGTGGCGGCCATTTGGCGCTCCTTCGATGTGTTTCTGCGGGGTTCGGGTGTACGGACCGAAAGGTCCGGTGTGCCTAGGGGAGGGTAACGACCGTCGCGGCGTAGACGAGACCCGCCCCGAAGCCGATGACGAGCGCCGTGTCGCCGCTCTTGGCCTGACCGGTCGCCAGGAGCCGCTCCATTGCGAGCGGAATCGAGGCGGCCGACGTATTGCCGGTGGTTTCCACGTCACGCGCGACCGTGACGTGCTCCGGCAGCTTGAGAGTCTTCACCATCGAGTCGATGATCCGCATGTTGGCCTGGTGCGGAATGAAGACGTCCAGGTCTTCCGGGGTGATCCCGGCCGCCTCCAGCGCCTGCTGGGCGACCTTGGCCATCTCGAAGACGGCCCAGCGGAAGACCGCCTGACCCTCCTGCGTGATCGCCGGGAACTTCTCCGGACGGTCGGCGTGGAAGACGTCCCACGCCACGGTCTGTTTGATCGTTGTGGACTTGTCGCCCTCGGAGCCCCAGACCGTGGGGCCTATGGCCGGCTCCTTGGCGGGGCCGACGACGACCGCACCCGCGCCGTCACCGAACAGGAAGGCCGTCGCACGGTCCTCCAGGTCGGTGAGGTCGCTGAGGCGCTCGACACCGATGACGAGGACGTAGTCCGCGGAACCCTCGACGATCATGCCCTTGGCGAGCGTGAGGCCGTAGCCGAAGCCCGCGCAGCCGGCCGAGATGTCGAAGGCGGCGGGCTTGCCCGCGCCGATCTTGTGGGCGATGTCGGTCGCGATCGCCGGGGTCTGCTGGAAGTGCGAGACGGTGGAGACGACCACGGCGCCGATCTGCTCGGGAGTGATCCCGGCGTCGGCGATCGCCTTGCCGGCGGCCTCCACGGACATGGCCGACACGGTCTCCTCGGGGGAGGCCCAGTGGCGGGTGGCGATACCGGAGCGGGAGCGGATCCACTCGTCGGACGAGTCGATCGTCTCGAGGATCACCTCGTTCGGCACGACACGGGTCGGGCGGTAGCCGCCGACACCCATGATCCGTGCGTACGGGGCGCCCTTGCTGGGCTTGATCTTCGACATGCTCTCGGGCTCCTTAGGCGCCTGCGTGCTCGGAGATGAGCGCGCGGGCCGCGTCGAGGTCGTCGGGGGTCTTGAGCGCGAGGGTCTTCACGCCGGGCAGCGCGCGCTTGGCGAGGCCGACGAGGGTGCCTCCGGGGGCGGCCTCGATGATGGTCGTGACCCCGAGCTCCTTGAAGGTCTCCATGCACAGGTCCCAGCGGACCGGGTTGGCGACCTGGCCGACGAGCCGCGAGATGACCTCGGCGCCGTCGGCGACCGTCTTCCCGTCGGCGTTCGACACGTACGTGATCTTCGGGTCGGCGACCGTCAGGGCACCGGCGGCGGCACGCAGCTTCTCCACGGCCGGAGCCATGTGGTGCGTGTGGAAGGCGCCGGCCACCTTGAGCGCGACCACGCGGCGCACACCCTCGGGCATGTCCTCGGCCAGTGCGGCGATCTGTGCCGCGGTGCCCGCTGCGACGATCTGTCCGCCACCGTTGACGTTGGCCGGGGTGAGCCCCAGCTTCTCCAGGTGAGGGACCGTTACGGCAGGGTCGCCGCCGAGCAGCGCGGCCATGCCCGTCTCGGTGACCGCGGCGGCCTCGGCCATGCCGAGCCCCCGGGTCCGTACGAAACGGAGCGCGGCCTCGTCGTCGATGACGCCGGCGAGCGCCGCGGCGGTGATCTCACCGACGCTGTGGCCGGCGACGACGCCGGGCGAGGCGTCGAGGGCAGCGGCCGACAGGAGACCCGCGGCGACGAGCAGCGGCTGGGCCACCGCCGTGTCGCGGATCTCGTCCGCGTCGGCCTTCGTGCCGTAGTGGGCAAGGTCGAGCCCGATGGCGTCGGACCAGGCCGCGATGCGGTCGGTGGCACCGGGGAGTTCGAGCCAGGGAGTCAGGAAGCCGGGCGTCTGAGCGCCTTGGCCGGGAGCGACGAGTACGAGCACACTCACACTCTCTCTTGTGGACGGCTCCTCACGCCCGTGGGGACAGGGACGAAGAACCGTCAGGGGAATTGTTGAAGTCCGACAAAAGTCTAGGACTGGGGATCTCCGGCGGCCAAGCGCCCCAGGATGAGGGCGATCCGCAGCGTGAACGCGGAGCGGACGTCGGAGGGGGACCAGCCGGTGACGTCGGTCACACGTCGTAGCCGGTAGCGCACGGTATTGGGGTGCACGAACAGCATCCTGGCGGCGCCCTCAAGGCTGCTCGCCTGCTCCAGATAGACACTCAGCGTCTCCAGTAGCGCCGAACCGGCCTCTTCGAGCGGTCTGTAGATCTCCTCCACCAACTGATCCCGCGCGGCGGGGTCGCCCGCCATCGCA
Organism: Streptomyces sp. NPDC005566; assembly: GCF_040605575.1. Lineage (NCBI taxonomy): Bacteria > Bacillati > Actinomycetota > Actinomycetes > Kitasatosporales > Streptomycetaceae > Streptomyces > Streptomyces sp. NPDC005566. The sequence continues at coordinate 344,452 of NZ_JBEXDB010000001.1, read as the reverse complement.
CGCTCCGGGAGAAGATCGTCGGACAGTACCGGCCGCGGCGCGTCCTGCCACGCCGAGCACGCCTTGAGTCCGGCTGCGGCGGCCTGCGCGGACCGGGTGGCGGCGAGCAGGTCGGGCACCACGGGGCCGGCGACGACGGGACCGGCCGCATACGGGCCGATCAGGGACTTCGCGACGTTCAGCGGATTGTCGCTGCCGCCCGCGATGACGACCAGGCGGTTGCCCAGCACCCCGGTCAGGACCTGGAGCTTGGCGTGCCGGGCCGCCCGCCGGATCGCCTCCACGGTGAGCTCGCTGTCCCCGTCCGGAGCGGTGCCGAGGAGGACGCAGACGTGTTCGGGGGAGTTCCAGCCGAGCGCCGCGGCCCGCGACACGGCACCCTCGTCGGCCTCGCCGGACAGCACCGCGTTCACCACGAGCGACTCCAGCCGGGCGTCCCACGCGCCGCGCGCCTCGGCGGCCTGCGCGTACACCTGGGCGGTCGCGAAGGCGATCTCCCGGGCGTAGACGAGGAGTGCCTCGCGCAGCACCGACTCGTCGCCGGGAGCCGCCACGTCCTCGATCGCCGTCTCCATCACCTCGATCGTCGTACGCACCATCTCGACGGTCTGTCGCAGCGTGATCGCCCGGGTCAGCTCGCGCGGAGCCGTACCGAACACATCGGTGGAGATGGCCTGCGGCGCCTCCGGGTGCCGGAACCACTCCGTGAACGCGGCGATTCCGGCCTGGGCGACCAGACCGATCCAGGAGCGGTTCTCCGGTGGCATCGCCCGGTACCACGGCAGCGTCTCGTCCATGCGGGCGATGGCATCGGCGGAGAGCCGGCCGGAGGCCTGCTCGAGCCGCTTCAGGGTCGCGGCATGCAGATGGGCGGCGTTCGCGGCGGGCTGCTCAGGATCGGGTCGGGGCACGGACACAAGACTGCCTTATCGGTGCAGCGGTGCGGAGGGGCGGGGCCGCGGGTCGCCCCGCAGGACTACCGTGGAGCCGTGATGGACGTACGCCGCTCCGGCGACCGCTTCCGCGGTGGGGACCCGGCCCCGGGTGTCTCCGTGGGCATCGAGACGCTGCACGCATTCTCCTTCGGGCGCTTCTACGACCCCGACAACCTGCGCTTCGGGCCGGTCCTGGCCTGCAACGAGGAGCGTCTCGCCCCGGGGGCCGGCTTCGACGAGCATCCGCACAGCCACACCGAGATCGTCACCTGGGTGGTCGAGGGCGAGCTCACCCACCGTGACTCGGCCGGCCACGCCACCGTCGTACGGGCCGGTGACGTCCAGCACCTCAGCTCGGCCGGAGGGGTGCGGCATGTCGAACGCAATGACGGGGAACACCCGCTGACGTTCGTTCAGATGTGGCTGGCGCCTCTGGCACCCGGCGGGGAACCCTCGTACACGCATGTCGCCGGGATCGCCGACTCGACCCCGTACGCCCTCCCGGAGGCGCGCGCGATGCTCCACGTCCGCAGGCAGGCCGAGGGCGAGCGCACCGCCGTGCCCGATGCGGCGGGCGTCTACGTCCACGTCGTACGGGGCGAGGTGCGCCTCGACGACGAGGATCTGGCGGCCGGCGACTCGGCGCGGATCACGGAGTCCCGAGGGCTGGAACTGCTGGCGCTGACGGCCGCCGAGGTGCTGATGTGGGAGCTCGGGCAGGTGTGAGGGCGCGGAGGGCCTACCGGCGTCCGTCCAGCAGCCCGAGATCCAGGGCCTTGACCACCGCGTGCGTGCGGTCGCTGACGTCCAGCTTGGCGAAGACCCGCAGCAGGTGCGTCTTCACCGTCGCCTCCGCGATGACGAGCCGCCGGCCGATCTCCACGTTGGACAGCCCGTCGGCCACCGCGCCCAGCACATCGACCTCCCGCCTGGTCAGCGCCACCGGGGCGGGCCTGCGCATACGGGCGACCAGGCGCGCCGCGACCCGCGGGGCCAGAACGGTCTCGCCCCGGGACGCGGAGTGGATGGCGTCCACCAGCTGCTCACGGGTCGTGTCCTTCAGCAGGTAGCCGACCGCGCCCGCCTCGACGGCGCGCTCGATCTCCGCGTCGGTGTCGTACGTGGTCAGGATCAGCACCCGGGTCCGGGTCCGGCCCGCGACGATCTCAGCGGTCGCACTCGTCCCGTCGAGGACGGGCATCCGCAGATCGACCAGCGCCACATCGGGCTCCAGCCGTTCCACGAGTTCGACGGCCGCCCGGCCATCGTCGGCCTCGCCGACGATGTCGATGGTGGGCTCGTCGGCCAGCAGGGCGACGACCCCGGCGCGCATCACCGTGTGGTCGTCCACCACGACGACGCGGAGCCTGCTCCGGGGCACTGCACTTGTCGCCATGTCAGACCTGTCCGTTCGTGGGAATCATGGCGAGGACGCGGGTGCCGTCGCCGACCGAGCTGGTGACGGTGAGCTCACCGCCGAGTTCGGCCAGGCGCTTGCGCATGCCGTTCAGTCCGAAGCCGTGGGAATCCTCGGTCACGAAGCCGCGGCCGTCGTCGGTGATCTCCAGTTCCACGCCGTACGGCTGCGCGGTGAGCACCACCTCCACGGTGGAGGCCGCCGCGTGCTTGCGGATGTTGGCGAGGGACTCCTGCGTGCAGCGCAGGAGGGCGATCCGGGTCTGCTGGTCGCAGGCGACGTCCGGCAGTTCCGAGGCGAGGCCGATCCCGGTGTCCTCCGTGAACCGGTCCAGGGTCCGGCGAAGGGTGTCCGCCACGGAGCCTGCGGCGACTCCGCTCCGCGGCGCCGCACCGACGAGGACGCGTGCCTCGGCGAGGTTCTCGCGTGCGGTGTTCTCGATCGCGAGCAGCTGCTGCGCGCTCCTGGCCGGATCGGTGTCCAGGCCCGAGCGGGCCGCCTCCGCGAGCACGACGATGGAAGCGAAGCCCTGGGCGAGGGTGTCGTGGATGTCCCGGGCGAGCCGTTCGCGCTCGTCCGCCGCACCCTGGCGCCTGTGTGCCTCGACCAGCCGGAGCCGGGCGCCCTCCAGCTCGGCGCCCAGCCGGCGGGCACGCGCGTCACCGTCCTCGGCGATGCGGCGCAGCCCCAGCCCGATCAGCACGCCCGCCGCGTAGCCGATCAGCGTGAAGACGACGTTCCCGGTGAAGAACTCCCCGTCCCAGCCCTGCCGTACGACGTTGCCGGTCACCACTCCCGCGCAGGCGAGGCCACTGAGGGCGACCGCGGCCCGCGTGCTCGTGGCGTAGATCCAGAAGTGCGGCAACGTCACGACGAAGAGCGCCGCGCCACCGTCGAGCAGGTACGACATCGCGCCGAGGCCCACCACGAGCACGTACAGGTACGGAAGGGGGCGCAGGACGGGGTTGCCCGGGAACAGCCCCACCGCTGCGTAACACAGGGCGAGCACGGCCAGCAGCGCCAGCGTCGGGTATCTCGTCGCCCCTGGTGCGTCCGCGACCGCGATGGCCGGCGGCACCACACCCAGCAGGACCCACAGGACGGCGTTCCACCGGTGCAGCGACGGTATGGGCAACTCGTCGTCGGGCTGCGGCCGTTGATCCATCGTGTCAGCCTACTTTTTCCAGCGGCGCGGTGGCAGGGAACCCGTCCCGTGCCCCGCGCGCGGGGCGGGCCGGCCACCAGGCGCGCTCACCGAGGAGCAGCAGGACCGACGGCAGGACCATCAGCCGGATGATCACGGCGTCCAGGAGGACGGCCACGGCCAGACAGAATCCCATCTGCTTCATCTCCGTGAGGTGCAGGGCCACGAACGCACCGAACACGGTCACCATCACGATCGCCGCACTCGTCACCACCTTGGCCGAGCGGTTGATGCCCTCCAGCACCGCCTCGCGGGCCGGCATGCCGTTCTGCCTGGCCTCCTGGATCCGGCTGACCACGAACACCTGGTAGTCCATCGACAGGCCGAAGAGGATCACGACGAGGAAGAGCGGCACCCTGGACGCGATCGCTCCGAGCGAGTCGAAGGCCAGCAGACCCTCCGCCCACGTCCCCTGGAAGAACAGGACCAGCATGCCGAGCGAGGCACCGGCGGACAGCAGATTGAGTACGACGCCCACCAGGCCGATGACCACCGAGCGGAACGCCCACACCGTCATCAGGAAGGTCATCAGCAGCAGGAACCCGATGACGAGCGGCAGTTTGTCGCTCTCGTGGGCCACGTAGTCGCGGCCCCGGGCCACGTCGCCGCTCACCCCCGTCTCCACGTCGGACAGTTGGCCGACGGTCGCGGGGATGTGGTCCTGGCGGAGGTGGACGAGCGACTCGATCGCCTCGGCGGAGGGCGCGGGGAACGGGACCGCGAGTTCCAGCACACTGATCCTGCCGTCGGCGGACGTGCGTACCGTCGGCTCCGTGTCCCCGGCGAACAGGGGGTCGGCCTGGGCGCGGCGGCCGAGGTCCACCAGGGACCGCTCCACCTGGGCGGCCCGCTCCGGGGCAGAGCGGACAACCACCTCGTGCTTGACGAAGAGTTCGGGGAAACTCCCGGTCAGCCGGTCGTAGACCTGCATGGCCGGGATGTCGCGGGAGAAGGTGTCCTTGCCCGGGTCGACGAGCTTCAGTCCGAGCGCGGGTGCGGCCAGGCCGAGCATGACGAGGACCGACAGGCACAGGGTGAGGACGGGGCGGGTCCGAGCCGGCCGCAGGAGGGCGCCGAACACCCGCCCGGTCTCCGGCTTCGCGGTCGGGGCCGGCTTCCCGCGCTTCGCCCGGCGGGCGGCCTTGCGGGAGGCGAGGCGTTCGGTCCGGTGGCCGATCTTGACCAGCAGTGCGGGGAGGACCGTAAGCGAGCTGGCCACGGCGACCGCCACGACGAGGATGGTCCCGGTCGCCAGCGAGGAGAAGATGACGTCGGTGGCCAGATACAGGGTGGCCGTGGAGACGATCACGGCGAGTCCCGAGATCACGATGGCCCGGCCCGCGGTCGCCGCAGCCAGCTCCACGAGGGCTTCCGAACTCAGCCGGCCGCCTGCGCGGGCCCGTTCCTCACGTTCACGCTTCAGGTAGAAGAGCGTGTAGTCGACGCCCACCGCCAGGCCGATGAGCAGGATGAGGTTCATCCCGACTCCGGCGTCGGGGAGAAGGTGCGAGGCGACCATGGACAGACCGATGGCCGCGGCGATCGAGGAGAGAGCCAGCAGGAGCGGCACACCGGCCATGACCACCGAGCCGAACACGGCCAGCAGGGTGATGACGGTGACGGGCAGGCTGATGCGTTCGGAGAGGGCGAGATCCTCCCCGCGCTGGTCGTTGACGCCCTTGCTGATGGCAGGGGATCCGGTCTCCTCCACCACCAGATCCGGGTGGCTCGCGCCCACGGCCGCCGTCTGCTCCAGGAGCGGCACGACGTTCTTCCTGCCCTCCAGCTCGGGGCCGTTCAGGACCACCGATACCAGCAGGACCTTGCCGTCCTTCGAGCGGACGGGAGCCGCCACGCTCCCCACCTCGGGCAGGTCCCGCATCCGCTCGGTCACGTCCTGGACCGCCGAACCGGCCGCGGCCATGTCCAGCGGTCCGGACCTGGACCGGATCATGATCCGCTCGGTGGGCGAGCGCTCCAGGCCGCCCTCGGTCGCCATCGCCTCGGCGCGTCCCGCCTCACCGACCCAGAAGTCCTTGGTGGTGGCTTCGTCGGTGCCCACCGCGATGCCGGCTCCGAGGCACAGGACGACGAACGCGAACCATCCGATGATCGCCCGCCATGCGTGCCGGGCGCTCCATCGGGCCATCCGTACAGGTAGCTGTCTCATACCGGAAATCCTGGTCGGCCGAGGGGCCTGCCCGACACGCCCGGCCGGTTGAACCTGTTGTCCACCGGCCGGTGGACAACAGGGCTGGGGCCGGCCATGCCTGGAGGCGAACGGCCCTACGCCTTCGGGGCGTTCGTGAGCTTGTCCAGCTCACGCATCGCCTCGCCGTGGGCGCTCATCCGGCGCGTCACCGTGCCGGTGGTGAAGAGCGCCGCACCGACGACCGACACCGGCAGGGACAGCCCGAGCAGGGCCACGGCCTCCGGCCAGTCGCGCTCGTCCGCGCAGTGATCCCCGCGGAACACACCCTCGTTGGCGGTGCCGCGGTCGGTGAACAGCCGCGACTCGCACTCCTGCGGGTACCGGTCGTCGGGCTCCTCGTCGACCGCGTACGGCGTGAGCAGCAGCACGGCACACCACGCCCACAGCAGCGCGGCCAAGGACAGCAGGCCCAGGCCCCAACTGCGTATTCGGGTGGCCCGGTCGCGGAAATCCTGGTCGTACTCGCGTGATCGTGATCGCATAGCGGCCGAATCTAGCGGAGCCCGTCCGGGAAGGTCGGCCGCGGTGGTTGCGCAGCCCGCCCGGGAAGGTCCGCCGCGGTGGCTGCGAAGCCCGTCCGGGAAGGTCCGCCACGGTGGTTGCCGGCCGGTGGAGGGTTCCGGGTGGCGGTTCGCGCGCGGTCAGCACCGGCGATGCCACCACGCCGACTCCACGTCCGCCGCGGGATCGTGGTGGGTCCGCCCGAGCAGCACCTCGTCCAGGCGCCCGACCTGCGCCCGGAGTTCCGCCGAGGCCCTCGGCGGCAACAGGGACAGAGCCTCCTGCAGCTTGTCCCGGGCCCAGCCCCCGCCGCAGCACGGGCAGGTGAACTCGGCCTCCCACTGCCTCCACCGGCGTTCGGTTCCGTGGACGCGCGCGGACCACACGCTCAGTGCGACCGACACGACGCCCGGAGTCAGCCGCTCCCGTTCGAGCACGCGGACCGCTGCGTTCGCCGCCCCCGACAGGCCGGGAACATCGCGGTAGCGCACCCAGGGAGCGCTCCAGCGGCGTTCCCGCTGCCGAAGGGATGCCGGCCTTCTACGAGGCACGGCCCCTTCGCGCATCCCGCTGTGTCCCGGAGTCCGTGTGCAGGACGGCGAACAGCCCCCGGGCGCGGGCCCCGTCCACCGTGCTCCAGGCCCCGGAGACGTGGCCGGCCGCTCCCTGCGGAGGCAGCGGCGAACCGTCCTGGGCGGGCTGCAGGGCCCGGTGCAGACGGATGGTCGCGCCGGGCCGGACAGCCAGGGCGGTGCCTTCCCGGTCGTCCGTGGCCGTGACGGTGGTGAAGGCCGCGGAGGCCGATCCCTCACCGGCGTGGGAGCAGGTCACGTCCTGGTCGGGGGTGTCGCTGGTGTTCTGGTCCTGGGCCTGCACCCGGCCTTCGATCAGGGCGACGAACTGGGCGGCCAGCACCGGGTCGTGGCAGCCGTCGTAGGCCCAGCGCCGTCCCAGTACCCCGTGGTCCATGGTGCCGACGAGAGCGTGCTCCGCCCCGTCGAGCGGGGCACCGCGATAGGTGAGCGGCACCAGGTAGGCGGTGGGGTGAGGGCCGGAGGTGTCGGTGACCACGATGAACTCGATCCCCACCTCGCCCTGCGGGTCGTCCAGCCGGAAGCCGCCGGACCTGACCAGCTCCGGTTCGCCCGCGCCGCCGAGGTACCACGGGCGGGAGGGGAGCCAGGAGGTGAGCAGTTCCAGCTTCGTCGGTGCGAGGGTGGTGCGGTGGATGACGGCCATGCCGAGGTTCTCTCCCGTTGAATCGCAGTGGTCAGCCTTGAGGGTCCTGCGGTTTGACCTCGACGTCGCGCAGGCTCTGCTCCCTGAGCTCGGTGCGTGACTCGGTGCGGTGTCCCCGGGCGATGTAGTCGCGCACGACCGCTTCGATCGCGTCCTGGGGCGAGCCGACCCCGGCCAGGACCATCACTTCCACCACCAGTTCGGCATCGAGACTGATGTTGACCTTGGCCACGAGCGGCCCCCTTTCGCCGGTCGGGGACTCTAACAGCCGCACGGCAGCGACTCGTTCCCCCGGTTGTCCGTGGCACGGGAGGACAACAGGGCGAACGGTGTTCGATACGGCACTAGATGCCTGCTCGCAGCTCCTGGAGCACCGCGTCGGTGAACGGGGTCCAGACCTCGGCGGCCCACGGGCCGAAGGCCCGGTCGGTCAGGGCGACGCAGGCCGCGCCCGCCGCCGGGTCGATCCACAGGAACGTGCCGGCCTGGCCGAAGTGGCCGAACGTCGCGGGGGAGGACGAAAGGCCCGTCCAGTGCGGGGACTTGGAGTCGCGGATCTCGAAGCCGAGCCCCCAGTCGTTGGGGTTCTGGTGGCCGTAGCCGGGGAGTACGCCCTTGAGGCCCGGGTGCACGACGGTCTGGGCCTCGAGCACGGTACGCGGGTCCAGGAGCCGGGGCGCCTGCACCTCGGCGGCGAAGCGGACCAGGTCGTCGACGGTGGAGACGCCGTCCTTGGCGGGCGAGCCCTCCAGTGTGGTGTCCGTCATGCCCAGCGGTTCCAGGACGGCCTGGCGTACGTACTCGGGGAAGGGGATCTCAGTGGCTTTCGCGATGTGGTCGCCGAGCACCTCGAAGCCCGCGTTGGAGTACAGCCGGCGGTTGCCGGGAGGGGCGGTGACGCGGTGCTCGTCGAACGCGAGGCCGCTGGTGTGCGCGAGGAGGTGGCGGACGGTGGAGCCCTCGGGACCGGCCGGTTCGTCCAGCTCGACCGCGCCCTCCTCGTACGCCACCAGCGCCGCGTACGCCGTGAGCGGTTTGGTGACGGACGCGAGCGGAAAACGGTGCGCGGTCGGGCCGTGCGCACCGGCGAGGGTGCCGTCCGCTCGTACGACAGCCGCCGCCGCGGTGGGGACGGGCCAGTTCTCGATCATCGCCAGGCTCTGCATGCATATGAGCCTAAACCGAAGAACGCCGCCGAATCCGCTTGCTTCGAGTGCACTCCAAGGTTCTAGCGTGGAGGGTATGACGGTGATGGCAAGCACTTCCTCACGGACCGAAACCTGCGCCTCGGCCCCCGAGGCCCATCCGCGCCCCGAGGGCCGGGACCGCTACACCATCAGCGAGGTCGTCGCCTTCACGGGACTCACCGCACACACCCTGCGCTGGTACGAGCGGATCGGGCTGATGCCGCACGTCGACCGTTCGAACACCGGTCAGCGCCGCTTCACCAACCGCGACCTGGACTGGCTGGCGTTCGTCGGCAAGCTCCGGCTGACCGGAATGCCGGTCGCCGACATGGTCAGGTACGCGGAACTGCTGCGCGAGGGCGAACACACGTTCGAGGAGCGGCAGGAGCTCCTGGAGGCGACCCGACGCGATGTGAAGACGCGGATCGCGGAGCTCCAGGACACCCTCGCCGTCCTCGACTTCAAGATCGACTTTTATGCGGGCGCCCGTGCGGCGTCGGAAAGGCCCTGACGACATGAGCGACAACAGCACCGGCCGGATCGCGACCGTGGAGCTCGGCGGCGGCCCCCGCGTCGGCGTCCAGGGGCTCGGCTGCATGGGGATCAGCGAGTTCTACGGCGACACCGACGAGGCAGCCGCCCGGGACACCCTGGAAGCGGCGCTGGAGGCGGGGGTCACCCTCTTCGACACCGCGGACGTCTACGGGCGCGGCGCCAACGAGACGTTCCTCGCGCCGTTCGTCGCCGCGCACCGCGACGAGATCACGCTGGCCACGAAGTTCGCCATCGAGCGGGCCGACGACCCGCACTACCGCGGGGTCCGCAACGATCCCGCGTACATCCGGCAGGCCGTCGAGGACAGCCTGCGCCGGCTCGGCACTGACGTCATCGACCTGTACTACATGCACCGCCGCGACCCGCTCGTCCCGCTCGCCGAATCGGTCGGCGCGATGGCCGAACTGGTGCGTCAGGGCAAGGTCAAGCAGCTCGGGCTGAGCGAGGTGACCGGGGCCGAGCTCCGCGAGGCGCACGCCGTGCACCCGATCGCCGCCCTGCAGTCGGAATGGTCGCTCTTCAGCCGGGACGTGGAGCGCAGCGCCGTGGGGGCGGCCGTCGAGCTCGGAGTGACCTTCGTGCCGTACTCGCCGCTCGGCCGCGGCTTCCTGACCGGAGCGTTCGCCGACGCGGGCAAGGACCTGTCACAGGGCGACTTCCGCAAGCACCAGCCACGCTTCACCGGCGAGAACGCCAGGACGAACGCGGCCCTGCTGGAGCCCGTCCACAAGATCGCGGCGGCGCACGGCGCGACGGCCGCGCAGGTCGCCCTCGCGTGGGTGCAGCAGCGCGCCGAGGTGCACGGACTGACCGTGGTGCCGATTCCCGGAACCCGTAGGCGCAGCCGTCTGCTGGAGAACACCGCGGCGACCCGGCTGACCCTGACGCCGCAGGAGCTGGAGCTTCTGGAGCCCATCGCGGGTCGGGTGGCGGGGGACCGGTACCCGGACATGAGCAGCACGGCCACCGCGCGAGAGTAGGAGGTCCCCGGCGGCCTCAGGTCCGCTGGGGCGCGAAGACCGCGCATCCCGCCGCGAGCAGCCCAGCCGCTGCCCGGCGGGCGTTCCCGGCACGGCTGTCCGCGACACTCTGGAGGCGGGCGCGCGAAGCGGGCGTGGTGCCCTTGGACGCCGTCGACATCTACGGGCGCGGTGCCCACGAGACGCTATTCGCGTCGTTCGTCGAGGTGCACCAATGCCCCGACGTCAGCGCTCGGCCGGATAGTCGTGAGCCCACCTCTGTTGACCTGGGTATCCGGTGTTCCCGAGCATCGAATCAAGGTGGGAGGGGAGAAATTCGCTGCCGTCCTGGCCGTAGGGCGCGTATTGCGCGGTTTCAACCTGTCCAGGGGTGTCGACCGGCGGTGGCCACCCCTGATTATCGCTCGAGCTTGAATACAGGGCGCGGTCGAAGTCGTGGGCGGCTTCGACCGTCCGAGTGAATTCGTCTGTGAGGCGCCGGTGGCGGCCCCGATCGCGGCGCACCTGTGCGAGGCGGCCGTCCGCGTACAGCAACTGGGCCCGGGAGACCAATTGTGTGAGCCCGATGCCGAGCTGGGCGGCAAGGGCTGCCGCATCCATGCCCTTGTTCCAGCCGTCGACAAGAAGGGAGTCGCGAGCATGTGACCACTCCTTCTCCTTCGGTCCCGTGGGCTCCGCAGGTGTTGCCTGTCGAGTGGGGAACTGTTCCACGCGGGGTGACGGAATGGAGGGCTGCGTGGATTCCATTCGTACGTTGACCGCAGGAGTGGGCAAGGGGCTGCTGTCGCCGGAAGGGGCCTCCGTCGCCGAGTCGACGTCCGGAGCGTCGGCCGAATGATTGTTGAGCAGTGCCCCGGCGAGCGAGCGGGCATCGCTCTTGCCGACGGTGCGGCGGGCCAGCCGCACCTCGCGCTCGTTCAGCCCCAGCAACTCGGCAACAGCGGCGTCACTGCCCACAGTGACGGCGAAAGCGGCAAGAGTTCTTGCACGCTCCGCCTGGGCCCCATCGAATACCGACTGCGCCTCACGCACGCGGTCGTCCGCACCGCAGAAGGCGTCGGCCAAGACGGCGTGCCGCTTCCACATCTCCCTGGCTTCCACGATCGATCAACGCCGTTGCGGCTGAATAGGCTTCAGTAAGATCCCGAAATGACCCGATTGGACCAGGAAGGTCATACCTGACGAAAGTCATGCCGCGTCATGTTCCCGGCCGTTCGTGCTTCTTGATTGTGAACCCGGATTCGCTTCCGGCTGTCACATCATCCGATCGGCGTGCATTTCTGAAGGTGGAGTATCCGCAACGTCTGCTCTGTTTCCTCCTGGTGGTGCCAGTAGGAGGTAAGTCGGTGCCACTCCGGATCCGGGACACCGGGGAGCGTGTTACCGCGAGCAGCCCAGAGCCTGATCAAATCCCCATACATCGGCGTCTCTGTTCTCTCTTTGCTTGCTGTTGGGGATTCCGTATGCGGTTGCAACTCGGCTCGGGGCTCCGCAGCCCTGGGGCCGGGCACATTTCTCGCTCTTCCAAGCGCATGTTCCGAAATGAAAGATGCGTAGCCAGTGCCCGTTGCCGTTGCCGTTGCCGCTGGAGCATCAGAGGTATTCATGCTTGAGAAACGAACGCCCGCCCCACTTGTCACTGCTTGTGCAGCTGCCCCGTGGCATTGGCGGTTTCTTGTGCTGCAGTTCGGGCGAGCGTTCAAGCACGGCCTGGGAGTACCGCTGGGAGCGCTCACGGCCGGGGGCCGCCGCGGAGCACGCGGTCCCGCGGCGGCCCCCGGCAGCCTCAGGCCGGCCGAAGTGCGAAGCCCGCCGCGAGCAGCCCGGCCGCTGCCCGGCGCGCGGTGCCGGCACGGCTGACCGTCTCCCAGGGCGAGCAACGGCAACCACGCCGGCCGGGCCAGGATCCAGCGGGCCGGGTCCGTCGTGAGCCCGGGCACCACACCGGCGAACGACGTGGGGACGGCCGCGGCCGGCATCGCCGTCCGGTGCCGGCGCAGGATCGTCATCGCCGGCAGGCTGACCACGACGACCGGAACCCACGCCAGCGGCCTCCGCAGCACCCGGCCGATCCGGTCGCGCAGCAGGATCGCCACGCCGCTCCGCGCCGAGGCCGGTGCGAGGACCAGCAGTGACGGGGGGTGCGAGTCGGTGCGCACTCACCCGGTACGCCGACCATCGACGCCGGACAGGGAAAGACCAGCAGCAGCACGGCGAACAGCACGGCCCCGCCCACGAGCAGGGCGCGGGTTCCGCGCTACCCGATGCGCCCCTCGCCCCACGAGACACCGAGCCGGTACGCGAAGAGTCACCCGGGCAGGATGTTCAGCACGCTCAGCCACGACGGCACGGCGTCCGCGTACGGCCCGTACCGCAGGACGTCGACTGCGTTCCCCCAGGAGCGAGTGCAGGGCGGGGCAGCCCGGAGGGGGAAGTGGACATGGCCCCGTCAGCGTAGGCCGATGGCCCGGCCTGCCGTGTCGTACCAGGGTTTCGATCCGCCGCCGGATCCCTCGTGCCGGCACACGGGGACGTGCTCCGTACGGCTGCCCGGGACGCCCGCCTGTTCCTACAGCTCCGCGAGCAGCTGCGCCTTCTTCGCGCCGTACTCGTCGTCCGTCACCAGACCGGCCTGGTGCAGCTCTCCGAGGTGCCGGATCCGCTCGGCGATGTCCGCCGGATCACGCCGCCCGCCGGCCGCCGGGGCGGGGGCCACCGCGACGGGCACCGACTGTGTCCTGCGCACGGATTCCAGTACGGCCGCGGCGAAGGGCAGCGACTCGTGCACCGGCCCGTAGCCGAGGCCGAAGACGACGGCGGCCGGATCCTGGTCCACCGGTATGTGCGGTACCGCCGGATGCGGGGCGCCCTGCGCCGTGTCCGGCCCGAGGGCGTGCACCGGGGCGCCCTCGTCCGCGTCACCGGCCGCGCCTCGCGTCACCAGCCGTAGGTAGCCCTCGAGAGCCTCGGGCGACCGCCACTGCACGCCGCTGAGATCCGCCACCTGGAAGGTCTGGTCGCCCGCCTTCCACTTGGCGCTGGACGCACCTGTCCAGGACCACCGGAAGGAGACCCGGACCCCGTCGAAGCCGGCCCGCCCGTCGTACGCCTTGAAGTTCATCGGCGCCTCGGGAGCCGTGACCAGGAACCGGTCGGCGTGCTTCGCCGCGTCCGGTCCGAGCGTGGTCCGCAGCTCGTCCGCGTAGTACTCCGCGAGCGTTTCGCGTTCGGCGGGCAGCGCCAGCCGATAGGGGTCGCAGCCGTCCTTGAGCTGCCCCGCGGCAGCCTCCAGCAGCGGATCGGCGCCCGGTCTCGGCACCGCGTGCAGGACCACCGTCCCCCGCCTGCCCGGGGTCAACGTCACCGACGACAACGCCGCGTACGGAATGCGGCGTTCACGCAGGCTCTGGAAGAGCCTCGGCGTGCGGATCCCCCGTTCGAAGCGGATGAGCAGGGAGTCGGTGTCGAACTCCCAGGTGGCATGAATTCCGGCCAGCACATCACCCATGTGCCTCATCGTATGCGGCACAGGCTCGCACGTCCCCCCTCGGTACAGGCAATCCCCGCAAGGCCTTTCACCGTTCTCTACGCGCGTCAGGCGTCCGGATCACCGGAAATCTCGCGGTGGCACGCCTGGTCGGTGCTCGCGCAGCTGACCGAGTCGTACGCCCCGACGCCGATGGCGGCGAAGTTGCTCAGGCTGTCCGTGCCCGGCTCGAAATAGCCGCTGTGCCCGACCGCGCCGTTGGCTGACACGATGCGCGCGCCGAACTCCGGGTCGACCGGGTCGGCACCGTGACCGAGGCCGCCGACGGCCATGTTCGGCACGTCCTGGATCCAGTCGTCGCCGTCCCGCATCGCCCACACCCTGGCGCCGGTGTCCAGAGCCTCGGCACTGTCCGCACGCATGCCCGGACTGCCGGCGACCGCGATGTCGGACACCCTGGAGGGCAGCTCGGCCTTCGCGGCGACCCCGCACAGCACCGAGCCGTAGCTGTGGCAGAACAGCGAGACAGCTGAGGTGCCTGGCAGCGCCTCCACCAGCGCGTTCAGCCGCACCGCCCCGCCTGCCGCGAGTCCGCCCAGGGCGGCGTCCATGCCGATCCCGGCGGGCGCGGTGTAGTCCGCCCACGCGATGACGGCCGTACGGGTCCCGGGACGGGCCGCGCGCTCGGCGCCGTACAACTGCTGCGCCATGCCGACGGGGGCGGCGTTCTTCTTGCGGCCGGTGCGTTCCAGGGTCAGCAGATTCGTATCGACGCCCGGAACGATCACGGAGACCCGCTTCGCCCGGTCCAGGTCGCCGAACACCTCCGCGGCGTGGCCCCTGCCCGACGGGTCGAAGGCGAGGATCTGCCGGTCCCCGGCGAGCATCGACCGGAAGCGGGCAAGGCGGAGCACCGCTTGGTGGCGGCCGTCGGGCGAGAGTCTCGTGTCCTGCGTCCGCTGCTGTTCCACGGTCTCGGCCAGGGCCAGCGCATGCCGGTTGGCGCGGTAGCGAAGGGTGACCGGGGCGCCGTTCAGATTCCCCAGCACGAGCGGGTACTTGTCGGCGAGAGCGACCTGCTGGCCCGCGGTGAGCGTGGCGAAGAAGTGAGCCAGCCGGTACGGCGGCGCGTCGGTGTCCGGGAGGGCGTGACCGGCTATCCGGTCACGGGCCCAGGAGGCGAGCGCGATCTCGCGTGGTGCTTGGGAGTGTTGATGACGCACGGCGGTCCACCCGGTGGTCGCCAGCATCACGAACACCACCGCGACGGCGAGCAGAGCACGCCAGGCGGTGAGCGTGGGGGAGGAGTCGAAGGAAGTCACTGAGCCCCACCCTAGGAGACGCGTACAAGCCGTCGTGAGGGGGGTGACGCACATCACCCGGCTGCGAGGAATTCGGCGGCGCGACCTCACCCTCCGTGTGTACGGAGCCCACGCTCCGCCGCGCCGGGAGCCCGTTCGGCGCCCCGAAAGCAGTCATGGGACCGGGGTGTTGTGAGTTAGGACATGCCCCGGTCGTGAGGCGTGCGGCACAGGTGTTCGGTGCGCCTAAGCAGTGCGCCAGTCTCCGGCAAGTGCTGGTCCGAGCCGGTCCAGGTGCATCTCGGTCAGTGCCCGGAGCGTGTCCACGCTCGCGTCCTGCCGTCGTCCCCACAGCTGTCCGGTCAGCCGCATCACCCCGGAGAACGCGGCGACGGCCACCCGGGGCCGAGGGTCCGACTCCGGGTCCAGCCCCTCACGCTCCGCGATCAGAAGAGCCACCTGGTGCTCCAGATCGACGCTGCGCCGCATGAGGGCGGCGAGCAGAACGGGGGTCGATTCGATCATCTGGTAGGTGCGCATGTGGAGTTCGACGGTGACATCGTCCTCGAGGGCGTCGGCGATGCTGTCCCAGGCGTTCAGCGTGGCCCGGCGCATTGCCTCGAAAGGGGCCTCCGCGGCGGGGCGTTGACGAAGCTCCGCGAGGAAGTGGGACTCCCCCATCTCCTGGACGGCGAAGGCCACGGCCTCCTTGTTCGCGAAGTAGCGGAAGAAGGTGCGCTGGGAGACCTCGACGGCGTCGACGATCTCGTCGACGGTGGTCCGGTCGTACCCCTGGGTGGTGAAGAGTTCCAGAGCGGCGTGCAGCAGAGCCTCGCGGGTGCGCTGTTTCTTGCGTTCGCGCAATCCGACCGGAGCCGCGAATGCGGGAGCCCCGGATGTCTGCCTGCGTGTCACGAACGGGTCCTCTTTCTGTCGCTTTGGCCTGATCAACCTACCTGTGAGCTACGTGACAGTTACTGACTTGTGAATTGGTTTGTCAACTGTCAGCCGCTGACATAATCTCCCCGCATGACTAGTCAGACCACTGTCGAGAAGGCGCCGCGGGAGCCCGACGACACTCTTGTTCCCGCACCGGCGAAAGGACTGCGCGGCCATCCCTGGCTGACGCTCTTCGCCGTCGCCATCGGCGTGATGATGGTTGCGCTCGACGGCACGATCGTCGCGATCGCCAACCCCGCCATCCAGCAGGACCTCGGCGCCTCGCTCGCCGACGTCCAGTGGATCACCAACGGCTACATGCTGGCACTCGCGGTCTCCCTGATCACCGCGGGCAAGCTCGGTGACCGCTTCGGCCACCGGCAGACCTTCCTGATAGGCATCGCCGGTTTCGCCGCGGCCTCCGCGGCCATCGGCCTCTCCGACGGCGTGACCGCGGTGATCGTCTTCCGCGTCCTGCAGGGGCTCTTCGGTGCCCTGCTGATGCCTGCGGCGCTCGGCCTGCTGCGCGCCACCTTCCCCGCCGAGAAGCTGAACATGGCGATCGGCATCTGGGGCATGGTGATCGGCGCCTCGACCGCGGGCGGTCCCATCCTCGGCGGTGTGCTCGTCGAGCACGTCAGCTGGCAGTCCGTCTTCTTCATCAACGTGCCGGTCGGCGTGCTCGCGCTGGTCTTCGGCCTGGTGATCCTCAAGGACCACCGCGCCGAGAACGCGCCCAGGTCCTTCGACATCGGCGGCATCGTGCTGCTGTCGCTGGCGATGTTCTGCCTGATCTGGGCCCTGATCAAGGGCTCCGAGTGGGGCTGGGGCGACCTGAACACGATCGGGTTCCTCGTCGGCGCCGTCGTCCTGTTCGCCGCGTTCGCGTTCACGCAGACGAAGGTCAGGGAGCCGCTGATCCCGCTGGCCATGTTCCGCTCCGTGCCCCTCTCGGCAGGTGTGGTGCTGATGGTGATGATGGCCTTCGCCTTCATGGGCGGCCTGTTCTTCGTGACCTTCTACCTGCAGAACGTGCACGGCATGAGCCCGGTCGACAGCGGTCTGCACCTGCTGCCGCTGACCGGAATGATGATCGTCGGCTCGCCGCTCGCGGGCCTCGCCATCACGAAACTCGGCCCGCGCATCCCGCTGGTCGGCGGCATGGTGTTCACCGCGATCGCCATGTTCGGCATGTCGCAGCTGAGCATCGGCACCGGCACGCTGACCATGTCCATCTGGTTCGGTCTGCTCGGTCTCGGCCTCGCCCCGGTGATGGTCGGCGCGACCGAGGTCATCGTCGGCAACGCCCCGATGGAGCTCTCCGGTGTCGCGGGCGGACTCCAGCAGGCCGCGATGCAGGTCGGCGGCAGCCTCGGTACGGCAGTCCTGGGTGCCGTCATGGCCGCCCAGGTCGACGCGAAGCTCGGGGACAACTGGAAGGGCGCCGGCCTCCCGCCGGTGAACGACACCCAGCTGGACCAGGCGTCCTCGGCCATCAAGGTCGGGATGCCCCCGGTGGCGCCCGGCACCCCGCCGGAGATCGCGGCGAAGATCACGAGCGTCGCCCATGACACGTTCGTGTCGGGCATGAGCTCCGCATTCATGGTCGCGGGCATCGTCGCCGTGGTCGCGGCGCTCGTCGCCACGCTCACCAAGCGCGGTGCGAACGCTGAGGCGGGAGCGGGCGCCGCCCACATCTGATCCCTCCGAAACCCTGACGCCGAGGCGTCAACACAGCGCACCCGACAGCCCCGCCGGACAGTTCCGGCGGGGCTGTCGCCTATCAGGGTGGTCCATGCGCCCGCCCCTTCCCGGCGTACTGCCCCGCAGGTCAGAGTGCGGACACCGAGCCACTCCGGCTCGCTCGACCACGGGGGTTGACCCATCATGCGTACGACCGTTCTCGCCGCCACCCTGGCGGCCACCGCGCTCGTCCCGGCCACGGCCCTGGCCGGCACCGCACCCGCCGCCCACCACGGGCCCGCCGACCAGGGGCGCTCGCGGAGCGCCCCGCAGGCCGCACCGGCGGGGCTCGCACCGTGCGGGGCGGGCCAGCTCTGCCTCTGGGCGAAACCTGACTTCACCGGGGCCAGGCAGACCCATGAACTGTCCACGGTCGACATCGAGAGCTGCGTTCCGCTGCCGGCCGGCGGCCATGCGCAGGCCCTCGTCAACCGCACCGGGCGCCCCGTCACCACCTACCAGTCGGCCGAGTGCGAGGAGACCGGGGAGTTCGAGACCTACCCGGGCGGCGGCACCTGGGTGCCCCGCTCGCCGTACACGGTGAGGGCCTTCAAGATCTGGGAGAACTGAACGCCGAAGGGCGGCGGGACCGTGAGGTCCCGCCGCCCTTCACGCAATCATCTGCGCCGTTACGCGTCCCCGCCGGCGGGACCCGGGTCGGCCGCCGCCACGTCCAGGAGCGCGTACCGGTCGACCGCCGTCTTCAGCGCCGAACGGTCGATCCTGCCCTCCTTCGCCAGCTCCGTGAGCACCGCGAGCACGATCGACTGCGCGTCGATGTGGAAGAAGCGGCGAGCCGCCCCACGGGTGTCGGCGAAGCCGAAGCCGTCGGCGCCCAGCGACTGGTACGCGCCGGGCACCCAGCGCGAGATCTGGTCCGGCACCGAACGCATCCAGTCCGAGACCGCCACGAACGGGCCCTCGGAACCGGAGAGCTTCTGCGTCACGTACGGGACGCGCTGCTCCTCCTCCGGGTGGAGCAGGTTGTACCGCTCCACGTCCACCGCCTCGCGGCGCAGCTCGTTCCAGGAGGTCGCCGACCAGACGTCCGCCTTCACGTTCCACTCGTCGGCGAGGATCTGCTGCGCCTCGACCGCCCACGGGACCGCCACGCCGGACGCCATGATCTGGGCCGGGATCTGGCCCTTCTCGCCGCTCCTGTAGCGGTACACGCCCTTGAGGATGCCCTCGACGTCCACGTCCGCGGGCTCGGCCGGGTGCTGGATCGGCTCGTTGTAGACGGTGAGGTAGTAGAAGACGTCCTCGTTCTCCTCGGGGGTCCCGCCGTACATCCTGCGCAGACCGTCCTGGACGATGTGCGCGATCTCGTACCCGAACGCCGGGTCGTACGCGACACAGCCCGGGTTCGTCGAGGCGAGCAGCTGCGAGTGTCCGTCCGCGTGCTGCAGACCCTCACCGGTCAGCGTCGTCCGGCCGGCGGTCGCACCCAGCACGAAGCCGCGCGCGAGCTGGTCGGCCATCTGCCAGAACTGGTCGCCGGTCCGCTGGAAGCCGAACATCGAGTAGAAGACGTACACCGGGATCAGCGGCTCGCCGTGCGTGGCGTACGCGGAACCCGCGGCGATCAGCGAGGCCGTGCAGCCCGCCTCGGAGATGCCGTCGTGCAGCATCTGGCCGGTCGGCGACTCCTTGTAGGCGAGGAGGAGCTCGCGGTCCACCGCCTCGTACTGCTGGCCGAGCGGGTTGTAGATCTTCGCACTCGGGAAGAAGGCGTCCATGCCGAAGGTGCGGTACTCGTCGGGCGCGATCAGCACGAAGCGCTTGCCGATCTCCTTGTCCCGCATGAGGTCCTTCAGGACGCGGACGAACGCCATGGTGGTGGCGATCGACTGCTGACCCGAACCCTTCTTCGCAGTCGCGTAGGCCTTGTCGTCCGGCAGGGGGAGCGGCTTCGCACGCACCACACGGGTCGGGACGTAGCCGCCCAGACCCTGGCGGCGGTCGTGCATGTACTGGATCTCCTCCGAGTCGCGGCCCGGGTGGTAGTAGGGCGGGTAGCCCTCGTCCAGCTGCTTGTCCGTGATCGGGATGTGCAGCCGGTCGCGGAAGCGCTTGAGGTCCTCGACCGTGAGCTTCTTCATCTGGTGGGTCGCGTTGCGGCCCTCGAAGTTCGGTCCGAGCGTCCAGCCCTTGACCGTCTGCGCCAGGATCACCGTCGGCTGGCCCTTGTGGGCCTTGGCGGCCGCGTACGCCGCGTAGACCTTCCGGTGGTCGTGGCCGCCACGCCCCAGGTGCAGGATCTGGTGGTCGGACATGTCCTTGACCATGTCGCGCAGCCGCGGGTCGTCACCGAAGAAGTGGTCACGGATGTACGCGCCCGTCTCGGTTGCGTACGTCTGGAACTGGCCGTCCGGCGTGGTGTTCAGCTTGTTGACCAGGATGCCCGTGCGGTCCTGCGCGAGCAGCGGGTCCCACGTGCGGTCCCAGACCAGCTTGATGACGTTCCAGCCGGCGCCGCGGAACTGCGACTCCAGCTCCTGGATGATCTTCCCGTTGCCGCGCACCGGGCCGTCGAGGCGCTGCAGGTTGCAGTTGACCACGAAGGTGAGGTTGTCCAGACCCTCGCGGGCGGCGATGGAGAGCTGTCCGAGCGACTCGGGCTCGTCCATCTCGCCGTCACCGAGATAGGCCCACACGTGCGACTTGGAGGTGTCGGCGATGCCGCGCGCCTCCATGTAGCGGTTCATCCGGGCCTGGTAGATCGCGCCGAGCGGGCCGAGGCCCATCGAGACGGTCGGGAACTCCCAGAAGTCCGGCATCAGCCGCGGGTGCGGGTAGCTGGACAGCCCGTGCGGCGCCTTCGACTTCTCCTGGCGGAACGCGTCGAGCTGCGCCTCGCTCAGCCGGTCGAGCAGGAAGGCGCGGGCGTAGATGCCGGGGGAGGCGTGCCCCTGGAAGAAGATCTGGTCGCCGCCGTCGCCCTGGTCCTTGCCGCGGAAGAAGTGGTTGAAGCCCACGTCGTAGAGCGAGGCGGAGGAGGCGAAGGTGGCGATGTGGCCGCCGACACCGATCCCCGGGCGCTGGGCGCGGGAGACCATCACCGCGGCGTTCCACCGGGTGGCGTTGAGTACCTTGCGCTCGATCTCCTCGTCGCCGGGGAAGAACGGCTCGTCCTTCGTGGCGATCGTGTTCACGTAGTCCGTGCTGCGCATCTC
This sequence comes from Streptomyces sp. NPDC005566, assembly GCF_040605575.1. Lineage (NCBI taxonomy): Bacteria > Bacillati > Actinomycetota > Actinomycetes > Kitasatosporales > Streptomycetaceae > Streptomyces > Streptomyces sp. NPDC005566. The sequence continues at coordinate 323,576 of NZ_JBEXDB010000001.1, read as the reverse complement.
CGGCACGGCGACGCGCTTCTCCCGCGCGCGCTCGATGAGCCGGAGCATCAGGTAACGGGCCCGCTCACGGCCTCGCTCGTCGACGGCGGCGTCGAGGGAGTCGAGCCATTCCTGGGTCTCTTCTGGATCGAAGTCCGGGACCTGGCTCGGAAGGCCGCCAATGATGATCGGATTGCGATCGGATCCGGAAGCCACGCTGTTCCTTCGCTGTTCGGTGGTGCTCTTCGGGGCCTGGTTGCGGGGGAACGTACCCCCGGGGCGTCTGCTGTACGCCGACTCCATCGTGTACCGCGAGGGCGTAAACGTCATCTCTACTGTGGGGTAACACAGGGTTCCCGGACGCCGGGTCCGGGCACGAGTACCGGCAGTACGAGGGCGCTCCGGCCCAAACCGCAACCATACGCCCAACCCGGCCATGTGTTCCCAAAGGCTGTTCGACTCCGAATGGCGGACCGAAACGGCATAAGCTGAGTAAGGACGTAAAGGGTCCGGACACCATCGCCGGCCCCGCAGGAGACATGCCGGAAGTTGCGGCGACGTGGCAGGGAACGTCACCGTTTAGGCGGTCTCGGACGCCGGGTACTTGCGCGATTCGCCGAGCCCGTGTGGACTACGGCCAATGCCCCGCGTACGCGCGTGGCTGAAGCATTTTCCGAAACATGATCAGGAGGCAACCCGTGAGCGCGACCGCGGACCACGCGGAGGAACGGACCAACACGGCCGCAAGGCTTGGGTTCGAGCCCGGACAGGTGGTCCAGGAGATCGGCTACGACGACGACGTCGAGCAGGAGCTCCGTGAGGGCATTGAGGCCACAATCGGCCAGGAACTCGTCGACGAGGACTACGACGACGTCGCTGACGTCGTCCTGCTCTGGTTCCGCGACGAGGACGGCGACCTTACGGACGCGCTGGTGGATGCCATTGGTCTGATCGAGGACGGTGGGGCGGTCTGGCTGCTGACGCCCAAGACCGGCCGCGACGGCTACGTCGAACCGAGCGACATCAACGAGGCTGCCCAGACAGCTGGTCTCGCCCAGACCAAGAGCATCAGTGCGGGCAAGGACTGGACGGGCAGCCGTCTGGTCACCCCCAAGGGGGCCAAGGCCAAGCAGCGCTGAGCGTTCTTTCCATCATCGAGGCCCCCGACGGCACCGCGCCGCCGGGGGCCTTCGTACGCGCCCGTCCGGGCCTGCGCGAGTCCGGCGGCAAGCCCTGCGTAGGGTGGGAATCACCCGGACGGGCCAGTCCGGGTCAGTGGTGACGTCGCGAAGGGATGCGTTTCATGGCGATCGAGATCGACACGCCTGCTCCGGATTTCGAATTGAAGGACAACCACGGGCGGACCGTGAAGCTCTCCGACTTCCGCGGTGAGAAGAACGTGGTCCTCCTCTTCTACCCGTTCGCGTTCACCGGCGTCTGCACGGGCGAGCTCTGCGCGCTCCGCGACGAGCTGCCGAAGTTCGAGAACGACGACGTGCAGCTGCTCGCCGTCTCCAACGACTCGATCCACACCCTGCGTGTCTTCGCCGAGCAGGAGGGTCTGGAGTACCCGCTGCTCTCCGACTTCTGGCCGCACGGTGCGACATCCCGGGCATACGGCGTCTTCGACGAGGAGAAGGGCTGCGCGGTGCGCGGCACCTTCATCATCGACAAGGAAGGCGTGGTCCGCTGGACCGTCGTCAACGGCCTGCCCGACGCACGTGACCTGAACGACTACATCAAGGCGCTGGACTCGCTCTGATCCCGGATCTCCTGGCGGCGCCCGGCCAAAAGCCTGTTTTGGCAGGGAACCGGTCACTAGGATCCAATCGTTGATCCGATGCCAACGCACGACGGGGGCGCTGGTGTCTGCCGGCCCTCTCAACACTTTTGGAGGACTCGTGGGAGTCAGCCTCAGCAAGGGCGGCAACGTCTCGCTGACCAAGGCCGCGCCGAACCTGACCGCGGTCATCGTCGGTCTGGGCTGGGATGCCCGTACCACCACCGGTGGTGACTTCGACCTCGACGCCAGCGCTCTGCTGACGAACACCGAGGGCAAGGTCGGCAACGACGGAAATTTCGTCTTCTTCAACAACCTCAAGAGCCCCGACGGCTCGGTCGAGCACACCGGTGACAACCTCACCGGTGAGGGCGAGGGCGACGACGAGGTCATCAAGGTGAACCTCGCCGGTGTCCCGGCCGACGTCGACAAGATCGTCTTCCCGGTCTCCATCTACGAGGCCGAGAGCCGCCAGCAGAGCTTCGGCCAGGTGCGCAACGCGTACATCCGCGTGGTCAACCAGGCGGACAACACCGAACTCGCGCGCTACGACCTGAGCGAGGACGCCTCGACGGAGACCGCCATGGTCTTCGGCGAGCTCTACCGCAACGGCGCGGAGTGGAAGTTCCGTGCCATCGGCCAGGGGTACGCCTCGGGTCTGCGCGGTATCGCGCAGGACTTCGGCGTCAACGTCTGAGCCGACCCGGCTCCACCACGTCCGGCGCCGCACGATGTGCGGCGCCGGACGCAGCTCGGCAGAGCGCCGCGCCCCTCCCACGGGCGCCGTGCGTTCGAAAGACCGTCCATCGACTCGGGGAGGACACAGCATGGGCGTCACGCTTGCCAAGGGAGGCAATGTCTCCCTCTCCAAGGCCGCACCCAATCTCACCCAGGTGCTGATCGGGCTCGGCTGGGACGCACGATCCACGACCGGAGCCGACTTCGACCTCGACGCCAGCGCGCTGCTGTGCCAGTCGGGCCGGGTGCTCGGTGACGAGTGGTTCGTGTTCTACAACAACCTCACCAGCCCCGACGGCTCCGTCGAGCACACCGGCGACAACCTCACGGGTGAGGGCGAGGGCGACGACGAATCGGTCATCGTGAACCTCACCCAGGTTCCCGCCCACTGCGACAAGATTCTCTTCCCGGTCTCGATCCATGAAGCCGACAATCGCGGGCAGACGTTCGGGCAGGTCAGCAATGCCTTCATCCGTGTGGTGAACCAGGCGGACGGCCAGGAGCTGGCGCGCTACGACCTCAGCGAGGACGCTTCCACGGAAACGGCGATGATCTTCGGTGAGCTCTACCGGTACGGCGGGGAGTGGAAATTCCGTGCAGTGGGGCAGGGGTACGCGTCGGGGCTTCGGGGCATCGCTCTAGACTTCGGGGTCAACGTTTCGTAAAGCCGCGCACGGCGCGGGGGAGCCCCGTACTCATCGGGGGAGACCCTTACATAAATGATGGGGTAGCCAGTGGTTCTGAAAACCTTCGGCTGGTCGTTCGCGGTCACCGCGCTCGGCCTGGTCGCAGCGGTGATCTACGGGGGGTGGCAGGCCTTCGGAATCGTCGCGATCCTGTCGGTCCTCGAGATCTCGCTGTCCTTCGACAACGCGGTGATCAACGCCGGAATCCTGAAGAAGATGAGTGCCTTCTGGCAGAAGATCTTCCTCACCATCGGTGTGCTCATCGCGGTCTTCGGTATGCGGCTGGTCTTCCCCGTCGTGATCGTCGCCATCAGTGCCCAGCTCGGGCCCATCGAGGCCATTGATCTTTCCTTCAATGATCCCGACCGGTACAAGGAACTGGTGACGGACGCGCATCCGTCCATCGCCGCCTTCGGTGGCATGTTCCTGCTGATGATCTTCCTCGACTTCATCTTCGAGGACCGGGACATCCAGTGGCTGCGCTGGATCGAGCGTCCGCTCGCCAAGCTCGGCAAGGTCGACATGCTGTCGGTCTGCGTCGCGCTGATCATCCTGATGGTCACCGCCATGACGTTCGCGACCCACGCGCACCAGCACGGTGGCGGGCACGCGGACAAGGCGGAGACCGTCATGCTCTCCGGCATCGCCGGGCTGATCACCTACCTCGTCGTCGGCGGTCTCTCCGGATTCTTCGAGAACAAGCTCGAGGAGGAGGAGGAGCGCGAGCACGAGGCCGAGGAAGAGGCCAGAAAGGCCGGTAAGCCGGTCTCCGCGGTCGTCCTCGCCGGCAAGGCCGCGTTCTTCATGTTCCTCTACCTCGAGGTGCTCGACGCGTCCTTCTCGTTCGACGGTGTCATCGGCGCGTTCGCCATCACCAACGAGATCGTGCTCATGGCCCTCGGCCTCGGTATCGGTGCCATGTACGTCCGTTCGCTCACCGTGTACCTGGTCCGCCAGGGCACGCTGGACGACTACGTCTACCTGGAGCACGGCGCGCACTACGCGATCGGCGCGCTGTCCGTCATCCTGCTCGTCACCATCCAGTACGAGATCAACGAGATCATCACCGGTCTCGTCGGCGTCGTGCTGATCGGCTGGTCCTTCTGGTCCTCGGTGCGGCGCAACAAGGCGCTCGAGGCAGCCGGCGGCGACGGCGGCGGCTCCGATTCCAAGGCGGAAGTCTCCTCCGGGGTGTGACCCGGTAGGGATTGAGGAACGCTCTCTCTGCGGGGCGGCCCACAGCGGCGGTTCTCCGGATACACCCGGACCCGGCCCGGTGGCCGCCCCGCAGTGACGTTCGGGGCGCGTGTGGGGTCGGGCTCTATCGATACATGTGGGGGTTGGGATGGCCTTCTGGGACAGCCTGTGGCCGGGGCGGGAAAACCAGTTCGAGTCGGGCAATGCCGCGACGAACTCCATCGTGCTCTCCAGACGGCACGCCACGGTCTCGCTGAACAAGCAGGGCGCCCTGTCGGGGAACCTGCGCGTCAACCTCTCCTGGCGGATGCGCACCTCGGACATCGAGGGCAGGTCGCGGCAGAGCGGCAGGCTGCTCCGCCCTCTGAAGCTCTTCACCCCCGACGTGGTCCAGGCGCACACCCAGGGCGTGGTCAACGTCGACCTGGACCTGGGCTGCATGTACGAGCTCATGGACGGCAGCAAGGGTGTCGTGCAGCCGCTGGGCAACCTGATCGGCGACCTGAACGCCCCGCCGTACATCCGGCTCAGCGGCGACGACCGTTTCGGCGCACCGTCGGGCGAGACGGTCTACGTGAACCTCGACAAGCGGGACGAGATCAAGCGGCTGCTGTTCTTCGTGTACATCTACGACCAGACCCCGGCCTTCGACCGCACGCACGCCAAGGTGACGCTCTATCCGGGCAACGGCCCGCGGATCGAGATCGAGCTGGACGAACGGGCACCGCAGGCCCGCTCCTGCGCCGTCTTCACGGTGGAGAACGTCAAGGGCGAGCTGATCGTGCGCCGCGAGGTGAAATTCGTGTACGGCTTCCAGTCGGAGCTGGACCGGCTGTACGGATTCGGCATGCAGTGGGGACGCGGCTACAAGACGCGGGCCTGAGTGAGCACCGTGGAGGGCGACCGCGCCGTCGGCTCAGGACCGGATGAACTGCGGGCCCTGCGGAGGAAGCACGAACGCCGGATCCGGGGCGTGCGCCGCCGCGGCCGCGGGCTGCGGATATCCGTAAGCGGGCGGTGCGGAGGCGGGCTGAGGGTAGCCGTAGGCGGGCGCAGAGGTGGGCTGCGGGTAGCCGTAGGCCGGCTGGGGCTGCGCAGCGGGCTGCGGGTACCCGTAGGCGGGCTGCTGGTGCTGGACGGTGGCCTGCGAGTCGGGGACGGGCGCCGCCGCCGAGGGCGCGGACGTGGTGGTTTCGGGTACGGGCGGGGTCGGGTCCGGCTCAGCGGCCGCCTCCGCCTCGTCGACCGAGATCCCGAACGCGGTGGCCAGTCCGACCAGGCCCGTCGGGTACCCCTGGCCCACCGCACGGAACTTCCACCCGTCGCCGCGCCGGTAGAGCTCGCCGCAGATGATGGCGGTCTCCTCGCCGGTCTCCGCGCGCACATCGAAGACGGCGAGCGGATCGCCGTCCGCGGACGCGGAGTCGTACAGCGATATCCGCAGGTCACGAACCTGCTCGAAGGCCGCTTCGTCACAGGACGCCGCGATGACCACCTGGTCCACGGACGGGTCGAGCGCGGAGAGATCCGCCTCGATGGTGTCCGTCAGCCCTCCGGCGGCACTGCGCTTGGGCAGCCTTCGCACCAGGCCCGAGGGATGCCGGGGCTGGTTGTAGAAGACGAAGTCCTCGTCCGAACGCACACGGCCCGAAGCGCCGAGCAGCAGCGCGGAGGCGTCCACGTCCGGGACCCCGGCACCCGGGGTCCAGCGCAGCACAGCCCGTACGGCCATGGCGTCGAGAGGGACGTTCGAGCCCTTCAGCATCGCGTGCGTCATGGCGGTCATCCTGCCTGCTCGTGGCCCTCCCGGACAACGCGGGGGTCCGAACACGCGGGTGGGAGGTGTCAGCAGGCGGAGCGGGGGCACTCCGCGAAGAGAGTGAGAAATGGCCGGGTTACCCGAAGTTCATACTCTTGGGGAACTGTCGACACCTGTCCGTACGTACTATTACCGGCCATACGTTGTCCGGCCTGTCAGGCAGTACGGGGGAATCACATGCGTCATTTCGGGCACATCTCGCCCACTGCCCGAGAGGGCCTGTTCTTCCGGGAGCCGTGCGAATTCGACGCAGGCTCCTCCGCTCGCATGCTGTCGGTGGCCCTCGGCGCCACCCTCTACAGCCCGGCGAACCGGCCGCAGCTGGCCGAGGACGTGATCAAGCAGCGCAGGCGAGGTGTCGTCTCGATGGTGCTCTGCCTGGAGGATTCGATCGACGACGCCGAAGTCGTCGGCGCCGAGGCGAACCTCGTCAGACAGTTCGCCGATCTTGATTCACGGGGCGTCGAACTGCCGCTGCTCTTCATCAGGGTCCGTGAGCCGGAACAGATTTCCGACCTCGTGGAGCGCCTCGGCAACTCGGTCCGATTGTTGTCCGGTTTTGTACTTCCGAAATTCACGGAGGAGCGGGGAGAGCTGTTCCTGGAGGCCCTCACCGCGGCGGAAGCCGCCGGCGGGTGCCGGCTGTTCGCTATGCCGGTCCTCGAATCGCCCGAGCTGCTGCACCTGGAGACCAGGGGCGACACCCTCCGAGGAATCGCCCGCACCGTCGACAAGTACCGGGACCGGGTCCTCGCGCTGCGCCTCGGCGTCACCGACTTCTGCTCCGCGTACGGTCTGCGCCGGGCGCCCGACATGACGGCGTACGACGTCCAGATCGTCGGCGCGGTCATCGGTGACGTCGTCAACGTGCTGGGCAGGGCCGACGGCACCGGCTTCACCATCACCGGGCCGGTATGGGAGTACTTCCGCCTCCAGGAGCGCATGTTCAAACCGCAACTGCGCCGCAGCCCCTTCATGGGACGTGCCGAGGAGCTGCGCACCGCCCTCATCGAGCACGACCTCGACGGACTGCTGCGCGAGATCGAGCTCGACCGGGCCAACGGACTGCTCGGCAAGACCTGTATCCACCCGTCCCACGTCCTGCCGGTGCACGCACTGTCGGTCGTGAGCCACGAGGAGTTCAGTGACGCGCAGGACATCCTGCGGCCGGACCGGGGCGGCGGCGGGGTGCTGCGCTCGGCGTACACGAACAAGATGAACGAAGTGAAGCCCCATCGCGCCTGGGCCGAACGGACCCTGCAGAGGGCCGAGGTCTTCGGAGTGGCCAAGGAGGACGTCGGCTTCGTCGAGCTCCTGGCCGCGGGTCTGGCGGACTGAGTGGTCATGGGCGAGCACGTGACGGAAGAAGAGGCAGTGGACGTGAAGTGGTCGGGTGACTGGGTCGCCGAGCGGCTCGGGGTCGAGCTCGTCGGCGACGGGGAGCTCCGGGAGCTGCTGGGCCTCGCCCTGCGCCGCAATCCCAAACGGGCCCACCTGCTCGTGTCGAACGTGCTGGGCAAGCATGTGCCGCAGCGGCCGTCTCTCGTGTACGGGGCGGGGTTCGAACTCGGCGAACGGGTGCGGGACCTTCTGGGCGAGGCCGAGGCCCGGCGGGCTGTCGTCCTCGGGTACGCGGAAACGGCGACCGGCCTGGGCCACGCCGTCGCGGACGGGCTCGGGGTGGCCACGTACCTCCACTCGACCCGGCGCCCCGTCGCGGGCGTCGCACCGGCGGGCGGCTTCGAGGAGTCGCACTCGCACGCGACGTCCCATCTGCTGCTCCCCGAGGACCCGGACCTGCTGACGGGCGCGGCGACCGAGGACTCCCCGGGTACACCGCTCGTCCTGGTCGACGACGAGTTCTCCACCGGCAACACCGTGCTCAACACCATCCGCGACCTCCACGTGCGCTACCCCCGGGAGCGGTACGTCGTCGTGACCCTCGTGGACATGCGGTCCGAGGCCGACCAGGGGCGGCTCGCCGAATTCGCCGAGGAGATCGGCGCCCGGGTCGACCTGGTCGCCCGCGCCCGCGGCACCGTACGGCTGCCCGAAGGCGTCCTGGAGAAGGGCCGGGCCCTGGTGGCCGCCCACGAGGAGGACCCCTCGCCCGAGGCGCCCGCCCCGCGCGGTGCCCGCCCCGCTCCCGTACGCGTCGAGCTGGGCTGGCCGGACGGCCTCCCCGACGGTGGACGCCACGGATTCACCCCCGTGCACCGGGCGGCCCTGGAGGCAGCCCTGCCGGACATGGCCGCCCGGATCGCCGACGCGCTGGGCGACGCCCGCAGGGTGCTCGTCCTCGGCTTCGAAGAGCTGATGTACGCGCCGCTGCGGCTGGGCACCGCCCTGGAGGAAGCCACCACCGCCGACGTGCGGTACTCCACCACCACCCGCTCGCCCGTCCTCGCCGTCGACGACCCCGGCTACGCCATTCGCACCCGCCTGGTCTTCCCGGCCCACGACGACCCCGCGGACGGACCCGGCGACCGGTACGCGTACAACGTCGCGGGAGCCGGCTTCGACGCCGTCGTGGCCGTGGTCGACTCCACCGCCGACACCCCGGCGCTGCACGCCCCCGACGGGCTGCTCGCCCGGCTCGCCGCGCACGCGGACCAGGTCCTGCTCGCGGTCGTCCCCTCGTACGCCCCCTCGCCCGTCCTCCCGGCCACCCTCGAAAGGCAGGAAGCCTCCATGCTGCCCGAACCCCTCCGGGGCCCCGCCTTCTCCTCCTACGCGGCGGACGACGTCGGCTGGCTGCTCCAGGACCTCTCGGACACCGTGCTGGAGGCACCCACGGAGGAACGCGAGGAGGCGATACAGAGCGGTGGCGCGCACTACGCCGAATCGCTGCCCGTCGAGTACCAGCCCACCCCGCAGTACCAGGAGCTGTTCAAGGCCGCCCTGGACGCCTCGGCCGCCCGTATCGCCCGAGCCGTCGGAACGGTCACCGAGACGGTGCTCGCCGAACGCGGCCCCCGCCCCGTGCTGGTATCGCTCGCCCGTGCCGGCACCCCCGTCGGGGTCCTCATGCGCCGCTGGGCCCAGCACCGGCACGGACTCGACCTGCCGCACTACGCCGTATCCATCGTCCGGGGCCGAGGCATCGACGCCAACGCCCTGCGCTGGCTGGCCGCCCATCACGACCCGGCGGACGTCGTCTTCGTCGACGGCTGGACGGGCAAGGGCGCCATCACCCGCGAACTGGCCGCCGCACTCGAGGAGTTCGACGGCTTCAACCCGGAGATCGCGGTACTGGCGGACCCGGGCGGGTGCGTCGGTACGTACGGAACGCGCGAGGACTTCCTCATCCCGTCCGCCTGCCTCAACTCCACGGTCTCCGGACTGATCTCCCGTACGGTCCTGCGTTCCGACCTCGTCGGCCCCGACGACTTCCACGGAGCGAAGTTCTACCGGGAACTCGCGGACTCCGACGTGTCCGGCCTCTTCCTCGACACGGTCGCCGCCCGCTTCGACGAGGTCGCCGAAGCAGTGGACGCCGACGCCAAGGAAATGCTCGCCGCGGACCGCGCCCCCACCTGGGAGGGCTGGGCCGCCGTCGAACGGATCAGCGAGGAGTACGGCATCCACGACGTGAACCTCGTCAAGCCGGGCGTCGGCGAGACGACCCGGGTGCTGCTGCGCCGAGTGCCGTGGAAGATCCTCGCCAAGCGTGGCGCGGGAAGCGACCTCGACCACGTACGGCTGCTCGCCGAACAGCGCGGCGTCCCCGTCGAGGAGGTCGGCGAACTCCCGTACACCTGCGTCGGACTGATCCACCCGAAGTTCACCCGGGGCGCGACGGGCGCGGACGGCAAGGCGGTGGCGGGACAGTGAGCGCGCCCGTGACGCTGGTGGCCAGCGACCTCGACCGCACCCTCATCTACTCGGCTGCGGCCCTCCAGCTGTCGATGCCGGACGCGGAGGCCCCACGGCTGCTCTGCGTCGAGGTCTACGGACACAAGCCGCTCTCCTACATGACGGAGAAGGCTGCCGCGCTGCTCGACGAACTGGCCCGCAGCACGGTCTTCGTACCGACCACCACCCGGACCCGCGAGCAGTACGGACGCATCCACCTTCCCGGCCCCGCACCCCGGTACGCCATATGCGCCAACGGCGGACACATCCTGGTCGACGGGGTCTCCGACCCGGACTGGCAGACGAAGGTCGCCCGTCGGCTCGCCGACGAATGCGCCTCGCTCGCCGAGGTCCGCGCCCACCTGGTCACCACGGCCGACCCCGCCTGGCTGCTCAAGGAACGGGTCGCCGAGAACGTCTTCGCGTACCTCGTGGTCGAACGCTCGCTCCTCCCCGACGGCTGGGTGAAGGAGCTCGCGGCCTGGGCGGACCCCCGTGGCTGGACGGTCTCCCTGCAGGGGCGCAAGATCTACGCCGTTCCCAAGCCGCTCACCAAGAGCGCCGCGATGGACGAGGTCGCCCGCCGCTGCGGCGCCACGACGACGCTCGCCGCCGGCGACTCACTCCTCGACGCCGACCTGCTGCTCGCCGCCGACCACGCCTGGCGTCCGGGGCACGGCGAACTCGCGGACAGCGGCTGGCGGGCGCCGAACGTCCAGGTGCTGCGGGAGCGGGGCGTCGCCGCGGGCGAAGAGATCCTGAGCCGGCTGCTGCGCGCGTCGGCGCAGCGGACGGGTCGCTGAGCGGCCGGCCGCTCCGACAGATCACCCTCTGCGAGGGCTCCCTGCCGGGATCACCCTCTTATGGGCGCACCACTGGGATCACCCGCAGCAGCCGCCTCCACAGCAGCCACCGCCACCGCCGGACGGTGCGGGAGCGGAGGCGGCTGCACCGGCGGACGAGCCGCCGACAGCCACGGTGGAGAGCAGCTTCACGGTGTCCTCGTGCCCTGCCGGGCAGGAGGCCGGAGCGGAGGACTCGGCCATCGGGCGGCTGACTTCGAACGTCTCGCCGCAGGGGCGGCAACGGAACTCGTAACGAGGCATGGCCCCAGATTAAGGCCTCTTCCTCGTGACCTGCGGCTGCGTGACCTGCGTGACCCGTGTGACCTCAGGCATCGGGGGGCGGCTGCGGCGCTCCTCGAGCATGACCTGCTCCGGGTGACGGGACCGCCAGTACGGATTGTCGTGCGGCAGGCCGCCGCTGACCCTCCCGTACATGCCGAACATCATCAGCAGCAACCCGATCACGAAGCTGAACAGCACGTTCTGCATCTCGAAGGCGAGGAAGTTGAGGCCCGTGTCCAGCAGGGCCAGATTCACGAAGCCGCTGAGGATGAAGGCGATGCCCAGGACCATGTTCAGGGTCGAGGCGAAGTTCCCTCCGATCACCATTCCGACGAACAGCAGCAGCCCCACACAGATGGACAGCACGCCGAGCGCACCGTTGGTGTTCAGGCCCGCAACCGTGTCGCCACCGGTGTCGAAGAAGCCGATACGGTCGATGAGCCCCAGGATGCCGAAGGCGAGGAGGAACAGCCCGGCAAGTCCGGCCCCCACCCGGTAGACCTTGCTGAGCCGGTGGTCCACCGGCAGATGCTCGTTGAGCCGAATGGCCTCGCGGCGCCGGCCCGTGGGCAGGACATGAGTGGCCATGACGGCCTCCTTCGGCCCGTGCGGCCAGAACCGGCCCGTGCGGCCAGAACACACCAGCGGGAACCGCGGCGTACCTCCAGCATCGGCCCACCGGCCGACATGGACAAATCGGACTGTTGGCGGGGCTCGCCCGACGGGTCCGGCGGCACACGAGGGGGTCCGGCCCGGTCCGAGGTACGTGAGTGGGCGGGCCCGGTCCGTTCCGGAGGTACCTGAGTGGGCGGGCCCGGTCCGGTCCGGAGGTACCTGAGTGGGCGGGCCCGGCCCCGGAAGCGCGCGAGGGGATCCGGACCGGCGGGCCGGGCGCGCGCGACCACGCGCCGCGCGGGCGCCTAGGCGCCGCTGCCGCGCTCCTCGCGGATCGCCGAGACCACACGGGCCGTCGTCCGCCGCACGGTCTCGGTCTCGGTCAGGAAGTGCCAGTAGTCAGGGTGACGCCCCTCGAGCCCGGCGACGGCCCGGTCGAGCCGGGCTACGGCATCGTCCAGCGGACGGGCATGGAGCGGATCGGGGGTGTGGCGGCCGGCCATGGCGAGGCGCTGCGCGTCCCGGATCGCGAACCGGGTCCGGTCGATCTCCACCTGCGGATCCTTGGCCACGGCGTCCAGACGCTGCAGCCGGTCACCGGCGGCGGACACCGCTTCGTCCGTCGCGTTGAGCAGGGCCCGAACCGTGCTCAGCCGGGCGGTCGCATCGGCCCAGCTCTGCTCGTCGCGAGCCGTCGCGGCCTCTGCCAGCTTCTCTTCCGCCTGCCGGATATTGACCGCGGCCTGGTCGGGCACGGGCTGCAGGTCCTGCCAGCACGCCGCCGAGAAGCGGCGCCGCAGCTCGCTGAGCACCGGCTCGACCTGCCCGGCGCGCGTCGTCAGCGCCTGGGCCCGGGTACGCAGCGACACGAGCCTGCGGTCGATCTCGGCAGCCCGCTCAGGAAGCCGGTCCGCCTCCGCCCGCACCGCCTCGGCATCACGCAGCACCTGGTCGGCGCGCTGCAGCGTCTCGGCCACACCGTGCCGTCCGGCGCCCTGATTCAGCTTGGTCAGTTCCGGCGCGAGAGCCGCCAGCCGTGCGGCGAGATCATCGGCGCGCATACCGGACGCCCGTACGGCGTCGAGAGCGTTGCTCGCACCGAGGAGCGCCTGCCGGGCACGTTCCACGGCTGGAGCGAGCCGGGCGAGCTGAGTCTCCGCACTGCCGAGCAGCGATCCCAGACCTGCGGCGAAGCGGTCGAGCTCGCCCTTCACCCGAACCAGCTCGTCCTTGGCCCGGTTCAGCTGGGTCCTGGCACCGGCTGCGGCGGCGGGTTCGAGATCGTCGCGGTCGAGGTCGTGCGCGTCGACCGCGGTGATGTACCCGTGGCTGACCTCGTCGATCCGCCTCCCCAGCGCGGCGAAGTCCTCCGCAGCCTTGCGAGCGCGGGGCGAACTGTCGACCGCGCTGATCGTCTCGATGGAGATCTGCAGATCCCGCTGGGCGGTGTCGAGCTCGTAGAACGCGGCCGCTGCCGCGTCCTTCGCCGCCTGGGCATCGGCCCTCTCGTTCTCACCGCGCCCCCCGAACCAGCGGCGTGTGCCCCCACCCGCGAAGGCGGCCGGCAGCGCGGCGGCGACCAGGGGCACCGGGAGCAGCATCAGCACCAGGACGTCCTTGACGGCGGAACTTCCACTCGCTTTCGCCTGCGGCCGCGCGTGTGTCGCCGTCACATCCCTCTCCCGTGCCGATTCGCCCTGTCCCCGGTACATTCTCCCACCCGGTAAGGACGAACACACGGGTCCGTTAGTTCGCGCTTCGGACGGTGACTTCACCGTTGTCGCTGCGCGCCTTCACCACATGCGGGCTACTGTCGCTGCGCGGCACGTCCACGGAGACGTCGCCGTTGTCGGCCTCGGCTGTCACGGCGTACGGCCCTTCGCCCTTCGGGAGGTCGATGGTGATGCCCCCGTTGTCACTGACCGTGTCCACCAGGTCAGGTACCCGGGTGAGCCCGAGCCGGATCGACCCGTTGTCCGAACGGGCCACCACCGACGAACCGGAGAACTCCTCGGCCACGACAGACCCGTTGTTGCTCTGGAGCCGGAGCGGCCCGCTCGAGTCGCGTACGACGACCCCGCCGTTGTCGGAGTCGAGCACGAGCCGGGTGTCGAACCCGGACGCGATGACCTTGCCGTTGTCCGCGTTCACGCTCAGCGCCACCCCACGGGGCACCTTCACCCGGTGATGCGAGGCGCAGTCACTGATCATCGCCTCGCACTTCACCTTCAACGTCAGCTTGCCGCCCTCCAGCTTCCAGCTGGCATCCGGACCGTTGCCCAGCACGACCCACCCGTCGACACGTCGGGTCACCTCGACCTCCTTCACATCGGCGGGCACGAGGTCCAGCGAGGAGTTCCCGGCGTCGATGGTGAGCGTCTTCCCACTGAAGGCGAACGACTTGTGCTCCTCGGGGGCACCCTCCACGTCCGTACTGCCGCAGCCGCTCAGGGCCACGACGAGAAGAGCGGTTCCACCGGCGGCCGCGACGAGCGTCCCGGTACGTGGGTGGGTGCGAGTGCGGGTACGGGTACGGAAAGTCATGGCGATCGGATCCCCCTGAGAGCGCTGCCGGTGTGCCCCCACGGTATGTACGACGCGCCCCGCGAACGATCCGGACGGCTCCCCTCTCCAGGGTGGGGTTACCCCCCGCATGCCACCCCACCGACTCCCGGCCGGCCCCGCACGGAACCGGATTGCCGGGCAGGGGCGTGAGCCATGTAACCTGTTGCCTCATCCACGGGTGCGTAGCTCAGGGGTAGAGCGCTGCTCTTACAAAGCAGATGTCGGCGGTTCGAAACCGTCCGCGCCCACCAGCAGGAAGCACGACGAAGGCCCAGGTCACCGGTACAGAACCGGGAGCCTGGGCCTTGTTCGTTTCTCAGCTGCGAGGGCGGGGGAGAGGCGTCGTGCCAGTCACGTGCCAGATGCGTCGCCGGGTTCTGCCGGCCTGACCTTCCTGATCTGATCGTCGACGTGCGCGGCGATGGCGTGGTCACGGCCGTTCACCAGGTGCTGGTAGATCAGCGCGGCACGCACCGAGGAGTGCCCCATCCGCTGCATCAGCTCACGCGTGGTCGCACCGCCGGTCGCGGCGAGGGTGTTCCCGGTATGGCGCAGATCGTGGAAGTGAACGTCTCCGAGGCCGGTCGTCTCCAGCGCCCGCAGCCACAGGCGACGGAAGTTGTTCCGGCGAAGCTGCCCGCCGCGTGCGCCGGTGAAGACCAGCCCCGTACGACCCGGCTCGGCGTAAGCAGAGAGGTGCGCGGCCAGGTTCTCCGTCAGCGAGGCCGGGAAAGCGACGGTGCGCACACCGGCCGCGCTCTTGGGCGTCTTGACCAATATGCCGTCCGTGCGAGTCTCGGCCAGGGCTCGACGTACGGCGACGGTTCGCCGTTCGAGGTCGACGTCATGGCGCTGGAGCGCGGCGAGCTCCCCGAAGCGAAGGCCGGTGAAGGCCGCGAGGAGGATGAACACCCGGAAGCGCGTCGGTACGGCTTTGGCGAGCTGGAAGACCTCGGTGACGTCCAGGAACGGCCGCTCGGCTGTCTGGGCCGTCCCGGCGCCCTTGATACGGCAGGGGTTGCGCTGGATCACCTCGTCGTCGACCGCGGTGTTCATGATGGCGCGAAGGATCTGATACGCCTTGGCAACGGTCGGTGCACCGACACCGGACTCCAGGAGGCCGGCGCGCCAGCGGCGGACCTGCGGTGTAGTGATCTCACTCAAGACCACGTTTGCGAAGGTCGGCAGGATGTGGAGGCGAAGGGCACTGCCGTTGCGTTCCCGGGTAGTTGCCGCATAGTCGTGCTCCTTGAACCAGGCCTCGGCGTACACCCCGAACAGGACCTCGTTGTCGGGGTTCTTCCATCGGCCGTCGAGGATCTCCGCTTCCTTGCGGACGAGCCACCGGTCAGCGTCGGTCTGCGTGGGGAAGGTTTCCGGCGCCGAACGCAGCAGACCATCCGGGCCGGGATACCGGGCCTGAAAGCGGCCGGACGGCAGCTTGCGGACTGAACCGAACCGACGCCGTTTGCCCTTCTGGTTCGCCATCAGGCCACCGCCCCGAAGCGCCGCCGACTCGTGACGATCGGCTGGACGGTATGGGCCGCAATGAAGTCAGCCAACGCGCTTTCAGGGATGCGGACATGCCGCCCCACCTTCACGAACACGATGCGGCGCTCCGCGATCAGCCGACGCGGGAAGCGTTCGGTTGTACCGAGATACTCGGCGGCTTCAGGAACGCTCATCAGACGGTCCTTCATGCTTCGGCTCCTTCCTGGGCGAGTTGGTCCATGAGCTCGGCGCGGTGCTCGCGTGCGGTGTCGCGGTTGTGTTGGATATCGCGGTGGATGTTGGCGGCGAGCCAGGATTCGCCGGGGGTGTGGCCGTGGCCGGCGTAGGTCCAGTGGGCGAGGGTGAGCGTGGTTGCTTCGGGGTGGTCGTCGGGGTCGGGCAGGCCGAGGGCGGTGCGTTGCTGCTGTGCGCGGTAGTCGGCCCGGACCTGGCGAAGAGCACCGAGGGTGGTGGAGTAGCGGCGCGATTTGGTGGAGAAGTGGCCGCGGAAGCCGAGCATGTGGGCCCAGTCACGGAGCTTGCGGTCAGGGTAGGCGTGGTGGAGGTCGAGGCAGGCTTTGATCAGGCGCCGGGGGTGGTCCGGGACGTCGAGGAGGATCAGGGCCTCCTTGTTGCCGATGCGGTGGTCCACGGTGCCGGTGGTCTCGGCTGCTTTGGTTGCGTACTTGGCGACGTAGGAGGCAACAGCCTGTTCGGTGAGGTCTTCGCCGTTCCCGAAGGCGCCGATGGGCTGGACGTCGAGTTGTGTGCCCCAGTGAAGTACCCAGTCGTTGGCGATTCCGGCGGCCGGGTTGGCGGGCACGGTGACTGCGACCCGGGCGGCAGCCCCGCGAATGGCGTCGTCGAGGAGATCGAGGGTGGCCCAGGCCGGGGGCGGGGAGTCGGGTCCTTCGGGCCCGTCGAAGCGGATAACGGCGTGGAAGTGGACGGCACCGCGTTTTTGGTACTCGGCGACCTTTCCGAAGGAGAGCCGGGACTGTTCACGGGCGGCTTTCTGGGTGAGGCCAGCTCGGCGGGCGATTTCGCGGCGGAGGTAGATCGTGAAGTAGCGCCAGAGGTCGGAAGCGTGGTTGTTCCACAGCACGGCGCCGGCGTAGTCGTACCTGTCCGGGTCGAGCGGGGTTCCGAGTTCGGGGGCGGTGTCGGGGTGGTGGGTGCCGCAGCGGCAGGGCCGGTTTCCGGGCCGGTTGTGAACGGGGCCGAATGAGGGGGCGGTGAGAGTGGCGAAGACCCGGGGGTGGTCGCGGATGGTATGCGGGGTGCCTTTGTCGGGGTCGCCGGTGAGGCCGGCGCGGATGAGGTGGTAGGTGTCGCCGGCGTAGGTCCAGGCGCAGGCGGGGCAGCGGGAGGCGCGGCGGTTGCCGCAGGCGATGCGTAACCGGCCGCCGGGTTCGGTGTCGGTCGTGTAGTGGTGCAGGAGGGTGCCGGTGGCCCGGTCCGTGGTTTTGGTGGCGCCGGTGAGGTGGATGGGTTGGGCGCATCCTCCGGTGCGGCGGATCTGTTCTTGCCAGCGGTCGAAGTCCGCGGAGCTGGCCACCCGGAGCAGATCGCCCAGAGTGGCCGGGTCCAGGCCCGCCGCGGTGACGGGGTCGGTCATACGAGCACCTCTTGCCGGCCGGTGAGGTACGCGGTTCCGATCCATTGGGTGTAGGCCGGGGGGATTGCTTCGGTGAGTTCCTCGCGGACATCGGTCCAGGTGATGCCCATGGCGGCCTGCATTTCGGGCACGGTGGCTTTGCCGCCGCCGGAGCCGTACGGGGCGACGTAGGGGCCGTCCCGGTAGACGCCGTGGCGGTGGCCGCGCACGTAGCCCCGGTGAGAGGGGTGAGCGGGTCGGGTGGCCATCCAGCCGCCGAGTTCGAAGTTGCGGTGGCGCAGGACGCCGAGGCCGAACATCTCTCCGCACAGGGTCAGGTCCTTGCGGATGGTGGTGCGGCCGTTGGGCTGCTCGATCACGTACGGCAGCCCGGTCAGCTCCAGCAGGGCCCTTGTGGGGGCGACCAGGTCCGTGTGTGTTCCTCCCCAACCCTGGGACCGGTTGGTGCCCACGGTGAGCGCGCACTGTGCTTGGCAGGGCGGGGAGGCGTGCACCAGGGCGTACCGCTCGATTTCACCGGTGGCGATGAGGCGGGCGAGGCGGTCCATGGCGTCGCCGTGGTGGTAGGGGAAGGGGTAGTTGGGGTGGTGGGCGATGTCGACGCCGTCCACGTCGAAGCCGGCGCGGTGGTAGCCCATGGCGGCGCCGCCGGCGCAGGAGAACAGGTCAAGGACGCGGGGCATGGTGGTCACCGTCCTGTCCGGTTGTGGGCGGTCCCGTGGTTGGCGGTGTAGCCCTCGACCAGGGCACGGACCTGGGCGTCGCCGGTGGCGGTGGCCGAGGCGCCGCAGTGGCAGACCGCGGATCCGGTGGCCGGGGCGTTGGGGGACGGTTTGCTTACGTGGAGGCCGGGGCGGTCCGGGGTGGGGGTCAGGTCGGACACCGCGCTCACGCACCGATCCGGGCGTAGGCGCGGACGCGGAGGACGTGGCCCGTCCCGCGGCAGGCCGGGCAGTCGGCGGTGGTGGTGTGGCGGTGGCCGTCCGGGGTGGTCTGGCCGGTGGTGATAGTGACGCTGGGGAAGCCGTCGCAGTGGGCGCAGATCGGCCGGGGGCGGGTGGTCTCGGGCATGATGGGATCTCCCTTTCGGGTCAGCTAGATCTGGAAGGTGGGAAGGCGCCCGGGGCGGCGGAAACTTGGCGGTTGAGGCCGCCCCGGGGGCTGTTAGCGGCGCCGGTTGCGGCGTGCGGGCTTGATGGGCGGGATCGCGTCGTAGGCGTCCTTGCCCTGCTTGAAGGCGTCCCGGTCGGAGTCCGAGAGGGACGTGTTGCCGAGCTGGCGGTTGATGCGGGATGCGGTCTTGCGGTCCCCGTGGCGCTTGGCGATGGCGTACTCGCGGCCGAGTTCGGTCATGGTCGGGTCCGGGGCCGGGGAGTTGTTGCTGCGGGTGAAGAACTTCATGACGAGTCCTTTCAGCGCTGGTTGTTGTGGTTCAGGAGCGAGCGCAGGACAACGGCGCAGATCGCGACGGACGCCGCGGTGATGGCGACCGCGAGGAGCATCGAGACCAGGACCGTCCCCACGACCAGGACCACGGCACTCCCGCCGGCCACAGCCACTACCAGGGCCCCGGGGGTGAACTGGACCGAGGGCCGTCCGGCCGAAACCGCGGCGGGCACCGGTGCGGGTGCCGGGATCGAGGCGGGGGTGTGGTGGCAGTCGCAGGCCGCGTGGTGGGTGATGCCGGTGAGGGGGCGGACGAGGGACGTGTCCGGGGTGGGGGCGGTGTCCGGGGTCGGGTACTTCGGGGTGAACATGGGTTGTCCTCTCAGGGGTTGCAGCGGTGGGTGCGGGCGGCGAGTTCAGCGGCGGCGCGGCCGTGGTAGTCGGCGGAGAAGTTGCAGCCGGGGGCGGTGCACGCGGCGGTGTGCTTGGTGCGGCCCCGGCCGTCGTAGTGCGTGCCGACCTGTACGGGGCCGATGCGGATCACCTCGGTGAAGCGGTTCGGGCGCGGCATGGCGGTTCCTCCTTGTCTGATCAGGCGAGTTGGGCGGTGATGGCGTCAGCGAGCGAGGCCGGGACCCCGAGGCGAGCGCGGAGAGTGGCCGCGTCGATCCGGTCACCGGTCGTCGCGCGGTGGGTGTCGGCGATCTTCCGGGCGTGATCGAGCAGGGCCGGCGGAACAGCCGAAGCTGGAGCAGCAACCGGAGCAGGGGTGGGCGCGGATGCCCGCGGGAGTTCGGGAGCCGATTGGGGGGCCCGCTCCACCGTGATGTCCGAGGCAGGTTCAGGGTCCGGGGCAGCCAGCGGTGCCGGAGCCTGGGCCGCGGGCTCCGGCGTGGTGGGTGTGTGAGCAAGGAGGGTGCCGCCGAGGAAGGCGAGTGCGGGCCAGCCTGCGACGAGGATGCGGAGCCAGGCCGGAACGTCGCCGAGGTCGAGGAGCCCGGCGGTGGCGACGTTCGCGCCAAGTGAGGCGACGAGCGCGATGACGAACCAGATCCAGGCGGCGCGGTTGTCGGCGTGGGTGCGCATGCGGCGCCATGCGGCGACGAGGAGCAGGTCCACGCTGATCGGGTAGGCCCATGCCTTCCAACCGTTCTGCCCAGCCGCTTCGGCAAGGTCATGCAGGTGCGAGAAGGACAGTGCACCCGCGATGACGGCTTGGATCAGCACGGCGTCGAGGCGGAGTTGGCGGGACATTGGGTCACCTCCTTTCGGGTCGGCCAGGGACCGGGCGGGTTGTGGTGGTCACCGCCCGGCTCCCGGGGTGAGGGGGGTCAGGCGTCGGGGTCGGTGCCGGAGCCGAGGCAGTTGAGGCACAGGCCGTCCTGCTGTCCGACCGGGCGGCGCTTACGACCGACTCGCACCGTGGTGGGGACGTTTCCGGTCCCGCCGCACGGCTGGCAGGCGGCCGGCTCAGTCGGGGCCCCGGGGGGCTTCCTGGGCTTGGTGGTCCGTGTGGCCATGACGTGGGTCCTTCCGGTTCCGGGCATGGGCGGGGTAGGGACCTGGCGCGAGACGGTCACGCCAACCGTGTGAAGTGCTCGTGCTACTCGGTGACCGGGCGCGGGGTGGCCAGCGGTGAAGCCGATCCAGGGGTGGTGCGGACGACCGGGCGGAACGGGGCCAGGGCCGGGACGTCGGGGGTCAGGTGCGCGTATTCGTGGCAGGTGGCCACGGCGTCGGCGGCGCTCATTTCGGGGGTGCGTATGCGGGACCAGCCGCCGGAGGAGTCGCCGGCCACGGCCACACCGGGGCGATCCGGCGGGATGGTGGTGGCGGCGAAGACTGCATCGGGGGCGATGTCGCCGAGGCCCATGTCGGCGGTCTGTTTGTCGTTGACGCGGTGGACGACACGGCCGGTGAGTTGGGCGCGGAGCATGGTGGCGCCCTTGCCGAGCTCGGAGCCGAAGCGCTGCCCGCAGATCTCCAGGTAGATGCCGACCGCACGGGCCATCTGAGCGAGGCGCACCAGGTGCATGACCATGCGGTCCCGGCGTTCCTCATCCTTTTTTGCGGCGACGAGGAAGAGTTCGGCCACCTCGTCGACCAGCACCACAAGAGGCACGGGCCGCACCTTCGCTGGCAAGTCCCAGAGCTCTGAGACGCCGTGGGCGCTCAAGGTGTCGAAGCGGTCTTCCATCTCCTGGACGAGGGCGGCGAGCAGGTCCGATGCCTCATCGGGGGTGACGGCGAGGGCGGACAATCGGGGGGCGAACCCGCGCTGTTCGACACCGCGCTTGCAGTCGATCCCGACCAGGCCGACCGGGAGCTTTGCGAGGCCGGTGATGAGGTTGCGCTGGTACATCGACTTGCCCGACTGATTCGCACCCAGGATCAGCCCGTGGGGAACCGCGGTGTAGTCGCGGACGAACGCGGAGCCGTCTTCCCGCAGTGCCACGGGTACCACCAGCGGGCCCGAGGTGACCTTGCGGGGCAGCCGGCGCGGCATCTTCACCCGACGCAGCACGTCGTAGCCGGTCATGCGGAGTTCGACGAAGCCGGGCTTGATCTCCACGACATGCACGGAGTGGACGCCCCAGGCGTGCCGCAGACGTTCGGAGGCGGCGGCGACGTCGGCGGGTTCGAGGCCGGCGGGGAGGCGGAGGGTGACCCGCATTCCGGTGGAGGAGCCGCGGACTCGGCGAACCTTCGGGGGGACCGGCTGGACGTCGGGGCGGCGGGCCACGTTGCGGACCATGAACGCCCTCAGGCGGGACGGCTGAACCGTCAGCCCGCACACATCCATCGTCGAGCGGTACGTGGCGGCGAAGCGGACCCGGGCGACCGGCAGGCCGGCCAGCGACCAGAACACGCGAGGAGCGCGAACCTTTGCGTAGCCGAGACCGCCGGCAGCCGATAAGGCCCCCGCCACCTCGATCACCGTGGTCAGGTCTGACATGGTCAGGCACCCGCCGTGATGGCCACCGCACGGAAGCTGATCCCGTGCCGGGTCTGGCCGTTGAACGTGTTCTCCCAGTCCCGGGCCTTGAGCCCGATCACCGTGACCGGCGTTCCCGGGGTCAGGTTCTCCGGGACACCCGTGCTCGGCACCGTCACCTGGTAGAGGTTGCCCTCCCCCTCATCCGAGATCAGCAGACCCACCGTCGCGAGCGGGGCACCGGTCTCCCGGTCCATCGCGATCTCACCGGTCTGCTTGCTCACGAGCTTCGGCGTCGGAGGCGTCGCGACGAACACGACAGCGGTCGAAACGTCGATCTTGAAGGACGGCATCTGATACTCCCTGGATTGACATAGATCAGCCCAACGAGGGCCTTCGGAAGTTCACTGTCCTAGGACTGCGAACTTCTAAGCAAGATAATGACCCGCAGTCCCAGGACTGTCAACAGTCCTGGGACTGTGTTTGACTTGGTTGTGACGAGAGGGGTTCAGGGATGGCGCCCAAGTGGCGAGAGCTGGCAGACAAGCTGGCCGAAAGGATCAGGGCTGGTGACTACGCTCCGGGCGCGCAGCTTCCGCACATCCGGGAGCTTGTGGAGGCGGGCGAGGGCTCCAAGTCCACCGTTCACGCCGCCTACAAGGCTCTCGAGGCAGAAGGTCTGGTCACTTCATCCCGTGGTCACGGCACGGTCGTGCGCCAGCAAGTTCCCCTCAAGCGACTCGGTATCGCTCGATACGACAAGGCCAAGTGGCGCGATAGCGACGAAGTGGCGTTCATTGCGGACCGTGTGGCAAGTGGACGCACCTACCGCCGGAACGAGCAAACGCAAACTGTCAGCCTTGTGGAGGCTCCCCCCGCCGTATCGGCAGCGCACGGCCTGCCCGCAGGAGCTGAGGTATACGCGCGGGCCCGTCTTGTGAAGGAAGGTGAGCAGCCCACCCACACCTTGACGAGCTACTACCGGCCCGAGCACGTCGAGGGAACCCGCATCGTTGACCCGACTCCCGGGCCTGCCGGCCGGGGCGGAGGGTTCCGCGTGCTCTACGACGCCGGTTACGAGATCGACCACATGAAAGAGCGGGTCTTCGCTCGGGCCGCCACACCGGACGAGTCAAAGCTTCTCCAACTGCCGCCGGGTGAACCGGTCGTTGAATTGCACCGGACGACGTACACGGCCGACGGCACGGTAGTGGAGTTCGCCATCGGAGTGCACGCGGCATCGCGCTTCGCCTGGGAATACGAGTTTCAGGTGCCTGATTCGGCGACGGACAAGGAAGACTCGTAGTGATCTCCGCACAGGACTGGGCCGACGCTCGGCGCATCTGGGACTACCACCAGATGGGCCACGCCCTCCAACCCTGCTCCGTTGCCATCGGGCTCGGCAGCCACGATCTGGGAGTGGCCGACACGTCGGCAGATCTGTATCACCGCGGATTGGTGCCGCTCCTGCTTTTCACCGGAGCCACGAGCCCTACGACCCGGGAGCGGATGCCCCGCGGGGAAGCAGTGCACTACCGAGAGCGGGCACTCGAGTTGGGTGTTCCCAGCGCGGCTGTCCTTGTGGAACCGAGGGCACGCAACACGGGTGAGAACATCCGCTTCTCGCGGGAATTGCTGGAGGAGGAGGGCGTCCGGGTGGCTTCTGTCCTGCTGATCAGCAAGCCGTACGAGGAGCGGCGGGCATACGCCACTGCCCGCAAACTGTGGCCTGAGGTGGAGATCGTCAGCGCTTCGACGCCGATGACTCTGGACGAGTACGTGGACTCCATCGATGACGCACGTCTGGTGATCGACATGCTTGTGGGCGCACTGCAGCGACTGATGACCTATCCGGACCAGGGATTCATGATCCGCCAGCCCGTACCTGCCGACGTAGCCGAGGCGTACCAGCGACTCCGCCAAGCCGGTTTCACCAGTCGACTCCTGGCGACCGATTCGCCCTCTGCTTGACCCACGCCGAGAGCTGTTACAGGTTTCTCTACCTCATCAAGGCACCCGGCTGCGCTCCGCTCCGCCGGGCGCGCTTCCCGGCTCTGGCTGCGCCCGCGCTCCTGCCTTCGGCCCGCTTGGCGCTGCCGCCGCCGACGCGCGCCCACGACTGGATAGGCCCGGAGGGCATGAGACGAGAACCAAGCCCGCGGCTTCAAGACATGCCTCCGGCGGGGGCGCTCAGACTCCGGGATGGGAGGGGCGCCGTTCGCGAGCGCCGGCGGATTCGTGGTGAGCGTCGTGGGGGCTCCCATCCCGACCACCTTCGACCCAGGCAGAGCCGAGCAGTCGCGGCCCAGGGCGTCAAGGTCGTTCGTACAGTGGCGCGCTCCACCTTGACGCCCTGAACCACGCCCGCTCCACGGCGTGTGGGTCGAAGGCGGACGGGATGGGAGCTGGGGTGAGTGGTGGGTTGATGAAGTTGTGTGCGCTGTAAAATCGAGCTCTGCCCATTACGCTGATCAGGTCACGTGCCAGCCACCCTGGAGAGCGACCTATATGACAGAGCCGCTTCGCTTCGGGGAGTCACGACTCCTCCCTTCGCGGGTTTACGCCGAAGGGTGGCCTGACTTCACCCGGGAGCGCTGGACGCGCACTCTTGCTGCCTATCGTGACCGGGTTCGTGATCTGTACGAGGACCTTGCAGAGCAACACTCGGACTGTTTCTCGTTGCTCAGGCCCCTAGAGGTCTACGTGGTTGTCTCGTTGGCCAAGGAATGGGTGTTCACCAGACCGGCAGACGCAGACAGCATCGTCATGGACCAACGGTGGGAGGATGCATGTCTGGCTCAAAGGAGCATGCTCAGTCGTGCGGACCATGAGCGCGTAGTTCGCGAGGCTGTCGGCTTGGGGGTTGACTACGAGCTGTACAGGGCCGACGACTACAATATGAGGTTCGACCTCGATAGGACACCTCACGTCGCAAGCTCGAATCCTGAGTACTCCGGTAGAGAAGAAGCAGATTCAGATGCCCGTGTGGCGATAGGGCAGCCGCAGTGGGAGAGGGCGATCAATGCCCTTATGGGGCGTGAGATCAACGAGGCGGCACTGGCCGGTCTGAGAAGCCAGCTAGAAACCATCGCTGAGCTACAAGGAACCCGTAGGGGAAACCGGTTCGAGACCTGGTTCGGTGAACTCCTGAAAGCGCATGGGTGCGACGTGGAGCCAGGAGTCAACGGCGAGGGGGAACAAGTCGACTTCTTCGTCCACAAACCATTCCGGGCTGTCGTCGAGTGTCGGTGGAAGCAGAGGCGCCTGCAACCGCGTGAGCTGGCTGATCTGACCGCCAAGCTCGGCAGGCGTCCCGCGGTCGTCGCGGGCATCTATGTTGCGTGGTCAGGGTTCACTGAAAATTGCCGCCGCATCGCGGCCCAAGAACCAAACGGTAGGACCGTCCTGCTCTGGGACGCCGGCGACTTGCAACGCCTATTGAGCGGTGAGATCCACGCTCATGATCTCTTTGAGGAACACGTCTCGGATCGAGTGCGCCGCTACCCGATGGAGAGATGAACTCGTCAAGCCTCCATAAGCGCCTGTCATCAGTGGCTGACATCAACGTGCGCGAACAGGTGCAATCGAGGCTGGACGTCAGCGGTCAATGAGGCCAAGCGAGAGGCGCCATTGCCTTGACGGAGAGTTCCTCGCGAGGCCAGCAGCGACGGAAGAATGGGGCACATGGATCAGGGACTTGCGGCTGTCTTGGGGGCCAGTGTTGGTGTCGTCGGGACACTTGGTGCAGCCGCGTTGACATACATAGCAACTCGGAAGCAGGCTGCTGACCAGGGGGTAGTCGACTTCAAAAAGTCACTCAGGTCCGAGAGGCGTGAAGCCTACTTGGCTTTCATGCAGGCAGTGGAAGATCTGCATCCAGTTCTGGTCTCACTCGGCTGGCATGGCGAGGTCGGCCCTGAAGATGGCTCACTGAGTCGAACCGAACAGATCTCAACTTTGAGATCCTTGGTACGCGACCTTTACAGGTTGCAAGCTCAGGTCGATTTGGTTGGGCCGTCCGAAGTCGAACGTTCTGCGGTTGAAGTTTGGGCGCGCATTGCCGATCTACGCCGTGCCCTTGAGCGTGAGCAGGATGCAAGCCATGGCGCTTCTCGCCCGGCAGGTGTGGATGTGATCCTCGACGCACTTGAAGATGCCCGAAATGACTTTTCCATCGCCGCACGGCGTGTCCTAGAGATGCCGTTTTGAATGAGGGGTAGTCATTGTGGGCGAGCGACTACGGGTTGGCGAAGTCTTCCGCTACGCGAGTGGCAAGGACCCGAAGCCGACCTTCATCGAGGGATTCCGCAACTTCCACCACGCGACCTATACGCCGGGAGCGAAGCGCGCACTGCTGGAATCGGGCATCAACGGTATGGCCCGGTTGGTGAAGGGTGCCGGTTCGGGACGCCGCCCATTGGTCCTCATCCGGTCGAGCCCATGGAAGGCCGGCAGCGAGCAGACCCCTTGGCACGATGTCTTCGACATGGACAACGGTCACGTTCGCTACTTCGGCGACCATAAGGCGGACCTTGCGGTAGCGCCCGGGGCCACGACCGGCAACGCGGTCCTACTGGAAGCCTTCACGGCCCACCAGGCACATACCCCTGAGGGGCGGGTTCGCGCCGCCCCTCTGATGCTTTTCCGTTCGGTGTCTCGTAATGGGAAGCCGAAGGGGCATGTCGAGTTCTGTGGCCTTGGTGTGATGGAACGCGCTGAACGGCTCGTGCAGTGGAGCGGTCATGAGAGGAGCACATTCGTCAACTACGTCTACGACGTCGCCCTTTTGGATCTCACTCCGGAGAACGACGAGGTGCCTTGAGACTGGGTCAGTCGACGTCGGGACGCGGACGCTAAGGATTGCGAGACACTGGAGCTGGCGCCGCGGTCGTGGCGCGAGTGGGTCAAGCACGGGAACTCGGCCTTGCCGCGGCTACGCCGGCGAGTGGCGCGCGCCCGCGTCACTAAGGTCAAGGACCAGCGTCCTTCACTGGGTAGCGCAGACGCCGTCGATCTGGAGAAGGTCTACAAGCGGTTTGATGGGCGCAAGCATGACTTCGAGGCATTGGCATCTGCTGTTGCTGCCCGAGTGCTCAGGGGATCGGGTCACAGCTATCTCGAAGGGTGGTTGACCCGCCGGTCAGGCGACGGCGGCGCGGACTTCGTAGGGCGTCTCGATCTTGGCAGTGGGCTCGCCGGGACTGGACTTGTAGTTCTGGGCCAGGCCAAGTGCATCAAGCCCGACAGCTTGGTGTCTGCTGAACAGATCGCACGGGTGGTCGCTCGTCTGCGTCGCGGATGGATAGGCGTATACGTCACTACCGGATCGTTCTCAGAGCCGGCACAACTGGAGATGGTCGAAGATCAGTATCCAGTGATCTTGGTCAACGGTCTCGACCTGGTGCGCGAGCTCCGTCAAATGGCCCGTGATGATCACGGTGGTGACTTGCAAGCCTGCGTTGAGCATGTCCTCAGCAGCCATGAGACAGTCGTGACCAACCGTCGGCCGGAAGAAATCCTCCTGGAGTAGAGGGGCGGCCCTGCGTCGCACGTCGCTGCGACGCCAGGCGTCGGTGCCCCATTAGGGGCGGTTCACTCTTGGGCGTTACTCGTGAAGCACTGCGTACATGGCTTGGAAAAGTTCTTCCCTGGCCTCGATCAGATCTGCCTGTTGAAATTTCCAGTCATCGACATGGTCGGAATATTGGCCATCATGGAGCAATGACGACCAAGTGTGCATCATCTGATATATAGTCCCCGCCTCTTGGAGATAGCCCTTGATCTGTGGGTCCAGCGATTTGGGCCCCTCAAGTCGCAGCGTGTGAGTCTTCGCCCTGACTCTGCTCAAGGAATCAGATAGCTCCTCTGCGTGGGACGATTCATCGAAGTCGGCAACTACTGAACCGCTTTCGTCAAATTGACCTGCAAGGAACCAGCTGAGTTTGTCGATGGTGTCCTCGTACTGGTCGCAGGAGCTCAGCATCTCTGCGTAAGAGTCTCGCCGTAGCTGCCATTTAGTCTGGTCTCGCGTTGCTTCTGCGGACCTACTAACCTGTTCAAGAAGGGCAAGGCTTTGTTGTGACGCGCTGTCCTGAGCCTTGGCGGCTTGTCTTAGTACGCCATAAAGGGCAAACAGGCCTACCAGTAGCGCCCCACCTGATGAAATGGCCCCGTTGAGCAGGGTGTACTTCCACTCGTCCATGTTGCAATCTTCAGCCTCGGCGCGGCAGTTGTCAGGAGGTCGGAGCCGTCCGCCTACCTGAGGCCGTGGTGGAGCCGCCTGGGAGACTGACATCCATAGCTGCCATCAACGACAGTGGACAGCAACGGCACCGAACGACCGTCAACAGCGTCATCGCCCGAGGGGCGAAGGGGTGGAGCGGCCGTCCGGCCGAACTTACAGGTCAGGTGTCTCCTGCGAGAGCGCCGCTCGCTCAGATGTCCGGTCTGGCGACCGACTGTCAGAGCCCGGTGGGAGGGTTGAGCCATGCAGGACGCCCTTTTTGACTTGCCGGACGAGACTCCGGAACACGCCGTGATCGCTCGCTTCCAGCTGGGCGGCGACGACTTCGGCGAACCTGACCAGAGGTCATTGGTCTTTGCAGCCGAACGGTCCATCGGTGCCGCGGTCGCAGCCGCTGGTGTTGGTGAGGTCGACGGCAATGAGTTCGGCGGGGGAGAGGTTGTGATCTACGCCTATGGTCCTGATGCCGAAGCCTTGTTCCGGGTTATGGAGTCTGGGTTGCGCATGCTTCCGTTTCGGCCGGCCCATGTCGTGCTGCGCTATGGGGAGCCCGGTGACGACGTCGTGAGCGACCGTGTTGAGCTCTAGGCATGCGTGCCAGATACGTGCCAGATCGAGCGGTCAGCCACGGTCATCTGGGGAAGGCCACGGCGTCAGCAGCTGGTGACAGCCGTCGCAGCACACAGACAGGCTGAGCTGCGGTGATGACTCATATGCCGCTGCCAGGCTTACAAAGCAGATGTCGGCGGTTCGAAACCGTCCGCGCCCACCAGTGCACAGGCCCCCAACCAATCATGGTTGGGGGCCTGTGACGGGCCATAGCGCGGCAAAGCTTTCTCTACTCCATCAAGGCGCCTCGCTCCGCTCGTCGCGCGCTTCCCGGCTCACCGCCGGGGCCCCCTGCGCTCCTGCCTCCGCCCCGCTCTGGGTCCCGGCTACGCCGGTCGCGCAACTAGAGATCTTTAAGGGTGTGGGTTACGCGTGGGGTCGTGACGGCTGTCGTGGGCCGCGCTATGCCGTAGGGATGAGGTATCCCGATGGCGGAGGGCTGACGGCTGAGGAGCGGGTTCGGCGTGAGCGAGTCCGGTTGGCGGCCGCTGATCTAATCGAGGCAGGTGCCAGTGACCGGGAGGTGGCCCGGCGGTTCAGGGTGACGCGTATGTCGGCGAACCGCTGGCGGCGGGGTTTGGCTTCGGGTGGGCGGCAGGCACTGGTCTCCAGGGGCCCGGCGGTGCGCGTTGCAAGCTCGGTGCGGGTCAACTACGTGTGCTGAAGGTGGTGTTGGATGCCGGCCCGGCCGATGCGGGCTGGAGCGACCAGTGCTGGACTCTCGCGAGGATCGCCGAGGTCGTGCGACGCCGGTTCGGCGTGGACTACACCCCGGCCGGGCTGGATCTGCTGCTGCACCGCATCGGCTGGACCGTACAGATCCCGCCTCGCAAGGTCGCCGAGCGCGACGAGGAGAAGATCGCCGCCTGGAAGGACGAGCAGTGGCCCGTCATAAAAGGACGGCGGCGGACCTGGGCGCCTGGCTCTGCTTCGAGGACGAAGCCGGCCAGGGGCTGAGGCCGCCCAAAGGCCGCACCTGGGGCCGCCGAGGCCGAACTCGCGTCGTGCGGGTCACCGCCGCGGGCACCAAACGCGTCTCCGCGGCGGCACTGATCTGCACGAAATCCGGCCATCGGCCCCGGCTGATCTACCGCACCCACCTCGACCGCGGCCCCGCCAAAGGCCGCCGCAAAGGCTTCACCGAGGCTGATTACGCACGCCTGCTCGACGCCGCGCACCAGCAACTCGGCGGCCCGATCGTCCTGGTGGACAATCTGAACACGCACGTCAGCCGCACCATGCGGCAGCTGATCGACATCCGATGATGGCTGACCGCCTACCAGCTGCCGCCGTACGCCCCTGTGTTCACCCGGTCGAGGGCGTCTGGTCACACCTGAAACGGTCCCTGGCCAACCTCACCAAGCACAGCCTCGACCAGCTCACCGCGCTGGTGAAGACCAGGCTCAAACGAATGCAGTACCGACCCGGCGTCATCGACGGTCTCCTCGCCAAGACCGGCCTCGACTTCCAACCGCCGTAACCTCAGCCATTGGATCTCCTAGAAGGTGAAGTCCTCGGGCGCACCTTCGCCAACGCGGCCATCCACTGTCTCGCGAAGGATGTCCGCGTGGCCCGTGTGCCGCGCGTACTCCTCAATCATGTCCAAGAGCATGTCCCGGACGCTGGGCGTGCGACCGTCCGGCCAGGTGAAGGACGCCGGTCCGTCGAGCCCGCGCTCCTTGATGATGTCAGCGACGAGCTCGCGCGATCGCTCGACAGCGTCTCGCCACACTGCGTAGACATCATCCGGGGAGTCCAGGGCCCCGGTGCGCCATTCCCAGTCGGGGTCGGCGTCGAAGTCCACAGCGTCCCAAGGGGCGCCGTACTCGTGACCGGCCAGCTTCACGGCCAGCCAGTCCGCCTCGACCAGGGCCACATGCTTGACGAGGCCACCGAGCGTCATCGAACTGGCGGCCGTGGTCGCGCGCAAAGCCTCCTCATCGAGCCCTGACGTTTTCCAGGCGAAGGTCCGCCGGTTGCGCTCGAGAACTGAGCGCAGGGACTCCGCCTCAGCGAGGGCAGCAGACGGGTCAGGAAGGGGAGTTGACTCGCTCATGACCAGGAGCATAGTCGGACACGGGCCCTCGGCTACTGCTTACATCCAGCGACGATACGCAAGTGACATCGAGGACCTCATCGAGCGACCACGTCCGGCATGTCCACCCCGAGAGAGCTTGACCGAGGGGAACCAGGAGAGGCAGGACATGCCTCCGGCGGGGGCGTTCAGACTCCGGGATGGGAGGGGCGCCGTTCGCGAGTGGCGGCGGATTCGTTGCGAGCTTTGTTGGCTCCCATCCCGACCACCTTCGGCCCAGGCAGAGCCGAGCAGCCGTGGCCCAGGGCGTCATGGTCGTTCGTACGGTGGCGCGCTCCACCCTTTGACGCCCTGAACCACGCCCGCTCCACGGTGTGTGGGCCAAAGGCGGACGGGATGGAAGCCGGGGTGAGTGGTGGGTCAAGGCAGTCCCCGAGTGGGAGGTGATCAGCTTTTGGAGCGCTGATGGCGATCTTTGGAATCGGCCAGGGCTGCTCGTCGCCTCACTTGGTCCGCCCACCAATCGATTCCGGAAGTGAGCCCGGTGGAGGGCGGCGGCGCTCGGCGCTGACTCTGCACGGCGTGCGGTGGCGCTGGTCGGTACTACCGCACGCCGCGAGTTCCGCTTACTCCTCGGATGGAAGGGCTACACGCTCAGGGTGCGTTCAGGCCGAAGACCTGGCGGCTGTTGTTGCTGGCGTGAGGGCTGTTGATGTTGTTGTTGGTCGTGATGTTGTTGAACATCGGGATGACGCCGTTGAGGTTGATCGGCAGGATCGACCCCCCGTTGCCCCCGTCGCCGCCGTTGCAGTCGCCGCCGGTGATCGTCGTGGGGTCACTGTCCGAGGCGCTGGCATTTCCATCTCCGGTCTCGGTGACCGTGACGGTGTTCGTGACGGAGCACGGTGCGTTGTCGGCGATGTTGACGGTTACGGCGAGTGTGAGAGGGGCTCCCGTGGTGAAAGGGAAGATGCAGTGGACCGTTGTGTCGCCGTTGATGACCTCACAACCAGGCGTGATGTCGCCCCCTAGGCTCGCGACTGTGAGACCCGCGGGGAGGTTGTCCGTGAGCTCCGCACCGGCGCCCTCATCGCCGCTGTTGGTCAGCGTAATGTTGTAGAGGCCCTGCCCTCCCCGTGCGAAGTTTCCTGCGTGGCTCTTGTCGACGCCAAAGATCGGTTGAGCCTGGGCGGGCGTGACCCCCGTGGCAAACGGGAGCGCGATGCCGAGTCCCAGAACCGTCGTGAGGGCAGACATCCGCCGACTCAATCCGTGCTTTTCCATTCCGAGCTTCTCCTGTCTTCGAAGGTCTCCCTCGGCCCTAGCAGCGCGGATTGGAGCGCGGTTCGCGCGGGAGGCCAACACAGGTAACGCCCTGCCGACTGGACGGATAACGGGTGTAGTGCCCGCTTCACCCGATCGCCTCGCACCACGAGGAACGAGGCAAATCAGGCGGCGGAGCAGCGAGGCCTGTTGATCGCCCAGAGCGAGTGTCGAGCAGATTGGATCATCGCGTGTTGGATGGTTTCCACGCTTGAGCGCCATGGCAACTCTCGAGTTTCTGAGCCCTCGCGGGGTTCATGCATTGGCCAGACGTCAGGGCCGTGGACGACGCCCACCTCGACAACCAAGGTCGGCAGCCCGCTGCCAGGCCGTCTCGCGGTGGCTTCTCGGCTGCCGCCCACCCCACACGCCTCCGCAGGCGACCCCTTGGAATCGATCATCTAGGCACCTCGGGACAGTCGAAAGGGCGCCCGGCCTGCAACATCAGGCCGGGCGCCCTTCCGGCGGGGTGGGCGCGTCAGGACGCGGAGGCGTTGTTCGCCGCGGGTGTGCCGGCCAGGATCGTCTCCTCCACCGCTTCGTACCGCATGTGCTGGTCGGCCGGATCGCTTTCGTAGAGCACCGTGCCGAGCCAGCCCGCGAGGAAGCCCAGCGGGGCCGAGAGGATGCCCGAGGTGGTGAACGGGAACCAGTTGAAGTCCTGGTCCGGGAAGATCGCCTGGGGCGATCCGGACACCAGATTGCTGCCGGTCATGAGGATGAACGCGGAGGCGGTGCCCACGATGAGGGTGCAGAGCAGTCCCGTACGGGAGTAGCGGCGCCAGAAGAGGCTGTAGATGAGGGCCGGTGCGACCGCGGACGCGCCGATGCAGAACGACAGGGTGAGCAGTGCCTGAAGGTTCAGATGCCGTGCACCGGCGGCGATCGCGATCGCCACGAGCCCGACGCCCGCCGCGGCGGTCCTGGCGATGGCCATCTCTGCGGAGTCCTTCAGTTGTGCCTTGCGGCGCAGCCCGTGCGTGATGAGGTCGTGCGCCAGGGTGTTGGCGCAGGCCAGGGTGATCCCGGCGACCGAGGCAAGCAGGGTGAGGAAGATGGCTGTCGCCACGGCCGCGAACAGCAGTGTCTCGACGGTCGTCTGGTCCGTGCCCATGACGGCCTGGCTGACCATGAGGAACGCTGTCTTGCCCTGCGGGTCGCCGGCGACGATCCCCTGGTGGCCGACGATCGCCGCCGCGCCGAAGCCGATGACGGCGATCAGCAGACAGGTCACGACGACGGTCGACACGGCCCAGGACATCGAGCGCCGAACGGCTGCCGCGCTGCGTGCGGTGAACATGCGCATGGTGATCTGCGGCAGCACCGCGGCGCCGAGCACGACGGTCAACTGAGTGCTGATCATGTCGAGTTCGTTGCCGCCGAACTGCAGACCGGAGGCGAGATAGGCGTCTCCCGCCCCGCTGCCGCGCTTGGCGGCGTCCAGCAGGGAGGGCAGGCTGAAGTCGAAGCGGTTGAGGATGAGCGCGGCGATCGCGAGGGACGCGCCGAGCAGGACGACGGTCTTGACGATCTGGATGAAGGCGGTGCCCTTCATGCCGCCGATCGCCGCGTACGCGATCATCAGCAGGCCCAGGAACACGATCGCGCCGGTCTTGAAGCCGTCGGCGTCGAAGCCGAGGACGACGGAGAGGAGATCGCCGGCGCCCGCGAGCTGGAAGATCACGAGCGGCAGCAGTGCGGTCAGGGTGACCGCGGCCGTGGTGATCCGCACGGCTGGGCCGGGGAGACGCCGGGTGAAGACGTCGCCGATCGTGAACCGGCCGGCGTTACGCAGCGGTTCGGCGAGCAGGAACATCATCAGGACCAGCGAGAGCACGGTGCTCAGGACGAGCGTGACGCCGTCGTAGCCGACGAGCGCGATGATGCCGATGGTGCCGAGCACGGTGCCGGCGGAGATGTAGTCGCCGGCGATCGCGAGGCCGCTCTGCACGGGGGAGAGCGAGCGGTAGCCGGTGTAGAACTCGTCCAGGTCGTCACGATCGGGGCCGGTCATCACGCACAGCAGCAGCGTGACGGTGATGACCGCGATGAACGCCATCAGCGACATGGTCTGGGCCCCGGAGCTGAAGCTGGTCATGCGCGCGCACCTCCGGTGGGCTGCTGCCACACGGGACGTCCGGAGCGGCTCTGGCGTTCCGGCCGGGGCGCGGCTGCCGCGGCCGCCTGCTCGGCGCGCTCGCGGATCGCCGCGGCGAGCGGGTCGACGCGGTTGCGCGCGATCCGCTCGTACAGCGCGATCGCAGCCAGCGCCACGGGCAGTTGGAGGAGCCCCAGGACCAGACCGGTGGTGAGACCACCGGTGATGTTGCTGGTCATCATCGAGGGGGCGTAGCCGGACAGGAAAAGGAAGACGGCGAAGTAGCCGAGCGTGGTGAAGGTGGCGACGCGGCGGAGCCTGCGGTAGGCCGATCCGAGCCGGTGCAGATCATCACGATCGTCGGTGGCGGCGGGCGGTTGCGGCTGCGGGGAGGCGTCCCAGGGTTGCTGCGCGGAGTCCCAGCCCTGCGGCGAGGAGTCCCACGCTTGCGGGGACGGGTCCCAGGCTGCTTGTGGATCGGTGTTCCAGGACGGCGATCCATCCTCCCAGGACTGCGACGCCGCCTCTTGGCGGTGGCGCCCGGAATTCCGGTGCTGCGGTACGGGCGGTGGGCCGGGGAAAGACTGGTGGTACGACATCGATCTTGCTCCTTGCCGCCCCGGGGGACGAGCGGGTGGCGCTGGTGGGTCCGCGTACGTTACTCATGGGTATAGCCCTTGCGTAAGGGGTTTCCGACCGCTCGGTATGTCGGTTCGGTGACGATCCTGTGTGCGCGGCGACGGAACCCGCGGTAACCCCAGTCGTGGATCTTTCCGCAGGTCACGGGTGGGCCTTGGGCCACCCCGTGACTCCGGGATGGGAGGGGCGCCGTTCGCGGGTGTCGGCGGATTCGTGGTGAGCGTTCTGGGTTCCCATCCTGACCGCCTTGGCCCAGGAGCCGCAGCCCAGGGCGCCAGGCCGTTCGTACAGTGGCGCGCTCCACCTGGGATGCCAGGCGGTCGGTCGACAAGGGGAACGGCCCGTTCCGGCCGCAACGGTCGCGCGCTAGGGTGCCGCTCAGGGGGCGAGATGATGAACAAGAGCTGGTGGGATCACCCGCACTGGAATCTGATGATCGTGGTGCCGCTTCTGATCTTCCTGGTTGTCGAGGACGACAGAGTTGTGCGTTGCCTGGCAGCTCTTTCTCTGGTGCTGGCGGCTGTCCGCTACGGGCGCGAGTTGGCAGAGCGAGCCAGTGCCGAAGCCGCCTCGCCCTGACGCCAGCTCTTGCCGTCACGCGCGCGGACTTCGGCGGTCGGTGTCGAATCAGGGCGACTGGTCATCGCCCTCCCGCAGCCGGATGAACTTCACCGATCATGTCGCAGGCTGTGAGTCACCGGGGTGACCGGGTGCCTACACGCCGAGGTAAGCCACGAGACCACGAAAGGCAGGGGGGAGACACCGTGGAATGGCTGTTTGTGCTTCTTGGTCTGGGGTTTCTCCTCGTCGGCGGGAGCGGGCACTTGCGTCTGCGGGAGAAGGCTGGAATGCGGCGGGGTGCTGCCCGCATTCGCTACCGGCTCACTGCGGTGTGGCTTCCCCTTGTGCTTGGAACAGCCGCGATCGGGCAACATCTGCCGATGGCCGTCGATGCCCCGTTCGCGGTCGTGGTGATCTGCGACGTACTGAGCCTTGCGCTTCTCCTTGCCCTCTGTGCCCTGGGGGTTCTCACCGCCGGACGACCCGTCCGAAGGGCGTCCGCAACCGCAGCCGACACCGACGACGCTGGGCGACCGACACCGCCAGGTGGATCCTGACAGCCGCACATCAACCACCTGAAGATGCCGGACGGGCTCTCCGGACGAACGTGTGGAGCAGATGTCGGCGATTCAGCAGAACGTCCGAAAAGGCCCAGGTCAACGTGGGTAGGCTGAGAACCTTCTCCGTTCCTCCCCGGTTCCGGCGGGGGAGTGGCATCGCGCCGCTTACGTACCGGAGCATCACACCCGGCATGCTCCGTCCGGAGCCCTGGCGTCTGTGCTCGAAGGCGGGAGCTGCCCGAGTCGTCCCGGGAACCGGCCAGGGCTCCGACCACAGGTGACGTGACCGCGGTGCAGGCCGGCGGTCGAGCGCAACCAGGGGCAGATCGCCCGTCGGTTGACCGGTCACACCCGCGGTCGCCTCCCGCGTCCGCCGCCCTGTGCCGACCGGCTGCCGAGGTGCAGTTGGTCCAGGGCACAGGGTGCAAACGAGGAGCTTCCGCCTCACCCTTATGATCTGGGGAAAAGGTGCTCACCTCCCCTGTCCGGATCTGCGGAGCCTCCGCATGCCTGGAGGGGACGCGGACCGAGGCTCGGAGCAGCGACTACTGCACCCCGCGCGGCCGCCGGAAACAAGAGGCAGTTCTGTGAACGTACGCAAACGGCGGACAATTGCTCCCCTCGGGGCCGGTCTCGCGGTGGCCCTGCTGGGCGGCTGCGGAAGCCAGACCGACGGAGGTGCCGCCGGAGGCGGCGACTCGATCGTCGTGGGCATGTCGGATGACGTCCTGGCCGCGGATCCGGCCTCGGGCTACGACCCGGGGTCCTGGCTGTTGTTCAACAACGTCTTCCAGTCCCTGCTCAGCTTTCCCCGCGGGGGTTCCATACCTGAGCCGGAAGCGGCGAAGTCCTGCGCGTTCGAGGCCGGCAACAGGGTGTACCGGTGCACGCTGCGTGACGGCCTGACCTTCAGCAACGGCAACAGCCTCACCTCCGAGGACGTCAAGTACTCCTTCGAGCGCGCGATCAGGATCGACGACCCCGCCGGTCCGGCGCCGCTGCTCAGCACCATCGCGAAGATCACCGCTCCGGACCCGCGCACGGTCGTCTTCCGGCTCACAGCTCCCGACGCCACCTTCCCCAGCAAGATCGCCTCGGGCGCCGGCTCCATCGTGGACCACCGCGAGTACCCGGCGGACAGCCTGCGCAAGGACGGCAAGGCCGTCGGCTCCGGGCCCTACGCGCTGAAGTCCCTCGACAAGTCGAAGGCCGTCTTCTCGGTCAACTCCGGCTACGAGGGCACGGCGCGGGTGAAGAACTCGGGCGTCACTCTCCAGTTCTTCCGGGGCGACCAGAAGAAGCTGGCGTCCTCGCTGCAGAAGGGGGACATCGACGTCGCCTACCGCGGTATGGCCGCGCAGGACATCGCCCAGCTGCAGGCATCCAGCGCCGCGGCCGACAAGGGCATCGACATCGTCGAAGGCACCAGCGCGGAAGTGCAGCACCTGGTCTTCAACATGAAGGACCCGGTGGCCGGGAAGCTTCCCGTGCGCAAGGCCATCGCGTACCTGGTGAATCGTGACGCCCTCGTCAGCGAGGTGTACCACTCCACGGCCACCCCGCTGTATTCGATCGTCCCGGCCGGTATCACCGCGCACAACACCGCGTTCTTCGACAAGTACGGCGGGAGCCCGCAGCCGGCCAAGGCCGAACAGGTGCTGCGCTCCGCGGGCATCACCGACAAGGTGAAGCTCACGCTGTGGTCCACGCCGACCCGTTACGGCCCCGCCACCGACAACGAGTTCCGGGCGATCGCGAAGCAGCTCAACGCGAGCGGACTGTTCGACGCGCAGGTCAAGTCCCTCCCCATCAAGGAGTACGAGGAGCGGATCGCGGCCGGAGAGCTCGGGGTCTATGTGAAGGGCTGGGTCCCTGACTACCCCGACCCGGACAACTTCACCCAGCCGTTCTTCGGCAAGGACAACGTCCTGCAGAACGGCTACGAGAACGACGACATCACCGGCCGGATCATCCCCGGCACCACCGCCCTGGCCGATCGGGGCACCACCCAGAAGGCCTTCGGCGAGCTCCAGGACGCGGTGGCGGAGGACCTGCCGATCCTGCCGCTGTGGCAGGGCAAGCAGTACGCGGTGGCGTACGACGACGTCTCCGGTCTGGAATGGACCCTGGACGCGTCGACCGTCTTCCGCTTCTGGGAGATCAGCAAGTTCTCGTAGAGCCTTGACGGCTTGATCAAAATGCGACAAAGGCCCAGGCCACCCGGTACGGAACCGGGAGCCTGGGCCTTCCTTCTTCCCTGCGATTCCGCCGGCCGAGGGGCGCCCGGTGCTTCTGCCTGTGGAGTGGGAGAGGTCAGGCCGGCCCACCCGTCTGGACCTGTCGGACTGTGCATGTGGTGCGGTCGCATGAGGCTGGAGGTCAAGCCCATGGGCGGCCGGACATGATCTCGGCGGCGCTTTCCATGTCCGCACCCTCCAGAAGGAGCGTGATCAGCGTGGCCCGGAATTGCCGTCTGATCCTGAGCTCGCCGTCCGAGGTGTGGCGCCTGCTGTCCGATGGCCACCGCTACGGGGAGTGGGTGACAGGAACCCAACAGGTCCTTGCCGTCGACCCGCACTGGCCAGAAGCAGGTGCCCGCCTGAAGGTCCGCGTCGGCGCCGGTCCCCTGAACCTCGACGACACCGTCGTCGTCCGCATCTGTGAGCCCCGGCACCGCCTGGAACTGGAAGCGAAAGCAGAGCCCTTCGGCGCGGCCCGCATCGCCATGACGTTGATTCCCTGGGGCGAGAGCACTCTCCTCACCCTCGACTGGCATCCCCTCCGGGGTCCAGGCACCCGGATGCACGGACTGCCCGTGGACTACCTCGTCGCGGTCCGCAACGGAATGATGCTGACGAAGCTCGCCCGGATCGCGACGCGCGAACACGGCGCATGATCAGTACTCGGGCATCCTTCGCACTCACCGTTTCATGGCTTCCCGAAGTTCACTCGTCCCAGACCAGCGTGTACCGGCCGGTGGCACGGTTCCGGACGGCGTCGCAGCGGCGGGGCGCCAGAGACCACTCCGATTCGGCCCACCCTGCGATTGCCGGAGCGAGAGCGACCTCTGCGTGGTGGGCCTCGACGATCTCCAGTGCTCGGACTGCGATCAGGATGCAAGGGCTGCTCTCGACGAGTTCGATGGCCCCGGAGACCTTGCCCAGGCCGACTTGCAGCGAGGCCACTTCGGCCTCGGTAAGTGTCAGCCGACTCCCGTAGTAGGCGTTGTGGACCTCGGAAGCGTCCAGCCAGACCCGGTCGCTGACGGGGATGCCGTGGGGCGGCGGGGAAGCGGGTCGGATGACCTCGGCTGCGATCCCGAGAAACAGTCCGTAGCCGCCCTTCTGCACTCTGAAGTGATGGGTTCGCAAATGACTTCTCTCCATCCCGGCGATGCCAACCGTAAAGGAGTAGCGGGCCCGGGTTCTCCCGGTCGAGCATGGGCGCATGAATGATCAACCCGCACGATGGACCCGGGCAACCACCTACCCCGACATGTGGGCCGACCCGGACGAGGATCCCCGCAACAGCGAAGGTTCCGGTTCGGAGGGCGAGCTTGCCACGCTGCAGGACTTCCTGGCGGACTACCGCCTGACCCTGCGGATGAAGTGCGAGGGCCTGGACGCGGAGCAGTTGGCCCGGCGGTCGGTTCCGCCGTCGACCATGTCGCTGCTCGGGCTGCTCCGCCACCTCGTCGAGGTGGAACGGGACTGGCAGAACTGGATCGGCGACGGGGAGCCGCTGCCGAAGCTGTACGGGCAGCGGGACGCGGACTTCGACGGAGCTGTCGCCGACCGGGCCGTGGTCGAGGCCGCGTACTCCGACCTGGAGCGCGAGCAGGCCGCGACCGATGCCGCGCTGGCCCGGCACCCGGATCTGGGTGAGCGGCTTGGTAAGGACGGGATCGCCGTACGGGAGCTGATGGTGCACAGGATCGAGGAGTACGCCCGTCACTGCGGGCACGCCGACCTGTTGCGCGAGTGCGTGGACGGGAGGGTGGGCCAGTGAGGGAGGGCTGGGTGCACCGGGGTTTCCCGGCGGACGACCGCAGCCGCCGAAGTACCTCCCGGGATGCGGTCCGGCGGGGGGCGGGGGACCGTGGAGGCATGTCCGGACATCCACCTGTGATCGTGTATCCGCCCTCGCCGACCGGCGGGCGGCGGGTGACCGTGCGGGGGCAGATCGTCGGGCTGGCACACGGGCGCGGGGACGTGGCCTCCTTTCTGCGGCAGGCCGGGCTTGCCGTGGGGGTGGAGGAGATCGATCTGGACCAACCCGAGCTGATCGAGTGGCGAGGCGGAGACCTCGATACCTGGAGGTGAGCCCCATGAGGTTTCGTGGAGCGCGCCGGGGCGAGGCGTCCCTCGAACCTCCGCCCGGGTACTACGGGGCGGGCGGGTCGGCGCCCGACGTCATACAGCGAGCGCTGATCCTCGACTGGGTGGTGAGCCAGCGGATCGCCGGCGGGTGGCGTGTGGAGTCCCGGTCGGGGACTCAGGCCGTCCTGGTGCGCGGGCAGCCCGTCAACCATGTGCTGCATGCCTTGCTGACCGTCTTCTCGTGCTTCGTGTGGGGTGCCGTATGGGTCGGCCTCGCGCTGACGAACAAGGTCGAGCGGGTCGCCCTCACCGTCGATGCCCAGGGGCATGTCGTGAGCGTCGGCGGCCCCTGAACCGGGCCCGCACGAGCGGAGGGCTCGGGTTGTGCCACGGCGCGTCGTCGTCCGCGTCGTCCTCACCCGAACGGACGCGTCCGGGTAGTCCCGGGGGGCCGTGTCGCGCAGCGTCGGATCTGCCCGCGGCCGCGCAGGCGGCCGGGCGTCCGACGACCGAAGGAGTTCCCATGGCCCAGTCAGCCCCCACACCGGGCACCTCCCCTCGCTCCGGATCCGGCAGTGCGTGGGCGTCCGGGGGCGTGTTGTTCGCCGGTGTCCTGCTGCTCGTCGACGGTGTCCTGGCCGTGATCAGGGGGATCGCGGGCATCGCGTCCGACGACGTGTACGCCCGCATCAACGACTACACGTTCAAGTTCAGCGTGACGTCCTGGGGCTGGATCCACCTGATCCTCGGCATCGTCCTCGTGCTCGTCGGCGTGGGCATCCTGAAGGGTGCGCTCTGGGCCCGCGGCGTGGGTGTCGGGCTGGCCGCGCTGAACCTCATCGCCAACTTCATGTGGCTGCCGTACCAGCCGGTGTGGGCGATCGTCTCGATCGCCATCGACGCCTTCGTGATCTGGGCCCTGTGCACGGACCGTACGAAGGCGGCCTTCTGACGTGAGTGGCGGGCGCGGTGGCCGGGAGGGGGACGGTACGGCTGCCCTGGCCGCCGAGGCATACGTCTACGGCTCTCCGCTGGTCCTCGCACTGTCGGCGGTCGAGGCGTGCCTGCAGGAGGGCTTCGGCGTGCTGGCGCCGACGCCCTTCAACAGTTTCGCCCACGCCGTCCGGCCCGCCGTTCCCGCCGACAGCGTCGCGAACGCGGCTGTCGACACCGTCGACGCGATCGCGCAGCTCGACCTGTCCGGCGGCCCGGTCAGACTCCATGTGCCGGACACCGGCGGTGCGTACTACGCGCTGCAGTTCGTGGACGCGTGGAGCGGCACGTTCGCCTATGTCGGGCGGCGGGCGACCGGCACGGACGAGGGCGACTGGCTGATCGTGCCGCCCGGCTGGTCCGGCACCGTGCCCGACGTGGTGACGGGGGTGATCGACGCACCCACCTCCGTCGTCTCCCTCGTCGGCCGCATCGCGTGCGACGGGCCGGAGGACATGCCCCGAGTCCGGGCGCTCCAACAGGAGCTCACGCTCACGCACCTGGGAGCCCATGCCCACCGGACCGGTCTGCCCGCGCCCGACTCCGACGTACCCGAGGCTCTTCGGTTCTTCGAACGGCTCCGGGTGTGGATGGCCGACTTCCCGCCCGCGGCCGCCGACCGTGCCTACCAGGACCGGTTCCAGCCCCTCGGGCTGCTGGAGGAGGGCGTCTCGCCGTACGTGTCGGCCGGGCCCGGCCTCCTGCGGGCGCTGACACAAGGGCTCGCGCTGGGCAGGGCACGGGTGGCGCAGGCGTGCCGCTACCGGGACGACGCCCGGGAGGGTGCGGACACGGCGCCGGGTGCGTGGGCGATGAACCCGCACCTCTTCGACCACAACCTCGACCACTTCGGCGTCGGCACGATCAGCTCGCCGGAGTGGAGGATCCCGGACCGTGAGGCGTCGTACCTGGTCAGGGCGGTGGCGGCACGGCAGGCGCTCTGGGGGCCCCACGGATACGAAGCGGTGTGCGCCCACACCCGCAGCGACTCCCGGGGCCGGCGGCTCAGCGGGGCGCACAGCTACGCGCTGCGTCTGGGCCGGCCGCCTCCGGTCGAGGCGTTCTGGTCCATGACCGTGTACGACGTGGGCGACCACCTGGTCGAGAACGTGGCGGGCCGGTACGCGATCGGCGACCGAACCCCCGGTCTCGTGTACGCCCCCGACGGGTCGCTGACCCTGTACCTGTCCCGGCAGCGGCCGGCGGACCCCGGCAGGGCGGCGAACTGGCTGCCCGCGCCCGCCGGCGACTTCCGGGCCGTGATGCGGCTCCACACCCCTGAGCAGGCCGTTCTCGACGGGAGCTATGTGATCCCGGCCATCGGGCGGCTCGAGGACCGGTAGGCCGCGGGTCCTCGTCGGTGCCGCTTGTCGGTGCCGCGGTACACACTGGAGACATGTGCCGCAGCATCAAGACGCTTCGTCCGCCAGCCATCCCCGAAGAGGCCACCGAGGAGGAGATGAC
Organism: Streptomyces sp. NPDC005566; assembly: GCF_040605575.1. Classification (NCBI taxonomy): domain Bacteria; kingdom Bacillati; phylum Actinomycetota; class Actinomycetes; order Kitasatosporales; family Streptomycetaceae; genus Streptomyces; species Streptomyces sp. NPDC005566. Next base: position 280,940 of record NZ_JBEXDB010000001.1, on the reverse strand, counting down.
AGCCGCCGCCCTGCAGTACGTGCGCAAGGTGTCGGGCTTCCGTGCGCCCGCCGCGCACAACCAGGAGGTCTTCGACCACGCCGTCGCCGAGATCGCGGAGGCGACTCAACGGCTGCTCGACGGCCTGGAGATCCGGGGCAGCGCCGCCCGGGTGTGAGTCCGGGGCGACCTGACCGGTCCGTCGTCACCGCCTGCGCGCCTGCTGCCTGCCTGGGCGACCGGCCCTCGGCCGGGAAGCTGCCAGGTGTGGACCGGGGGTGTCAGTTGCCTGCCGGGGATCCGGAGGCGACCGGTGCCCGCCGGGTGTGCGGGGGCCGCCGGACGACGAGTGCCGCGAGGGCGCCCGCAAGGAACAGGGCCAGTACCGAGACGGCCGTGCCCAGCCAGCTCGCGCCCAGCCACTGGCCGCCGAAGTAGCCGAGGCTCACGCTGTAGGTCGCCCAGGCAACCCCGGCCAGCGCCGACCAGGGCAGGAACTCCCGCACCTTGCGGTGGGCGGCGCCCGCACCCAGGGAGACGACCGAGCGGCCTGCCGGGGCGAAGCGGGCGATGACGACGAGGGCGCCACCACCGCGGCTGAGGGCCGCGCCGAGGCGCTCCTGTGCGGTGGTGAGACGGCGGGAGCGGGCGATGGCCCGGTCCAGACGGTCGCCGCCACGCCATGCGAGGCGGTACGCGACGAGGTCGCCGAGCACCGAGGCGGTGGCCGCGCTCAGGGTCAGCACCAGCAGGGAAGGCACTTGCCGCGTGGCCTCGTCGGCGGTGGCGGTGACCGTCGTCGAGCTCGCCGCGGCGGCCGTCGCCGCCGTGATCACCAGCACACCGCTGGGCAGGACGGGCAGGAAGACGTCCAGAAGTACCGAGAGGGCGACCACTGCGTAGATCCATGGGCTGCCGGTCAGCGCACCCACACTCTCGAGCACCTTCTACTCCCCGTCCGTTTCCCCATGTCACCGTGTCAACACCGCGGCGTCGCAGGGGAGCGGCAGGAGCGGCAGGGTCAGCGGTTCAGGGTACGCCTGCCGTTTCCCCGGAGTTCGCCGTGGGGCGGATGATGTTGTGCAGGTCACGTGCGCCCCGGCCCCCGCGACGGCGGGGTACCGGGGCGTACGTGATCCGGGCCGGCGGCCGGCCGGTCAGACGGGGACGACCGGGGAGTTCTCGTGGGGGCGCCGGTCCTCGCGGGCGGCGCCGGTGCGGGAGGAGAAGAGCCGGTCCACGGCCACGGCGCCGGGGCCCGTGAAGACCAGCAGAAGGAAGGCCCAGCAGAAGACGGCCGACGCTTCGCCGCCGTTCTGCAGGGGGAACAGCGATTCAGGCTGGTGAACCTTGAAGTACGCGTACGCCATGGATCCGGAGGCGACGAGGGCGGCTATGCGGGTGCCGAGGCCGAGCGCGACCAGGGTGCCGCCGACGAGCTGGATCACGGCCGCGTACCAGCCCGGCCAGGTGCCGGAAGGTACGGTGCCGCCGCCCATCGCGCCGCCGAGGACGCCGAAGAGCGAGGCGGCGCCGTGGCAGGCGAAGAGGAAACCGATGACGGCACGGAAGAGTCCGAGTGCGTAGGGCTGTGCCCTGTTCAGACGTGCGGACATGGGGGGTTGGCTCCTTCGGTCTGGGGACGTGAACCGATCGGGGCCCTTCAGGTTAGGTAGACCTCATTATTACTTGCAAGTTCAACATATTCGCAACTGGCCGAAAGCGGTCAGTTGTTCGACGTCAGAGTGCGCTCCAGGACGGTCTCCAGCTGCGCGCCTGTGGGCCGTTGTCTGGCCTGAACCAATGTCAGCGCAGCTTTCCGGCCATGCAGGGTGAGGGCCATCAGCTGGTTGCCGAACCATGGTCCGCCCGTCCTGCGCCAGCGCATCGGCGGCGCTCCCGTCCGGCCGTGGAGCGCCAGCGCGCGTCCCAGCCACCGGCCGGGCGTGCTCCAGCCGAAACGGAATCCGGCTCTTATCGTGGCGGGGATCGAGTTGTGCACGGGGGAGCAGGTCAACTGCAGTATGCGTGCGCCTGGAGTGGCGCCCGGTACGGGATCTGGCCAGTGGGGTTCGGCGATGTACGCATGGTGCACATCGCCCGAGAGCACGCAAACCGTGGCAGGAGCGTGGGGCCCACCGGCCACCTGCCGCAGCAGTTCCGTCAACTCGTTGAAGGATTCGGGGAAGGCCGCCCAATGCTCCAGGTCAGAGGCGCGGCGTACCTTCTCCCCGAAGCGCGCCCAGCGCCCGTCCGGGCCGCCGCGCTCGCCCCGGCACAGCGCGGCGTTCCAGCTCTCCGCATCATGGATGAGCGGCGGCAGCAGCCACGGCAGCGACGTGCCGATCAGTAGATGGTCGTACGCGTCAGGGTCGGCGAGGGCCTCGTCGCGCACCCAGCGTGCCTCTCCCGCGTCGAGCATCGACCGCTGCTGCTCGCCGAGAACGCGGGCCGCCCGGGTGTCCACCATCAGCAGCCGTACTCGGCCGAAAACACGCCGGTAGCTCCACCGGGTGTGTGTGGGATCGGCGTCGGCCCGGGCGGCATGGTCCCGCAGTACTTCGGTGGCGTCCGGGACGGCGCGCACCGCCGCGTACAGCGGGTCGGCCTCCAGGGCCTCGGGGGAGAGATTGCCGAGGTGCTGGTACACCCAGTACGACATCAGGCCACTGACGATCCGTTCGTGCCACCAGGGCGTGCGGCGTATGTCCTCGAGCCAGGCGGCGCTGGTGTTCCAGTCGTCGATGACGTCGTGGTCGTCGAAGATCATGCAGCTGGGGACCGTGGAGAGCAGCCACCGCACGTCCGGGTCGCGCCAGGACTCGTCGTAGAGGTGGGTGTACTCCTCGTAGTCCGCGACCTCCGCGCCGGGAGGCTCGTTCAGGTCGCGGCGTGCGGCGATCCGGCGCCGGGTGGCCTTCGACGTCTCGTCCGCGTACACCTGATCGCCGAGCAGGAGGAGCACGTCGGGGCGTACGGCCGTGGGGTCGTTGGCGAGTTCGACGGCCAGGGTGTCGAGGGCGTCCGGGCCGATGGGGTCTCCACTGCGCAGCCGGGAGCGCGGGTCGTGGTCCGGCTTCGGCGGGGCCGCCCAGCGGCAGGAACCGAAGGCGATCCGGACGGGTCCGGCCTCCTCGGGCTGCGGAACGGCGGGTGTGGTGATGGTGCTCGCGGGGAAGCCGGAATCCTCGGGCGGCCAGACGCGGCGGCCGTCGAGGAGCACCTCGTAGGCCGTGGTCGAGTCGGGCGTCAGGCCCGTGACCACGACCAGCGCGTAGTGGTGCCCCTCCACCGCGAAGGTCGGGGTGGAACCCGACGCGCCGTCCGCGCAGCGGACCTCGGCCGTGCAGGGCCGGCTCGCTTCGACCCAGACCGTCGCCCGGGAACCGGACTCCCAGTCGACGTACCGCAGCAGTGGTCCCAGGCGTAGCCCGGCCATGTGTGCCCTCCTCGCGTCGCCGTGACCGATGGCTCCGTACGGTACGGGTCGCCGTGACCGATGGCTCCGTAGGGTACGGAACGACGGAGGAGGGCGTGTTGGTTCCGCTCCGCGGGTCCCTGCCCAGCGGCAGCCTGCCGGGGAGCGGCTCCGCGGCCGCTCGGTGTCAGCAGCCGTTCAGCACGGACTGCAGCGCGCTCTTCTCGGTCGAGTCGACGCTCATGCCGTAGTAGTGCTTCACGTGCACCCAGGCGCGTGCGTAGGTGCAGCGGTACGCGGTGCGGGACGGCAGCCACTCGCCCGGGTCCTGGTCGCTCTTGGACTGGTTGACGTTGTCCGTGACCGCGATGAGCTGAGGGCGGGTCAGGTCGTTGGCGAAGGCCTGGCGCTGGGCCGTGGTCCAGCCGCTCGCGCCGGAGCGCCATGCCTCGGCCAGCGGGACCATGTGGTCGATGTCCAGGTCGGCGGCGGCGGTCCAGGTGGCGCCGTCGTACTGCGAGTACCAACTGCCGCTGGTCGCGGCGCAGGCGGAGTCCTGGACGACGTTCGTGCCGTCGCGCTTCAGGACGACCTCGCGGGTGTTGCAGGCGCCCGACTGGGTGATCCAGTGCGGGAACTTGTCGCGGCTGTAGCCGGTGGAGGAGCCCTCTGCGGAGACGGTGAGCTGGCCGAGGTACGTGCGGGCGGTCGACGCGCTGACCGGCGTGGGCATGGCGGCCTGGGCGGCCGGGGCGGAGAGGAGCCCGGTGGTGGCGGCGAGTGCGGCGGAGGCGGCGACGACGGCTATGCGACGCGCGTAGATACCGGACATAAGAACTCCCTTGATGTGGGGGGAACTTGGGCGGGCGACCTGTGGGCATGGTCATCGTGGCGGCGCCGGATTTCCAGGGGATGGTCGCCAGGTAACAGAGTGGCGACATGCGCACGTCACATCAAGGGGTAGGGCGGCTCGGTCTGACGTCCGGCCCGAAGTCTGTTCGAGAAAGGGATCCGGCGGCGGGACGACCCGGCCGGGCACGCGCGATCCCGTTCCGGGTGGTTCGTGGCGGTGTGAGCAGGCGGGGTACCCAAAACACCTAGGCTGGCCGGGTGTTGCTTCCGGTCACTCCCACGCTCGGTATCGCTCTCGCCGTGCTCCTGGTGTTCGCCGCGATCGTTGCCGCAGGGGCCTCGCTCGGGCGCGCGAGGGAGATCGTCGTCGCCGGGCTGAGGGCCGCGGTGCAACTCACCGTCGTCTCCCTGCTCATCGGCTGGGTGGTGCGCTCGGCGGGGCCGCTCCTCGGCTTCCTGGCGCTGATGTTCGCGGTGGCGGTGTGGACGGCCGGGCGGCGGATCACCACCAACCGCACCTGGTGGTGGGCGGCGCTGCCCATCGGTGCCGGAGTCGTCCCCGTGGTCGGTGCGCTGCTGCTCACCGGGCTCGTCCCGGTGCGGGGCATCGCGCTGATCCCGGTCACGGGCATTCTCATCGGGGGCGCGCTCACCGCGACCGTGCTCGGCGGGCGGCGCGCGCTGGACGAACTCGGGACCCGGTGGGGTGAGGTCGAGGCCGGCATGGCGCTCGGCCTTCCCGACCGGGACGCCCGGCTGGAGATCGCCCGTCCGGCGGCGTCGGACGCGCTCCTGCCGGGGCTGGACCAGACCCGGACCGTGGGGCTCGTCACGCTCCCCGGCGCCTTCGTGGGCATGCTGCTGGGCGGCGCCTCACCCGTGGAGGCGGGCGCCGTGCAGCTGTTCGTCCTGGTGGCACTGATGGCGGTGCAGACGGTTGCCGTCGCGCTGGTCCTGGAACTGGTGGCGCGGGGGCGCCTGCGCCGCGGATGAGACGTGCGGCGTGCGAGGGACAGGGCGTGAGGCGGACGGGGCGTGCGGGGTGTGGCGCGCCGACGTGAAGCGCGCGAGCAATGCGAGGGGTGCGAGGGGGTGCGGCTAGCGGGCGTCGATGTGCAGACGGATCGAACCGTCGCCGACCGCTTCCACCCGGAGCTGCGTCAGGTCCTCGACGTGGGCGTCCGGGGAGAGCGCTGCCGCGCGCGGGCCGATGCCCACGACCCGCATGCCGGCCGCCCGGCCGGCGGCGATGCCCGCCTCGGAGTCCTCGAAGACGATGCAGTCCGCCGGGTCGAAGCCCAGCTCGGCCGCACCCTTGAGGAAGCCCTCGGGGTCCGGCTTGCTGGCGCCGACCAGTTCGGCTGTGACCCGGATCTCCGGCATCGGCAGGTCAGCGGCCGTCATGCGGGCCCGGGCGAGCGCCGCGTCGGCCGAGGTCACGAGCGCGTGCGGCAGGCCGGCGAGGGATGCCATGAAGGCGGCGGCGCCACCGATGGGCACCACGCCGTCGATGTCGGCGGTCTCCTCGGCGAGCATGACCCGGTTCTCCGCGTAGTTCTGCTCCATGGGGCGGTCCGGCAGCAGGGCGGCCATCGTGGCGTACCCCTGGCGTCCGTGGACCACCTTGAGGGCCGCCTCGGGGTCGAGGCCCTGCTTCAGTGCCCATCGTCGCCAGCAGCGCTCCACCACCGCGTCGGAATTCACGAGGGTGCCGTCCATGTCCAACAGGAGGGCGCGGGCTTCGAGGACGGTGGCCGACATCGGCGGGCTCCAGAGCGCGGGGGGTGCGACCGGCACGGGGCAGGTCAAGAGAACAAGCGGCCCCGCCCGCCGGTCAGGGGAAACGGGCGGAGGCCACTTTGTTCCACCACGATACAAAAACCGTCGCCGGAACGCCAATCCCGCGGACCGGGCCGCCCTGTCCACCCGGCCCCGGGCGCCCCCTCCCGTACGCCAGGGCCGCACTCCCCGTCCATCCGCGCGTCAGGACCGCCGCCCCTCGCCGGTCGTCTGCGCCTCCAGTGCGCGACGGGTCTCGGGCCCGTACACACCCGGCGGATCGTTCCGGACCGACACCCAGGTCTGGAATTCGCGGACAGCCCGTTCCACGCGCTCCGAGTACTCCCCGTCGTCCGGCTCCCGGTAGATCCAGATCTCCTGCAGCCGGCGCTGGAGCTCGGCGACCTCCGCGCCCTCGTCCCCGCGCCGCAGCGTGGGCCCGGCGATCTGGGCGGGCGGCGCCGACGTCTCGTCCACGGACCGCGTCGGGGTCGCCGAGGGCGACGGTGTCCGCGAGGCAGTGGCGGAAGGCGACGCCGACGGGCTCTTCGACGCGGACGCCGAGGGGGACGACGACGCCGACGCGGAGGCGGACCGTGAGGGTGTCGCGGAGGGGGACGCGGACGGCGACTCCGACACGGAGCCCGCAGGTCCGCTCGCGTCCGGGACGCTCGTCGCGACCTCGGGCAGCGCCTCCTCCCGGCTGTCGTCCCTGTCGAACAGGCCGCCCGCGAAGGCGGCCGTCCCCACCACCGCGGCCACAGCGGCTCCCGCGGCGAGGACGGCGAACGGCCGCCGTCGGCGCGGTTGAACGGGTTCGGGGCCGCTGCCGGCGTAGGCGGCGGCGGTACGCCGACGGGTCTCGTCCGCCGGGACGGCGTCGGGCAACGGGCCCGCGGTGCCTCCCCTCGCACCGGCACCTGCCGCGCCGGCACCCGTCGCACCGGCACCCGCCGCACCGCCCATGAAGATCGGCATCGTCGTGGCCGTCGCGGGCGCGGCGTGCTCCTGCCCGGCGTCGCTCGTCAGCGTCACGTACGGCCGGATCCGGAGCGGGTCGAAGTCCTCGGCCGCGGCCATCTCGGCCGAGAACGCGGCCCGGTGCTCCTCGCCGGGCGACCGGTCCGCACGGGCCCCACAGGCACACCGGTGCCCCGTGCTCCCGGGGCCCGCACCCCCGGGTCCCGGTCTCGCACTCTGCTCGCCGCCGCACTCCGGGCATGTATGTCCGGTCATCGTGGGTTCCCCTCCCCTTTGAACTGCTGCGATTATGCAGGCCGCCGCAGGGAAGCCCAACGCCCGCACCGCTGCTCGGCAGGCCATAACGGGACACAGCGGCCAGGATGGGGGAGAAGCGGACCCGAGGAGACGTTCATGGCCCAGCAGCTGAGCCCGCAGCCCCTTGCACCGGGCGAGGGCAGGTCCCGGCGAAGTGTCCTGGTGGCCATCGGCGCACTGCTCCTCGGCATGCTGCTCGCCGCACTCGATCAGACCATCGTCTCCACCGCACTGCCGACGATCGTCAGCGAGCTGGGCGGCCTGGACCATCTGTCCTGGGTGGTCACCGCCTACATGCTGGCGGCGACGGCGGCGACCCCGCTCTGGGGCAAGCTCGGCGACCAGTACGGCCGCAAGAAGCTCTTCCAGACGGCCATCGTCATCTTCCTCATCGGCTCGGCCCTCTGCGGCATGGCCCAGAACATGCCGCAGCTGATCGGCTTCCGCGCGCTCCAGGGACTCGGCGGCGGCGGGCTGATGGTGCTGTCCATGGCCATCGTCGGAGACATCGTCGCGCCGCGCGAGCGTGGCAAGTACCAGGGGCTGTTCGGCGCGGTCTTCGGTGTGACCAGTGTCCTGGGGCCGCTGCTGGGCGGCTTCTTCACCGAGCACCTCAGCTGGCGCTGGGTCTTCTACATCAACCTGCCCGTCGGGGTCGTCGCGCTGCTCGTCATCGCGGCGGTGCTGCACATTCCGGTCCGCCGCACCAAGCACACCATCGACTACCTGGGCACCTTCCTCATCGCCTCCGTCGCCACCTGCCTGGTCCTCGTCGCCTCACTCGGAGGCACCACCTGGGCCTGGGACTCCGTCAAGATCGTCGCCCTCGCGGTCCTTGCCGTGGTGCTCCTCGTGGCGTTCATCGCCGTCGAGCGCCGGGCGGCCGAACCGGTGCTGCCCCTGAAGCTGTTCCGGATCAGGACCTTCAGCCTCGTCGCCGTCATCAGCTTCATCATCGGTTTCGCGATGTTCGGTGCGATGACGTATCTGCCGACCTTCCTCCAGGTGGTGCACGGCATCACACCGACGATGTCCGGTGTGCACATGCTGCCGATGGTCTTCGGCATGCTCATCACCTCGACCGCCTCCGGACAGATCGTCAGCCGGACGGGCCGCTGGAAGGTCTTCCCGCTCGTCGGAACCGCTCTCACCGCAGCCGGTCTGATGCTGCTCCACCAGCTGTCGGAGACCAGCTCCACCTGGCAGATGAGCATCTGCTTCTTCGTCTTCGGCTCCGGGCTCGGCCTGGTGATGCAGGTGCTGGTGCTGGTCGCGCAGAACGCCGTCAGTTACGAGGATCTCGGCGTCGCCACGTCCGGAGCGACCTTCTTCCGGTCCATCGGCGCCTCGTTCGGCGTGGCCGTCTTCGGCACCATCTTCACCACGCGGCTCACCGGCAAACTCGGCGACGCGCTCGCCGGGCGCTCCCTGCCGCCCGGGGTCGACGCCGAAGCCCTTGCCGCCGACCCACGGGCCATCAGCCGGCTCCCGGCCGACCTGCGCCCCTCGGTCCTCAGCGCGTACTCGACCTCGATCACCGACGTCTTCCTCTACGCGGCCCCCGTCGTCGTGGTCGCCTTCGTCGTCGCCTGGTTCCTCAGGGAGGACCCCCTGCGCGGTTCCGTGACGGCCCCCGACACCAGCGAGACCCTGGCGTCGAACCCGGTCCACCGCTCCTCGTACGACGAGTGCGCCCGCGCCCTTTCGGTGCTCGCCACCCGGGAGGGACGCCGGGAGATCTACGAGAAGATCACCGCCAGGGCCGGGTACGACCTGCTGCCCGCGTCCAGCTGGCTGTTGCTGCGGATCAAGCGGCACGGCACCGTCGAACCCGCCAGGCTCGCGGAGGCGGCCCCCGTGCCGTTGCGGGTGATCACCGAGGCGTCCCGCCAGGTGGAGGGGCGCGGCCTGGTCCGGCGCGAGGGCCTGCAGATGGTGCTCACCGACCTGGGCGCCGAGGCCGTCGTCAAGCTGTCGAAGGCCCGTGAGGACTCCCTGGCCGAGATGCTGGGGGACTGGTGGGGTCCGGAGCGGCCCACCGACCTGGTGCATCTCGTGGCGGAGCTCACCGCCGAGGTGAGCGGGTCGAGCAAGGAACGGCCGCACATGCCCGAACCGCCCCGCGACCACTTGGCCTGACGGCATGGTGGCCTCACCGGTCCCAGCACATGGGCGTGACGCGTGACGCGGGCTCACAACTCCTTGGCGAACCAGTGCTCCGCGTACGGCCCTTGGTTGAACGCCGGAACCTCCCGGTAGCCGTGCTTCGCGTACAGCCCGCGCGCCTCGACCAGGTCGTTGCGGGTGTCCAGCCGGATCTGCCGCACTCCCAAGGAACGTGCCGCACTCTCGATCGCCGCCAGCAGCAGCCCGCCGCCCCCGGTGGAGCGGAACCCGGGGCGTACGAACACCCGGGTCAGCTCCGCGGTCCCCGCGTCGGCCAGGCGCAGCCCCGCGCAGCTCGCCGCCTTGCCGCCGTACCGGCCGACGAGGAACTCGCCGGTGGGCCGCGCGAGGAGTTCGACGCCGTCGCCGGTCAGCCCCTCGTCGATCTCACCGGTGGTCGCCGGCCGTCCCCAGTAGCGGCTCGCCACCTCGTCGTAGTAGTCCCTGCGCAGGAGCTCCGCATCGGGCGTGTCGAAGCGTTCGGGGGCGACGATCCAGGTCATTGGTTCATTCTGGCTCGGGTGTGACCGGATGACGAACCATTAATACGTGCAGGGGGCAGCGATGGTGCGGGACTCGGACCCGGCGACCCGGGCGGCAGTGGTGCAGCGGCTCGGCGAGCAGTGGATACGGGAGTTGGCGGGGGCGGGTCCGCAGGACGGCTTCGTCTGCTCGCCGGCCGGACTGTGGCTGGCTATGGCCGCCGTCGCGGCCGGAGCCCGCGGGGCGACGGCCGGTGAACTCCGCGCGCTGCTCGGGGTGGCGGACGTGGAGGCGGCCGCCGTCGTGACGGAGGCGGCGCGGGAGTGGGGGCGTACCGAGGCGCTGAGGGTGGCGACCCGGGTGTGGAGCAGGGTGCCCGTCCGTCAGGAGTACACGGACGCGCTGCCGGACATCGGCTTCGGGCCGGTCGGCACGGGCGAGATCGACGCCTGGGTGCGCGAGCGGACCGGCGGCCTGATCGAACGGCTGCCGTTGCAGCTGGACGGTGTCGCTCTCGCGCTGGTCAACGCGTTGGCCCTGAAGGCGCTCTGGGAGACCCCGTTCGACGTGAACCGCACCCGTGAGGTCCCGTTCACCGACGCGGCGGGCAGGACCCGCCCGGCAGCGACGATGCACGCGACGGTGCCGCTTCGGGACGCGTGGACGGTGGCGGGCGCGAACGTCGTGGAGCTCCGCTGCCGTACGGAGCCGGGCGGGGCGGCTCCGGCACGGGTCAGGCTCGCCCTCGGGGAGCCCGGCGCGGGGGCGGCGCAGGTCCTGCCGCTCGCGTGGGCCCCTCGGGAGGGGGGTGCCCCGCTGGATGCCGACCAGGTGACCATCGGAGTTCCTCGATTCACCCTGCGTACGCACGTCCAGGTCACCGAACAGCTGCCCGCGCTCGGTGTACGGCTCGCGACCAGCGCGGCCGAAGCGGACTTCTCGGGACTGTCGCCCCAGCCCCTCCACATCTCGGAGGTGGTCCAGGAGGCCGTGCTGAAGATCGCCGAGGAGGGTGTGGAGGCCGCCGCGGTCACCGTCGTGGCGATGCGGCGCGCGGCGGCGCCCCGGCCGCGGGTGGTGCGGCACCTCGCGTTCGACCGCCCGTTCGGGATCGTCGTCCTGGACGGCTCCGCGGACGTGCCCCTGTTCGCGGGCTGGCAGGCGGGCGCCCCCACGTACGAGGGCTGACGGGCAACCGGACCGCCCGACTCCGGGCGCCGCACAGGGACGGCTTTCATGTTCTGAGCATTCTTTCGGGCAAAAGCGGGGTGTCAGTCAGGTGAAGAGGGGGTGATTGTGTCTTCGTGATGGGGCAATGCGAGGCTTCATCCGCACATACCCGGGTCGAGGGGACGGTGCACGAACGGTGGGAGGGGCGGCGCGCGTGGCAGAAGCGGAGCGCAGTGTGCGGGGGAACACGACGGCGGACCTGGGGGCGAGGACCGGGGCGGCCAGGACCGTGCTCTGGCTGCTCGTGGCCGTGCTGGCCGTACGGCAGATGGCGGTGGTGCTGCGGCAGCCGCCCGGCGAACGCCTCACCGACCTGGAGACCTGGATCGGTGAGAACGGGGTCCTGCACGTCGCCGGATCCGTGTACGACTCCGGCCGGTTCACCGGTACCCCCTTCGCGGGGCTGGTGCTGAAGCCCTTGACGGCCTCGGCCGAGCAGACCCTCGGCGTCGTGTGGACCTTCGGGTCCCTGCTGCTCGTCGCGGCGCTCGGCCTGGTCGCCGCCCGCGCCCTGCCCACCCCCGTGAGCCGCCGCACCACGTTCCTCGCGGCGCCCGTCGCGATCGCCCTGCTCATGCTGTCGCTGCCCGTCCGCAACGCCCTGTACCTGGGACAGACCAGCATCCTGCCCGTCCTGCTGGTGCTCGTCGCCTGCTTCGCCGTGCGCGGCGAACGCCTCCCCGGTGTCCTCATCGGCATCGCCGCGGCCCTCCAGCCGGTCGTCCTGCTCTTCGCCGGGCTGCTCTGGCTCACCGGCCGGAGACAGGCCGCGGTGACCGGCGGTGCCGCGTTCGCCGCCTGCACCGCCCTGGCCGCGGCGGCGATGCCGCACGACTCCTGGACCTACTGGGTCCACCACGTCGCGGGCGCCGGGCTCGGCGACAGCCCGGACAGCCTGGCCAACCAGTCCCTGCACGGCGCGCTGCTCCGCCTCGGGTTCGAAGGCCCCCTGGAGATCGCGCTCTTCCTCGCCCTGGCCGCAGCCGTCACCTTCATCGGGCTGCGGCGCGCGGTGCGCTACGCCCGGGACGGACAGCTGCTCCTCGCCGTCGCCGTCACCGGCTGTGTGGCCGTCGCCGTCTCGCCGACCGCCTGGCAGCACCAGCTGCTCTGGGTCCTCCTCGCCGTCGTCGGACGGGTCGGCACCCGGGCGTCGGACCGGCTGGTCTGGCCGGCCGTCGTGGTGCTCGTCCTCACGCTGCCCGGGAAGATGCTGCTGCCGAACATCGGCGCGCTCCTTCCCGTACGCGACAACGTGCTGCTCATCGCGGCGCTCGGCGCGGCCTGCGTGGCGCCGTTCCTGTCGCGCACCTCGCCGCACTGGCAGCGGCCGATCCCCACGGACTACGCCCAGCCCGTCGCCTCGCGCTTCCGACACGTGCCGCTGCTGCCGTTCTGGCGGAGGGTGCTCAGCCGGCCCAACCTGCTGCTGGAACTCCTGCTGATCCGGGTCGTCTACTCCGCGTACGCGAAGGTGCGGCTGGCGGCCACCGCGGGCCGCCCCACGGCCGAGGAGCACGGCCGGCAGATCCACTCCCTCGAGCAGTGGCTCCACATCGACATCGAGCACTGGGCCAACCACGCGGTCGTGGAAATCACCTGGCTGCGGGACTTCTTCGACTACTACTACTCGACGTTCCACTTCATCGTGCCGCTCGCGATCCTCGGCGTGCTGTACGTACGGAGGCCCACGGACTACCGCTGGGCCCGCAGTTCCATCGGCTTCGCCACGGTCCTCGCCCTGATCGGCTTCTGGCTCTACCCGCTGGCCCCGCCGCGGCTGATGCCGGGCCTCGGCTTCATCGACACCGTCCACGGCGTCCAGGACTTCGCCAAGCCGGACTACGGGACGCTGACCTCGATGACCAACCAGTACGCGGCGATGCCGTCGCTGCACTTCGGCTGGTCGCTGTGGTGCGGTGTGGTGATCGTGATGCTCGCGCCGAAGGCGTGGATGAAGGCGCTCGGCCTGCTGCACCCGCTCTTCACGGTCTCCGCCATCGTCGCCACGGGCAATCACTGGGTCCTGGACGCGGTCGGCGGCGCGGCCGTCGTGGGCATGGGCTTCGGCCTGACGTACGTGCTGTCCGGGCCCCGCACGCTCCGGCGCGAGCCGGCCGCGGCAGAGGGTCCCGCGGCCGGAGCCGGGCGTGCGGAGGATGCCGGGAGCCCGATGGGTGAACCGGTGGGCAGCGAACGCTGACGTGCTCAGGTCCTATCGGGCTTGGGCGGCACGTTTGGTGTAGGAGGTGACCAGCACGGTTTCCATGCGGTCGACGCCGTCGAGTGAACCGATGCGGTCGGTGAGATAGGTGTGAAGGGCACCGGCGTCCCGGCAGACGGCGATGGCGAACACGTTGTGGGGGCCGGTCGTGCTGCCGACGAAAGCCGCTTCGGGATCGGCGGCCAGGGCCCGGGCGACGCTGCCGGTCCGGGCGGGCGTGACGGTCAGCCAGAGCAGGCACTGCACGGAGAAGCCGAAGAGGCGCGAGTCGATCTCGACGTCGAACCGGAGGACACCCGACCGCCGGAGCTCGTCCAGACGGCGGCGGACGGCGGATTCCGACCAGCCGACCTGCCGGGCGAGATCCGGGTAGGCGGCACGGCCGTCCGCGGCGAGGGCGGGGAGCAGCCGGCGGTCGAGGTCGGTGAGGGGGACCGGAGCGGTACCGGCGGTCGAAGCCGGCCTCAGCGCGGCGATCTGCTCCTCGGTGAGCGCCGATGTCCGGCCTGTCCAGCGGTGGTCCATCGCCGGGCCCAACAGTCGCTGCGCGTCGATCCGCGTGCCCTGCGGAAGGCGGCCCAGAGCGCCCAGGGGTGCCGGGCCCTCCTCGGCGACGTGGAAGACGCAGATGATCTCGGTGCCGCTGGAAGCGAGGGTCACCCAGGCGGTGTCGGGGCGACGGGCCAGCGTGCGGGCGAGCGGGACGACGGCCGAAGGCGGGACGCGCAGGCGCACCAACCAGTCGGCACGGCCGGTGCGGTGGCTGTCGGTCACTCCGGCGACGCGGGCGATCCCGGTGGTTCGGAGCCGGCCGAAGCGGCGGGCCACGGTGCGGTCGGAGACATCGAGAACGGCGGCGATCCGGCTGAAGGCTGCGCGCCCGTCGAGTTGGAGGGCGTGCAGGAGTCGCAGATCGAGTGCGTCCAGCGTGACCGAATCCACCGGGCCAGTGTAGGGCGGTGTCGGATGGCGGCGTGGCAGGGGGAGTTGGGGATCCGGAGCTCGCAGCCGGTGCAGCATCGAGCTCATGGCAGCGCTGTTCGACCGGTGCGCACGGTAACGACGGCCGCCACGCCTGGAGTTCACGCCGCGACGCGACTGAACCCCTCCTGTGCAGTCCTGTTCGCCCAGCTCATTCCGTCTCTGTCGGAGGTCACCTGTGTTCGGAACCCTCATGCTCCTTGCCGGCCCGACCCTGGGATGTCGCCTCCTCGGCCTGCTGGGTGTCGGCCGGTTCGCGGGCTGGCGAACCAGTGCGGCACACGGCCTCGCTGTCATGCTCGTGGCCACCGCGACCGCGCACTTCGCCCCCAGGGGAATGGGCATGATGCCCGGTCACGACGACATGGCAGCCATGGTGCCGCCCTTCGTCCCGTTCCCCCGCGTGATGGTCTACCTGACCGGGGTGCTGGAACTCGCCGGCGCTGTCGGCCTCGTCCGGACCGCGACGCGCAGGGCGGCCGGGATCGGCCTGACAGTGCTCTTCGTGCTGATGTTCCCGGCCAATGTCTACGCCGCCGTCGAGAGCATCCCGTTCAACGGTGACCCGGCAACGCCCCTGTGGTTCAGGATTCCCGAGCAACTGGTCTTCATCGCCGTCGCCCTGTGGGCGGCCACCGATACCCGTGACACCACCCGCCGACCGTGGCCGGGCGTGATCCGGCGCCGCACCGACGCCACCGCCGCGGTCCGCCGATGACGGGTGCGGACTCTTGGGGGCCTGCGGAAGTGGCCGAAGGGGTACCGGGAGACTTCCGCCTCCTGGTACCCCTTCGGCCGGGATCGCCGCGTCTGTCCAGCATCCGCCCGAAACCGCAGAGCCGCCACTCGAACGGCTCAGCCGTGCGACGGTCCCAGCGCCCAGGCCGCCAGGGACAGCGTGGCCATCGACACGATCGTGGACACCACCACCGAATTGCGGGCGAGCGTGGTGTCCAGCCCGTACTGCCCGGCGTAGATGAAGGCGTTCTGGGCGGTCGGCAGGGCGGAGCACAGCACGACCGCGAGGAGCTGGGGCCCGGGGAGGTCCAGGAGCAGGGGGCCGCCGACGGCAAAGGCGATCACGGGCTGCACGAGCGTCTTGAGAGCCACGACCGTCCCCAGTTCCGCCCGGCTTACCGGGGCCGTACATGCCGCCGGTTCCGGTCGGGTGTGCAGCGACAGGCCCAGCGTGATCAGGGCCGTAGGAACCGCTGCGGACCCCAGCAGATCGCAGGAGTGGGTGAACACCTCAGGCAGCCGAAGCCCTGTGGCCGACACGCAGACGCCGAGCAGCGAGGCCATGATGACGGGGTTGCGGACCGGCATGGTCAGCATGCGGCGCAGTCCCGCACGCCAGTGGGCGCTACCCCGGTCCGTGCCGGAGTCCAGCAGCGTCAGGATCACCGGCGACACCACCAGCACCTGGAACAGGATGACCTGGGCGACGAACGACGCGTCGCCCAGCACCTGGACGGCCACCGGAATGCCGAGGTTGGCCGAGTTCACGTAGCCCGAGGCCATCCCGCTGATCGCGCCGTCGGCCGTCTTGCGGCCGAAGAAGCGCCGGGCCACCAGCAGGCCGAGACCGGAGACGAGTACCGTGCCCGCGGCGAAAGCGATCACCGTCGCGTTCACGAAGGAACCCAGGCGTGCGTCCGAGACCATCATGAACAAGGCCGCGGGCATGGCCACATGGAAGACGAAGCGGCCGAGTACGGCCTCGGCCTGTTCCCCGAGAAGCCGCCCCCGCCCGGCTGCGTAACCGATGGCGGTCAGCGTCCAGATGGGGGCGAAGGCGGAGAGCAGGTCATGCATGCGGCTCATGATCCCTGCGTGCCGTGGTCAGGCCGTACGGGGGGCCGGGCCGGACGGAACGGGTGCGCATGCCGAAGGGCCCCGACCGATTCACCGGTCGGGGCCCTTCGGCATGCTGATGTCAGTGGTGCGGCGGGATCAGTACCAGCCGTTGGACTGCCAGAAGTCCCAGGCGCCGCACGGGCTGCCGTAACGGTCCTCCATGTAGTCGACGCCCCACTTGATCTGCGTCTTGGCGTTGGTCTGCCAGTCGGAGCCCGCCGACGCCATCTTCGATCCCGGCAGGGCCTGGACCAGGCCGTACGCGCCCGAGGAGGCGTTGGAGGCGTGCACGTCCCAGTCGCTCTCGTGGTCCACGATCTTGTTGAAGCACTCGTACTGGGCGTTGTCGTCGATCATCTTCTTCGCCGTGTCCTGCGCGCTCGCCGCGGCCGTCGGAGCGGCGGCGGGGGCAGCGGCCATCGCCGGGGTCACGCCGAGGGCCAGTCCGGTGGCACCCAGCAGCACGGAGGCGCCGGTGACGGCGGCCTTGCGACGGGTGGTACGGGGCTGAGCGAGGATGCGACGGGCGAACGACACGTGGAACCTAACGTCGGGGACGGGGAGGTCGCGGCCGGCCCTGACGTGCGGGACCGGTACTCGTCGACCGCGGTCCGTCGGGGCGGACGCTGCGGTGCTCGGCGACGTCATCCATCGTGGGCGACGGGGTCCGGGCCGCGCAACGACGGCCGGTACGACCCTGCGTAGTACCCGGGGGACGAAGGCCCCGGACATTGCGCCGGAGACGGGGCCCGGGCGGGGGACCACGCCCTACGGGGCCGGGTCGTACAGGACCGAGGTCCTGTGGGCGCCCTCACTCCTTCCGGACCTCGAATGTGACCTGGGCCTCGAAGGCCGCACGCCGGGTGGCCCGCCGCAGCGCCTTCAGCAGGGTGGGCCCGATCGTGAGGGTGAGGACCACGGTGAGGACGGCGCGGCCCAGGTCCCAGCCGAGCGAGGTGGCCACGCAGTAGGCGAGGAAGCGGACCAGGTTGTCGTGCAGCGGGCCGCCCTCGACGAAGGAGATCCCGGAACCGAGCCCCGTCACGAGCGTCCAGCCCTGCAGGTTCATCACCGTGCCGTACGCGAACGCCGCCACACATCCGTACGCCGCGAGCATCAGCACCTCGCCCCTGCCCCGCAGCCGATCCGGGCCGGGCAGCAGGCCCGCGCCCATCGCGAACCAGCCCATCGACAGCATCTGGAACGGCATCCACGGACCCACCCCTCCTGTGAGCAGGGCGGAGGCGAACAACGTCACCGAACCGAGCATGAAACCGAAGCCGGGGCCCAGGACCCGGCCGCTCAGCACCATCAGGAAGAACATGGGTTCGAGGCCCGCCGTCCCCGCACCCAGGGGGCGCAGCGCGGCGCCCACCGCCGCGAGGACGCCCAGCATCGCGACCGCTTTGGCGTCCAGGCCGCCGTCCGCGACCGTCGCGACGACCACGCCGACGAGCAGGACGAGCAGCGCGGCGAACAGCCACGGCGCGTCCTGTGCGTGGGCGGTCACACCGGAGCCCTCGCCGGCCAGCAGCGGCCAGCCGAAGGCGATCACCCCGATCGCGCTGACCAGGACGAGTGCGGCGGCGGCACGCGGGCCGATACGGACCGGGCGCGCCGGACGGGAGCCGTTCACGCGGGGGGCTCCCCCGGGGCGGACGCTTCCAGTGCCGTACGTACCTGCGCCACGGTCAGCCACTCCTGCGGGGCCAGGATCTTCGCGGTCTGCGGGGCGAACGCGGGGGAGGAGACCACGACCTGCCGGGTCGGGCCGTCGGCGACGACTTCGCCGTCGGCGAGGATGACCACCCGCTGGGCCAGTTCCGCCGCCAGCTCCACATCGTGGGTGGCCAGGACGATGGCGTGGCCGTCGGCGGCCAGCGTGCGAAGCACCCCGACCAGGCGGGCCTTCGCCGCGTAGTCGAGGCCGCGCGTCGGCTCGTCCAGGAGGAGGAGCGGAGGCCGGGCGGTGAGCACCAGTGCCAGGGCCAGGGCGAGCCGCTGCCCCTCGGACAGGTCGCGCGGGTGGCTGCCGTCCGGCACCCCGGGCAGCAGCTCGGAGACCAGGGCACGGCAGCTGCCCGCGGGAGCGCCCGCGTCGGAGTCGGCCGCCGCGCACTCGCCGGCGACGGTGTCGGCGTACAGCAGATCGCGTGGCTCCTGCGGTACGAGCCCGACCCGGCGCACCATGTCGCGCGGGGCCGTACGGGAGGGGACCAGGCCGCCGACGCGCACGGAACCCGTGGTCGGCTCGATCATTCCGACGAGCGTGGACAACAGGGTCGACTTGCCCGCACCGTTGCGGCCCATCAGCGCCACGGTCTCGCCCGGTGCGACGGACAGCGTCACCCGGCGCAGCGCCTCGACGCGCCCGCGCCGTACACCCAGCTTCTCGACCCGGGTGACGGGATCGTCCGCACCGGGTCCGGGCGCGGTGCGCGGGCCACGGGCGAGCAGTCGGCCGATGAACCCCGGGGGTGCGGCGGCGGGAGCGGGGAGGGGGGCGACGACCGGGGGCGGGGACGAGGGCGGGGAGGCAGGCCCGGGGGGCGGCTGCACCTGCGCCAGCCGCTCCCGGAGCTCCGCACCCCGGCGCCGTGCGTCGCGTACCGACAGCGGCAACGGCTCCCAGCCCACCAGCCGGCCGAGGGCCACCACCGGCGGGCGTACGGGCGAGACGGCCATGATGTCCGCGGGTGCGCCGATGACCGGGGCCGCGCCGGGCGAAGGCAGCAGGACGATCCGGTCCGCGTACTGCACGACCCGCTCCAGCCGGTGCTCGGCCATCAGCACCGTCGTCCCCAGGTCGTGCACCAGACGCTGGAGCACCGCCAGCACCTCCTCGGCGGCGGCCGGGTCCAGCGCGGACGTCGGCTCGTCGAGGACCAGAACCTTGGGGTGCGGTGTGAGGACCGAGCCGATCGCGACGCGCTGCTGCTGGCCCCCGGAGAGCGTGGCGATCGGCCGGTCGCGCAGTTCTGCCAGACCCAGCAGGTCCAGCGTCTCCTCGACCCGCCGCCGCATCACATCGGGGGCGAGGCCCAGCGACTCCATGCCGTACGCCAGCTCGTCCTCGACCGTGTCCGTGACGAAGTGGGCGAGCGGGTCCTGGCCCACCGTGCCGACGAGATCGGCGAGTTCACGTGGTTTGTGGGTACGGGTGTCACGGCCGTCGACCGTGACCCGGCCCCTCAGCACACCGCCGGTGAAGTGCGGCACGAGACCCGAGACGGCACCCAGCAGAGTCGACTTGCCGACTCCGGACGGGCCGACGAGCAGCGCCAGTTCACCCTCGGGGACGGTGAGGTCGACGCCCGAGAGCGTGGGACGGTCCGTGCCCTCGTACTGCACCGAAACCTGTTCGAACCGGATCACGGCTGCTCCTTGGACGTGCGGGAGTTCGGCGGCGGGACGGGCGCCACCACGGCGGGCAACAGCCCGGCCAGCACCGCGGCAGCGGGCCACAGCGGCAGCACGGGAGCGATCAGCGGTACGACACCGGGGCGCAGCGCCGCCGGATCGACGCTCGCCGCCCAGATCATCGCCGCCGCGACCACCGCACCCGAGCCCGCGACCAGCCAGGCCCGTACACCCCACCGGTCGGGCCGGTAGCGGGTACGGACCGAGCGGCGCCCGCCGAGCCTGAGCCCGGCCATCGCCGCGACCAGCCCGGCGAGCAGCAGCGGCAGCCCGTACACCGCGCCCTGCACGGCCAGCAGGCCGTACGTTCCCGCGCACACGCCCAGCAGTCCGCCGAGCGTGAGCGCGTTCGTGGTGTGGCGGACGGCGGGCGGGACCTGGGCCGTGCGCCCGTACCCCCGCGCGTCCATCGACGCCGCCACGGCCACCGAACGCTCCAGCGCACCCTCCAGCACCGGCAGCCCGATCTGGAGCACCGCGCCGACCCCGCCCGTCGCCCGCCCCCGCAGCCTCCGGGCCGTGCGCAGCCGCACCACATCGGCGACCATGTTCGGCGCGAAGGTCATCGCGACGACGACGGCGACTCCCACCTCGTACAGGGCGCCCGGCAGCGACTTCAGGAGCCGGGCGGGGTTGGCCAGCGAGTTCGCCGCCCCCACACAGATCAGCAGGGTCGCGAGCTTCGCCCCGTCGTACGACGCGAAGACCAACTGCTCCCCGGTGACCCGGCCGCCGATCCTGACCCCCTGCGCCCAGTCGGGCAGCGGAACCTCGGGCAGCGTGAAGACCGTGTGCGTCCCGGGGATCGGCGATCCGAGGAACACGGAGAAGACCAGCCGCACACCGACGACGAACAGCCCCAGCTTGATGAACGCACCGTAGGAGCGGGCCCACGGGGCATCCGTCCGGCGGGCCGCCACCACGTAGCCCGCCACTCCCACCAGCAGCCCGAGCAGCAGCGGATTGGTCGTACGGGACGCGGCCGTGGCGAGGCCGAGCGCCCACAGCCACCAGGCACCGGCCGGCAGCGCGTTGCTGCGGGTGGCCTGGGGCGCGAGCAGCGCACGGTGGAGCCGGGCCGTGCCGGTGGAACGCGTCATCGCCGGCGTCGGGCCTGCAGCACCGCGGCGACACCCAGCAGGAGGACCGCGCCGACCCCGGCCAGCACACCGGCCGACGGACCGCCGCCGGAGGAGTCGGAGGCCCCGTCCGTGGCGGACGCCGTGGCCGGACTGCCGGCGTCCGAGGCGCCGGAGTCCTCACCGATCTGCTCGCCGCAGCCCGACGCGGGATAGTCGGAGATCGCACAGAGCATCGCGGAACTGTCGTACCGCAGCGGCTTCGCCACCGAGGCGAGTGCCTCGGCGGTGCTCGCGTCCGGCTCCACCCGGGCGCACGCGGTACGCAGCGCCGGCGGCTTCTCGCCGTCCGGGGCGTCCGCCGCCGTACCCGGGTCGATGACCAGCGCGATCCGCTTGCTGCCGTCCTTCGCGGGGGTGCCCGCACAGATCGCCGCGAAGTCCGGGGCGCGGCGCGGCTGCGCCGAATCCTGGGAGTCCTCGCTCACCGAGAACCGGAAGCCCTGCACCGCGCCGTCGTCCGGCCGGGCCAGGGACGGGCCCTGCGTGGCGTACGACCAGTTCTTCCCGCCGTCGCCCTCCCAGAACGACCAGTAGCGGTAACCGGCCGCCTGCGCGCTGCCCGCGCCCAGCAC
This sequence comes from Streptomyces sp. NPDC005566, assembly GCF_040605575.1. Classification (NCBI taxonomy): domain Bacteria; kingdom Bacillati; phylum Actinomycetota; class Actinomycetes; order Kitasatosporales; family Streptomycetaceae; genus Streptomyces; species Streptomyces sp. NPDC005566. The sequence continues at coordinate 259,559 of NZ_JBEXDB010000001.1, read as the reverse complement.
GGTCAGCAGAGCGCCGACGAGGAGGAGAAGCCCCGCGGTGACCGGCGTGCGCCTCACAGGCCCTGGTTCTTCCGGCGGCCGCTGAGCAGGAAGCCGATGCCCGCACCGAAGGCGAGACCGATACCGACGAGCCACCAGACACCCAGGCCGCCGTCGTCGCTGCTCGTGTCCTTCGGCTGCTGCGCCGACGCGGTCGGCGAGGGCACGGCGGTGGCGGCGGGCTTGGGGCCGGACGCGTTGAGCTGCTTGACGAGGTCGACGCCGCCGAAGTCTCGGGCGTCCGCGCCCGTCGCGTGTGCGGCGAGCACCAGCTGGGCCGTGGCGGCGGGGCCGCCCTCCTTGGCCCATGCCTGAGAGTTCTTCTGCAGGTAGGTGACCGCTCCGGCCGCCTTGTCCTTGTGGCCGGACGCCGCCAGGGCGACGACCGCGTCGGCGGTGTTGCCGAAGTCCGGCTGCGGTGCGGAGTCCTCGGCGCCCGGCATCGGGGGGAGGTCCAGATGACCCGACTTCGCGAGTGCGCCCGAGAGGTAGGAGGCCCCGTTCTGCGCGGACTGTTCGGCCGTGAGGCCGGTGCCCTTGTGGCAGACGGGGGCCTTCACCGCGTTGGAGGTGCCGGCGGCCAGGCCCTTGCCCATCGAGCCGAGCACCGCCGCCGCCGTGGCGTCCGCGTTGGCGGTGAGCTTGCCGTCCTTGTCCGGCTGGTACGCGAACGCGCCGCCGCCCTCGGTGCCGCACGGCAGGGCGAACGTCTGCAGCGCCGTGTACGGCGTCTTCCCGCCGTCGGTCGTGATGTCGGCCAGCGGCACACCCGCGCGGGCCAGCGCTCCGATCACGACGGCGGTGGAGTTGGCGTCGCTCGGGCTGCCCGGGTTGTACCCCCAGCCGCCGTCCTTGTTCTGCACGGACTTGAGGAAGCCGACGCCCTTGTCCACGACCTCGCGGTGCACGGCCAGTTCGACCATGGCCTGGACCGCGGCCGCGGTCGCGTTGGTGTCCGCCACCGTCTTCGCGTCGCAGGGCTTCGAGGAGTCGCGGTACGACGCGAAGGCGCCGTCGTCGCACTGCTGGCCCACCAGCCAGTCCACCGACTCCGTGGCGGGCGTGACCAGTTCGATCCTCTGGGCGAGGAAGGCCAGCGACTGTCGCCACACACCGTCGTACGTGGGGTCCTTCGTCCCGTACAGCCCGGCCGGCAGGTCCGCCGACGGGGAAGGACTCGGTGCGGCGACCGCTGCGGGGGCGGCTGCGGAACAGAGCACAGCGGTGATCGCGAGCGCTGCCGCGCGGCGGCGTACGGTCATGGCGGGCTGGGCCTCTCCTGCGAGGACCGGGCACAGGCACACGGATGCACCGGGCTCCGGCCCCGTATACCTCGACGGTGCCGGCCACCGGGGTTCCGGTGGCGCGAGCCGGTCACGCTCGCGGACGGGGCATTCCGGCTCACCGCCCCGGAGGGCGGATGACGGCTGCGGGTCAGCGCCGGATTCGCACCGGCTTCCCCCCGTACGGGCATGATGACGACCCGCTCACTCTACCGGGGCGCCTCGGCGCCCCTGTGTGCGGACGGCTCCGCACGCGGTGGACCTGCCGCAGGACGCCGGAGGAAAGGCCTTCCCAGCAGGTCAGAGTGCATGCGAAACTCCGGCGGGGATCGCACGGGCACCCGCCCGTGGGTGAGAACGACCGGGGCGGGAAGCACCTGTGCGAACGAGAAGAACGGTGGCCGTGACGGCCGCGGTGAGCGCATTCATGACCATGGCCGCAGGCTGCGGTCTCGTCGGCGGGAGCGACAGCGCGCCGACGGCGTCGCCGTCGCCCACCGCACCGTTCACCAAGCAGACGGTGGGCGACGAGATAGCGGCCCTCGCCGACGCGGCGGGATTTCCGCCCGGCGACACCTCCACGGCCGGCATGCCCGAGGGGGCCTGGCAGGACTGCGTGGCGCCCTGGACGGGGGACGCGCCCGCGGCGGACGCGGCCCGGGCCTTCGAGGCCACGGTCAAGGCGCTGCGCACCCAGGACTGGGAGATCGTCTCCAGCCACGCCGAGCAGGACGTCACCTTCCGTACCCTCGCCAAACGCGGGTGGAAGGTGTTCGCCCGGCACTACGCGATGGAGGGCTTCGGCACGGAGCAGATCGTGTCGCTCACAGCCGTCGAGGACGGCTGCGAGCTTCCCGAAGCGATCCGCGGCGACTACGAGGACCCGGCCTGACAACCGGAGTCCGCGATCACGAAGTGGCCGGCCGGTGACTCCCTGAGCGTGTGGGTGACGAACACGTTGTACAGCCCCATGTTCTGCGCGGAGCCGTTCGCGTACACGTAACCGCCCGAGGTGTACGCCCGCCCCGCCGTCACGTGCGCGTAGTTCGTCGCGGTGAAGCACCGGGCGGGGGCCGAACCTCCGGAGGTGGTCGCGGTCACCGCGGACGTGACGGCTCCGGCGGTGCCCGAGGAGTCGGCCGCCGCCACGGTGTAGCGGTAGGAGACCCCGGCGGACAGCCCGGTGTCGGTGAAGGACGCCGATGCGGGCGAGCCCACAGCGGTGCCGTCACGGAACACCTTGTACGAGGCAGCTCCCGCGACCGCGTTCCACGACAGCGACGCGGTGCTGTCGGTGACCCCGGTGACCTTCAGCCCGGCGGGGGCCGGCAGCCCGTCCCCACCGCCCGGGGCGCCCTTGTCCAGACCCCAGAACACACCCGTGTAGTACGTGGAGCAGAGGGTGTTCAGGAAGTACGCGGCCGTCGACCCGCACTGATCGGCGCCCGAGCCCGGGCCCACCGGCAGACCGTGCCCCATGCCGGACACGGAGAACATCTCCACGGCCGGCTGCCCGGAGGCGTCGTCGTAGGTGGTCTGCGTGGTGTTGCCGGGCAGGCTCCGGGTGCTGGACGGGGTCTGGCCGATGCCCCAGACATCGGTCCACTGGTCGCGCAGCGCGGTGGCGTTGGCCGGGTAGACCGTGTAGTCGGAGGTGCCCTGCCAGATCGCGACCCGGGGCCACGGACCGGTGTGGCCGGGGTAGGAGTTGCGGACCTTGTCGCCCCACTGGGCGGGCGTCAGCTTCTGCGGCCCGGTCTGGCAGCCGGACGCGGCGGCCTGGCTGGTGGCGCACTGCGCGGGCAGTCCGGAGGCCACGGACCCGCCCGCGAACACATCCGGGTACGCGGCGAGCAGATCCGCCGTCATGCCGCCGCCCGCGGAGAGCCCGGTGACGTACACCCGGCGGCCGTCGGAGCCGTACGTCTGCTTCGCGTACTCGACCATCTGCACGATGGACGCGGCCTCGCCCCGGCCCCGGGTGCTCTCCGCCTGGTCGAACCAGCCGAAGCAGGACAGCGCGTTGTTCGCCGACGTCGTCTGCGGGAACACGACGTCGAAGCCCCAGGCGTCGGCGAACTTCGGCCAGCCCGAGTTGGTGTAGTAGGCGTTGGCCGTCTGGGTGCAGCCGTGCAGGGCGACGACCAGCGGCGCTCCGGCCGCCAGGTTGTCCGGGGTGTACGAGAACATCTGCAGGTTGCCGGGGTTCGTGCCGAAGCCGGTGACCTGCGTCAGACCGGCGGCGGCCGCGGCCGGCGGGGCGGTCACCGCCGTACCGAGGGTCGCGGCGAGAAGACCGAGGACTGCGGTGGAGGCGACGCGGCGGAACAGGCGTCGCAGGATCGGTGGGCGCACGGTGGGGCCTCCCTGGTCGGACGTGCGGACTGCTGCCGGAACCTATGAGCCGGGCCGGGCGCCGCCCATGTGGCAGGGGGACATCCGCCGCGCCGCGCTGTGTGCGGCACTCCTCTTGCGTCCGGCTCCCGGCCCTCCGGCGTCCGGCTCCCGCCCTTCCGGCACCCGGCTGCCGCCCCGGATCCGCGCGCCCGCCGCTCCGCCCGCACCATGTACGCCGCCACCATGCCGTCGCCCGAGGGTGTGTGCACCGACCCCGTGTGATGCGGGCGGTGACGTCCTTACGGTGACGCTCATGCAGACTTCCCGGACCCCTGATCACGAACCCCCCACGCCCCCCGCGGACCGGCCCCTGGCCGGGCGCACCGCGATGGTCACCGGTGCGGCGAGCGGCATCGGACTGGCCTGCGCGCAGGCCCTCGCCGCCGCGGGCGCCCATGTGCACGTGGTGGACAAGGCCGCCGACGCCGTGAAGGAACTGGCCGATCGGATCGGCGGGACGGCCTGGGTGGCGGACCTCTCCGTGGCCGAGGCGGTGGACGCACTGCCCGACGGCGCTGACATCGTGGTCAACAACGCGGGGCTGCAGCACGTGGCGCCCGTGCACGACTTCCCGCCGGACCGCTTCACACTGATCCACCGGGTGATGGTGGAAGCACCGTTCCGCATCTTGCGCCGTACGCTCCCCGGCATGTACGAACGCGGCTGGGGGCGCGTCGTCAACATCTCGTCCGTACACGGGCTGCGCGCCAGCCCCTACAAATCGGCCTACGTCTCGGCCAAGCACGCACTGGAGGGACTCAGCAAGGTGGTCGCACTCGAAGCGGCGGAGCACGGGGTGACGAGCAACTGCGTCAGCCCCGGCTACGTCCGCACCCCACTCGTCGAGAACCAGATCGCCGACCAGGCCCGCAGCCACGGCATCTCGGAACAGGACGTGGTGGGCCGGGTGATGCTGGAGCGCAGCGCCATCAAGCGGCTGATCGAACCCGGCGACGTGGCCGGCGCCGTCCTGTGGCTGTGCGGTCCCGGCACGGGCCACATCACCGGAACCTCCCTCGCGATGGACGGCGGCTGGACCGCCAACTGACCTTCCGCCCGCTCCCCGAAGAACGATGGCCGCCATGTCTGAACCGTCCCCCTCCGCCGCCCCTCTCCTGGCGCGCCTCCTCGACCTGCTGGCCGACGACGCCCCCGCCGAGGAGATCGGCGCCATCACCTCGGAGGCCCGGGCCGCCGGGGTGTCCGCCGCCGAACTGGCCGAGGTGGAGCGGGCGGCCGCGACCGCCCTGCGGATCAGGGGAGTCCTGCGCCAGCACCGGCGCCGGGAACTCCAGCTCACCGCTCTCTTCGACACCGCGGGCGACCTGGCGGCTTCCCGGGACCTGGACGACGTGCTGAAGGCCATCGTGCGGCGGGCCAGGATGCTGCTGGGCACCGACACCGCCTACCTCACGCTCCCCGACGAGGAGGCGGGCGACACCTACATGCGGGTCACCGACGGATCGGTGTCCGTCCTCTTCCAGCGGCTGCGCCTCGAACTGGGCGAGGGCCTCGGCGGACTCGTGGCGCAGACGGCGAGCCCGTACGCCACCCCCGACTACCGCACCGACGACCGCTTCCGCCACACCCGCAACATCAACGCCGGTGTGCTGGACGAAGGGCTCGTCGCGATCCTGGGCGTGCCCCTGCTGCTCGGCTCCAGCCGCGGCGGTACGGGAAAGGTCATCGGCGTCCTCTTCGCCGCGGACCGGGCTCCCCGCGTCTTCAGCCCCGAGGAGGTGGCCCTGCTGTGCTCGCTGGCCGCGCACGCCGCGATCGCGATCGACACCGCCCGGGCACTGGACGACACCAGGGCGGCCCTCGCCGAACTCGCCGGGGCGAACGAAGAGCTCGCCGGGGCCAACGCCGCCGTGAGGGCGCACTCGGCCGCCATGCAACGGGCCGAGGAGGCCCACGACCGGCTCACCGACCTGGTGCTGCGCGGGGGCGACGTCAAGGATGTCGCCGCGTCCGTGGCGGGGCTGCTGGACAGTGCCCTGACCATTCACGATCCGGTCGGGCGGCCGCTGGCGGCCGTATCGCCGAACGGCGGGGTGTTCGCCGTCGACAGCATGGACGCGGGCTGGCTCGCCGGGACCGCCGAGGAGTCCCGGAGCGGGGGGCGCGCGGTGCACCGCGACGGCCGGTGGATCTGCGCCGTACTCGCCGGGCAGGAGCTTCTGGCCAGCCTGGTGCTGCACCGGCCGGACCACCTCGACGACTCCGACCGGCGGCTCTTCGAACGTGCCGCTGTCGTCACCGGTCTGCTCCTGCTGCTGCGCCGCACGGTCGCCGAGACCGAGAACCGCATACGGGGCGAGCTGATCAGCGATCTGCTCAGCGACCCGGAGCGCGACCCGGCGGGACTGGCCGAGCGGGGCAGACGGCTCGGTATCGATCTGGACCGGCCGCATCTGCTGCTCGTGGCGGAGGCGGCGGCCCGGGAGAAGCTCGGCGGCGCCGCGATGCGGTACCTGTTCGGTGGCGACATCCATGGAGTGAGCGCCGAACACGCGGGCACCGTGGTGCTGTTGATCGCCTGCGGAGGCCGGTCACCGATGTCCGCCGCGGCCGCCGGCGAGGCCGCGCGGGCGGCGGCCACGCAGCTCGGGTACCTGGTCCAGGCACCCGTCACCGTCGCCGGCACCGGGCCCGCCCGGGGCCCGCGCGAACTCGCCGCCGCCCATGCCGAGGCCGCGCGCTGTCTGCGGGCGATGCGGGTGCTCGGACGTACGGGCGAGGGCGCCTGTGTCGACGAACTCGGCTTCCTCGGCGTGGTGCTGGGAAACGCCAAGGACGTGGACGGCTTCGTGACGGCGGTGCTGGGCCCGCTGCTGCGGTACGACGAGCGGCGCGGCACGCACCTCGTCCGGACGCTGCGGGCGTACTTCGCCGCCGGGGGCAGCCTGATCCGGGCCAAGGACGAGCTGCACGTCCACGTGAACACGGTGGTGCAGCGGCTGGACCGGATCCAGGTGCTGCTGGGCCGCGACTGGAACGAGCCGGACCGGGCGCTGGAGCTCCAGCTCGCGCTGCGGCTGCAGCTGCTGTCGGGCGGCCGGGACGAGTGATCCGGGCCGCCCGGGGTGCGGATCCTGCTCTCAACCGCCGGACGTCTCCCGCCCGTTCGGTCCGGCATCCGCCAGCAGACTCTCGGCGATCCGGGTGGCCCCCGGCTCACCCGTGAGCACCGTGTAGTGGTTGACGCCGTCGATCCGTACCGCCCGGACCCCCGTGCCGGAGAGTCCCGCCGCTGCCAGTCGCGTCGCGTCGTACAGGCCCTGCTCCTCGTTCATCAGGCCGCGCTCCGCCCACAACAGCGTGGCCGGCTCCTGGAGTGTGCGTACCGCCGACAGCACCTCGTCCTCGAACAGGCCCATGCCGTCCGTGCGGACCGCCTCCAGCCGGCAGCTCGACCGCAGCGCGGGCTCCTCGCCCGTCAGATCGCGCTGGATGTACGCGTCCACCTCCGGCGACCAGGCGTCGCCCTGGAACGCCGGGTGGGCCTGCCAGAAGGCCCGGTACGCGGCGCGGTCGGAGAACGTCATCGACAGACGGTCCATGGCCGGGCCGATCACGGCCGTCAGCAGCTCGTCCGCGGACAGGTGCGTGGGGGCGGGGAAGCCGAATCCGCCGTCCACGAGCACCAGCGGACCGAAGCGGCCCGGATGCCGTACGGCGGCCAGCGCCGCCACGAACGCGCCCATCGAGTGGCCGGCCAGCACCACCCGGTCCCGGCCGAGCGCCCCGGCCAGTGCGGCGGCGTCGTCCGCGTGCGCGGCGATGCCGTACGGGCCGGGCAGTGCGGCACTCGCGCCGCGGCCGCGCAGATCGGGGGCGACCAGGGTGGCGCGGCCCGCGAGCACCCCCGCCACGGCGCCCCAGGAGAGCGCGTTGGCGGTGATGCCGTGGAGGGCCACGACCACCGGAGCGCCGGGGTCCCGGGCGGGCCAGCGCAGCGCTGCCAGTTCGCCGCCGGTCACGGGGACACGTATCTCCTCGTACGGTGTCACGGGTTCTCCTTACGGGGTCGGCGCAGACGGGACGGCAGACGGGCCAGGCCGCCGGGCAGCAGGTGTACCACGGCCACGAACAGCACCCCGAGCAGGAACAGCGGCTGGGAGAGCGGCACGCGCAGCACGGCGGGCAGGTCGGCGACCGCTCCCGACCCGGCGAGGTCGCCGAGCCGGTGGTCCGCCCAGGTGTAGAGGATGCCGCCGACCATCGGCCCCCAGCGGGTGCCGGACCCGCCCAGGACCACCATCACCAGCAGCGAGAGAGTGAAGTCGGAGGTGGTCGTCTGCGGGGTGGATCCGCCGGTGAGCAGCAGGTGGACGAGGCCGCCGACCGCCGCCAGCGCCCCCGCCAGTACGAAGGCGGTCAGCTTGAACCCGTACGGTTTCAGGCCCAGGACCTCCACCCGGCGTTCGTTCTCCTTGATGCCTTCCCAGACCCGTCCGGTGGGGGAGCGGACCGCCCAGTGGACGACGCCGAGGGTGAGGACGAGGTAGGCGAGAGCGATCCAGTAGAGGTTCGCGGTGTTGTCGATGCCGACCAGTGAGGACGGCAGCAGCTCCGCAGGAGCCGCCCGGCCCTCCTCGCCGCCGGTGAATCCGCCGGGGTTGCGGGAGACCAGGATCGAGCCCGCCTGGGCGAAGGCGAGTGTCACCATCGAGAAGCCGATGCCCGTGACCCGCAGGCTCACCGACCCCAGCACGAGGGCGAGCGCGATTCCGAAGCACACGCCCAGCACGGCGGCGACGGCGAACGGCAGGCCCGCCTCCAGCAGGAACATGTTGGTGGCGTAGCTGCCCGCCGCGAAGTACAGCGCATGCCCGAAGGAGAGCAGGCCCGTACGGCCGAGCAGCAGGTCGTAGCCCGTCGCAAGGGCCCCGAACAGCAGGCAGGTGGCGAGGAGTTGGAGACTTCCCGGGCTGCCGACCGGTCCGTCCAGCAGGCCCGGGAGGGGAAGCGCGCTGAACGGCGCGACGACCAGGAGCACCAGCACGGCGGCCGGCCACCGGCGCAGCAGCCGGGTGGCCCTCCCGGAGGCCGGGGGCGCGGTGGGCGCCGGTCCGCCGTCCGTACGGTCGGGTGTCTGGGTGGCGGTACTCACGCGAGCCTCCCGGTCAGTCCGCGCGGCCGGACGAGCAGCAGCGCGGCGAGCAGGACGACGACGGCCAGGTCGCCGAGGCCCGCTGCGGTGTAGTAGTTGGCGAACTGCTGGACCAGGCCGATGACCACGGCGGCCACTGCGGCGCCGGTCACCGACCCCATGCCTCCGGTGACCACCACGACGAACGCGAAGATCAGCAGCGAGGTGCCCTGACGGGGGTCGACCGAGCCGAAGTACAGCCCGCCGAGCGCCCCGCCGAGTGCGGCGGCGCAGCCGCCGATCGCGAAGACGAGGGTGAACGCCCTGCGGACGTCGATGCCGAGCGCGGTCACCATCGCCCGGTCCTCCACCCCGGCCCGCACGACCAGGCCGTGCCGGGTCCGGCCGAGGAAGAGGCGCAGCGCCACCAGGACGAGCACCGCCGCCGCGATCAGGACGAGCCGGTTGACGGGGACCTCGGCGCCCAGCAGGCCGAAGGTGCCTGACAGTGCCTGCGGTCCGGGGAAGGTCCGGGCGTCCGAACCCCAGATGCCCGACAGGAGGGCGGGGACGGCGAGTCCCACGCCGACCGTGGCGAGCACCTGCTCGCGCGGCCGGGTGTAGAGGGGGCGTACGACGGCCAGTTCGAGCAGTACGGCCGCGAGGGTGCCCACCGCCGTACCGAACAGCACGGCGAGGACGAAGCCCCAGCCGCCGGCATCCGCGCCGGGCAGGTTCCCGGAGGCCGCCCACCAGGTGCCGTAGGCGCCGATGGAAAGGAGCGCGCCGTGGGCGAAGTTGAGCACGTCCATCAGGCCGAAGATCAGCGAGAGCCCGGACGCGATGAGGAAGTAGAGCGCACCCAGACCGAGACCGGTCATGGTGAGCAGCACGATGGTGGACATCAGGAATCCGCCTCCGCGGGGTGTGTGGTGAGCGGGCCCTGTCCGACGCCGAGCAGCCGGCGGGTCGCCTCCGCGTCGCCGAGCAGCCCGTCCGCCGTGCCCCGGTGGGCCGTCCGGCCGTCGGCGAGCACCACGCAGTGCTCGGCGAGGCGCCGTACGACGGCGAGGTTCTGCTCCACCAGCAGGACGGGCACGGCCTCCGCCGCCCGTTCCAGCACTCCGGCCACCTCGGTGACCACCTTCGGCGCCAGGCCCTTGGTGGGCTCGTCGGCGATGATCAGCCGGTTGCCGTTGAGCAGGGTGCGGCCGATGGCCACCATCTGCTGCTGGCCGCCGGAGAGTGTCCCGGCCAACTGCCGTTCTCGGAGTTTCAGTTCGGGGAAGAGTTCATGCACCAGGGCATAGGCGGGCTCGCCAGCGCCGCGGCGCTCGGCCAGCCGAAGGTTCTCCGCCACGGTCAGCCCGGCGAAGATCCCGCGGTCCTCGGGGGCGTACCCGATGCCCCGCCGGACCAGTGTGTGCGTGGGCATCGCCACGGTCTCCTCGCCGTCGAGCCGCACGCTCCCGGCGCGCGGGACGAGACCGAGGATGCCGCGCACGGTCGTGGTCTTCCCTGCGCCGTTGCGGCCGAGCAGCGCGGTCACCCCGTGGCGTGCCACGTCCAGGTCGACGCCGTGCAGGATGTGCCTGCCGCCGATGAGGACCCGCAGGTCCCGCACGGCGAGCAGGACGTTCGGGTCGGACGTCACAGTCCCTCCCCGAGGTACGCCTGCTGGACGACCGGGTCGGCGGTCACGGCCTGCGGGGTGTCCAGCGCCAGCAGCCGGCCGTGGTGCATCACGGCGAGCCGGTCGGCGAGACCCAGCAGGACGTCCATGTGGTGCTCGACCATGAGGACGGTGCGGCCCTCGTCCCGGTGCAGGGTGCGGATCAGCTCGGTGAGCGCCGGGACCTCCTCCGCGCTCACCCCGGCCATCGGCTCGTCGAGCAGCATCAGCCGGGGCTCACCCACCAGCAGCACCGCCAGTTCCAGCTTGCGCTTCTCGCCGTGGGACAGCTCCGCGGCCGTCGCCCGGGCGCGGTGGCCGAGACCGGTGCGCTCCAGTACGCCGGTCACCTCGGCGGTGTACGGGGAAGCGCGCCGCCACAGCCGGTACGAGCCGCCGTGGCGGGCCTGTGCGGCCAGCCTGATGTGCTCGGCCACCGTCATCTGCGGCCAGAGGCTGGAGGTCTGGAACGTCCGGCCGATCCCGCGCTGCGCGCGGGTGTGCACGGGCAGCCCCGTGATGTCCGTACCGTCCAGCGCGAGGGTTCCCCCGGTCGGCGGGTTCAGTCCGCTGATCAGGTTGAACAGGGAGGTCTTTCCTGCCCCGTTGGGGCCGATGAAGGCAAGGAACTCGCCTTCGCGGACGCTCAGTGTGATGTCCTCGAGGATCGTCGCCCCGCCGACGCTCCAGCCGAGACCGTCCAGTCGGAGCACGGGAGCACGCGTACGCGCTCCCTCGTCGTGCGCGGTGATGGTGCCGGGTGCCGTCACCGCTCAGCCCGCCGAGGGCTTCACGGGCGGTGCGACCGCGTCCTTGGGCTGCGTGCTCAGCAGCTCGGGTTCGGCGGTGGCGCCCTTCCCGTTCAGTCTGGCCACGAACATCGGCTGAACCAGCGCGTGGTCCTCCGCGCGGATCTGCTCCTGGCCCTTCACACCGTCGAACGTCCAGCCCTCCAGGGCCTTCACCATGGCGGCGGTGTCGGTCGCACTGCCCTCCTTGACGGCCTGCACGATCATCTGCGCCGCGGTGAAACCGTCCGGGGTGAACAGGTCGGGGGTGCCGCCCGCCTTCGTGACCCCGTCGAGCATGGCCTTCTCCACGGCGTTCCCGCCGCCCGCGCCGGGGAAGTAGTGCGCGAGGAAGGAGACCTTGGCCCCGGCGGCTCCGAAGACCGGGTACGAGGCCGTTCCCGCGAGTCCGGTGACGACCTTGCTCGCGGTCAGCACCCCCTGCTGGTCGAGGGCCGTCCACAGGGCGGGGGCGGTCGCTCCGGCCCAGGCGACGAAGACCAGGTCGGGGCCGCCGGCTTTGACCTGCCGGGCGAACGGGGTCAGATCCGTGGCGCTGGGCGGGGCCAGGACGGAGCCGACCGTCGCGCCCTTCGCGCCGAGCACCGCCTTGACCGCGGCGACATTGGCCTGGCCGAAGGTGGAGTCCTGAGCCAGGACGGTGACCTTCTTGCCCGCGGCGTCGCCGAGCATCGTGCCCGCGGTGAGGATGTCCTGGTAGGACTGCCGGCCCGAGCGGAAGGTGTACTCGTTGATCCCGGTCACGGCATCCGTGGCGGCCGGGCCGTTCACGTACAGCACCTTGTTCTGTGCGGCCAGCGGGGCCATCTGGAGGGCGACGCCGGAGTCGGTGGTGCCGGCCAGCACCTTGTAGCCCTTGCCGATCAGGTTCTTCGCGGCCGAGACGGCCTTGCCGGGGTCGCCCGCGTCGTCCTGCTCGGTGACCTCGATGGTGTGGCCGTCGACCTTGCCGGTGCCCTGGGTGGCGTGGTCGAGGCCCGCCATGAACCCGTCGCGGTACTGCTTCCCGTACGCGGCGAGCAGTCCGGTGCGGGAGTAGACCAGGCCCACCTTGACGGTCTCGTCCTCCCCTCCGGCGGAGTCGCTGCCCGCCTGCCCCGCGGCGGTGCATCCCACCAGGAGCAGGCCGGCGGCCGCCAGCGCGGTCGCGGTCAGGGTTCTGTGCTGGACGGTGCCTTCGGCTCTGCGACGCATGGGGACCGGCTCCTCGGCATGGTTCGGGTGATGTCGGCCGAACCGTACGAACACCGTGGCGCCGTCGACATGGTGCAGGGCACCTCACCTGACGGGTGCACCGTGTGGGTGCCGTACATGGGGTGCCGGGCCGTGCCGCTCAGCGCCCGGCGGTGCCGCGTTCCGGAGCCGACGGGCCGACCAGCCGGCACACCGTCTCGATGTCACCCCTCACCTGCGCGATCGACGCCCGTCCCGACAGCCAGGTGATCAGCGCCGAGTACCAGGTGTGCTCGATGACGCGGACCACGGCCAGCTGCTCCTGGGTGGGGTTCTCCAGCCCCATCGCGTCCACGACGATCGCCGTCGTCAGACGCGAGACGGCATCCACCTCCGTGCTCGCACCGCGGTCGGCGAACGTCAGCGCCCGGACCATCGCATCCGCGAGATCCGGTTCGCGCTGGAGCGCCCGGAAGGCCCGCATCAGGGTCTCGGCGACCCGCTCGGCGGCGTCGTCCCCGGCGGGCGGCCGCTTACGGAGCGTGAGGTGCAGATGCTGGAGCCGGTCCTGCATGACGGCGACCAGCAGATGGATCTTGGAGGGGAAGTAGCGGTAGAGCGTTCCCAGGGCGACCCCGGCGGCGTCCGCCACCTCGCGCATCTGCACGGCCTCGAAACCGCCCCGGCCGGCGAGCTGCGCGCCCGCCTGCAGAATGCGGCGGCGGCGTGCCTCCTGGCGTTCCGTCAGGGGAGGCGCTGCCGGTCCGGGTTCCGCTGTCATCTGTCCCCATCCAAGGCTTCCGTCCGCACCGGAGGGCGGCACGCTGGTTCGCACCGCCGGTCCGGGCCGTGGGGACCGGCGCCGCTGCCGACGCCGCTGACCTGCGCAGCCGGTCGGTCCGCGGAGAAGGGAACCGGTTCCTCGTCCGGTGGGCACCGGCCTCCGGGGGCGCACAGCATGCCAGGGCGCCCGCCGTGGCGCGAATCACCTGATGCGGCCGTCACACCGACGCTACCTGCCGGTAGATTCGGTGCTGGTTGAACGACCGAGTCTGAAACTTGTTCTAGATTAGCGCGACCGGTTACGCTCCGGCGAAAACGCAGTGAGAAGGGGGCCGAGTGTGACCGCTGAGGCCATAGAGTCAGGCCCCTTCACGGGCAGCGGCGCATCGGACACCGACAGTGACCGTCCGTTGCGCATCGCCTTGCTGACCTACAAGGGCAACCCCTTCTGCGGCGGGCAGGGCGTGTACGTGCGCCACCTCGGCCGCGAACTGGCCCGGCTCGGCCACAGCGTCGAAGTGATCGGCGCCCAGCCCTACCCCGTGCTCGACGAAGGCGTTCCGCTCACCGAGCTGCCCAGCCTCGACCTGTACCGGCAGCCCGACCCGTTCCGCACCCCGGGACGAGGCGAGTACCGCGACTGGATCGACCTCGCCGAGGTCGCCACCATGTGGACCGGCGGCTTCCCCGAACCCCTCACCTTCAGCCTGCGCGCCCGGCGCCATCTCCTGGCCCGCCGCGGCGACTTCGACATCGTGCACGACAACCAGACGCTCGGCTACGGCCTGCTCGGCGACCTCGGCGCCCCCCTCGTCACGACGATCCACCACCCGATCACCGTCGACCGTCGACTCGACCTGGACGCCGCGCAATCCGGCTTCCGCCGGCTCTCCGTACGCCGCTGGTACGCCTTCACGCGCATGCAGAAGCGCGTCGCCCGCCGGCTGCCGTCCGTCCTCACCGTGTCCGGCTCCTCCCAGCAGGAGATCGTCGAACACCTCGGGGTACGCCCGGACCGCGTCCGGGTCGTGCACATCGGCGCCGACACCGACCTGTGGTCACCCGACCCCTCGGTCGCCGAGGTGCCCGGCCGGATCGTCACCACCTCCAGCGCCGACGTCCCGCTCAAGGGCCTCGTCCACCTCGTCGAGGCCCTCGCCAAGCTCCGTACCGAGAACCCGCACGCGCACCTCGTGGTCGTCGGCAAGCGGGCCGAGGACGGACCCGTAGCCCAGGCCATCGAGCGCTACGGACTCCAGGACGCCGTCGAGTTCGTCAAGGGCATCAGCGACGCCGAACTCGTCGGCCTCGTCCGCAGCGCCCAGATCTCCTGTGTCCCGTCGCTGTACGAGGGCTTCTCCCTCCCCGCCGCCGAGGCCATGGCCACCGGCACCCCGCTCGTCGCCACGACCGGCGGCGCCATCCCCGAGGTCGCGGGGCCCGACGGGGAGACCTGCCTCGCCGTGCCTCCCGGCGACGCCGGGGCCCTGGCCGCCGCACTCGGCCGGCTGCTCGGCGACCCGGAGCTGCGCGCCCGCCTGGGTGCGGCAGGCCGTGCACGGGTGCTCGCCAACTTCACCTGGGCCAGGGCGGCCCTCGGCACCGCCGAGCTGTACCGTCAGGCGATCGCCGCCAGGAGAGCCCGCAGGTGACCTCCGCCGCTGCCCCCGGACCCCGTACCTCCGACCTCGAAGGCAGGCCCTCGTGCTGACCGTCGACTTCACCCGCTTCCCGCTCGCCGCAGGCGACCGGGTGCTCGATCTGGGCTGCGGCGCAGGCCGTCACGCCTTCGAGTGCTACCGGCGCGGCGCCCAGGTGGTGGCTCTCGACCAGAACGGCGAGGAGATCCGCGAGGTCGCGAAGTGGTTCGCCGCGATGAAGGAGGCCGGGGAGGCCCCCGAGGGTGCCACGGCCACCGCCATGGAGGGTGACGCGCTCAACCTGCCGTTCCCCGACGACTCCTTCGACGTCGTGATCATCTCCGAGGTGATGGAGCACATCCCCGACGACAAGGGCGTGCTCGCCGAGATGGTCCGAGTGCTGAAGCCCGGCGGCCGGATCGCGATCACCGTGCCCCGCTACGGCCCCGAGAAGATCTGCTGGACGCTCTCCGACGCGTACCACGAGGTCGAGGGCGGGCACATCCGGATCTACAAGGCCGACGAGCTGCTCGGCAGGATCCGCGAGGCCGGACTCAAGCCCTACGGCACCCACCACGCACACGCGCTGCACAGCCCCTACTGGTGGCTCAAGTGCGCCTTCGGCGTCGACAACGACAAGGCGCTGCCGGTGCGCGCCTACCACAAGCTGCTGGTCTGGGACATCATGAAGAAGCCGATGGCCACCCGGGTCGCCGAGCAACTGCTCAACCCCGTAGTCGGCAAGAGTTTCGTGGCGTACGCGACCAAGCCGCACCTCCCGAAGGCCGAGGCGTGAGCACACCTGAACGGACCGAGCACCTCGTCCTGCCCGGAGTCCTCACCGCCGAACAGGCCGCCGAGTCCGTGGCCGCGCTGCGCGCCGTGCAGCGCGAGGACGGGGCCCTGCCCTGGTTCCGCGGCCACCACCTCGACCCGTGGGACCACACCGAGGCCGCGATGGCCCTCGACGCGGCCGGTGAGCACGAGGCCGCGGCACGCGCCTACGCGTGGCTGGCCCGTCATCAGAACGAGGACGGCTCCTGGTACGCCGCCTACCACGACGGCGACCCCGAGCAGCCCACCGACCTCGGCCGCGAGACCAACTTCTGTGCCTACGTGGCCGTCGGCGTCTGGCACCACTACCTCGCCACCGGTGACGACGCGTTCGCCGACCGGATGTGGCCGACGGTCTACGCCGCCATCGAGTTCGTGCTGCGACTGCAGCAGCCCGGCGGCCAGATCGGCTGGAAGCGCGAACCCGACGGCACCCCCGTCACCGACGCCCTGCTGACCGGCTCCTCCTCCATCCACCAGGCGCTGCGCTGCGCCCTGGCCCTCGCCGAACAGCGCGAGGAGCCGCAGCCCGACTGGGAGCTGGCGGCCGGAGCGCTCGGCCACGCGATCCGCAACCACCCCGAGCGCTTCCTGGACAAGGACCGCTACTCGATGGACTGGTACTACCCGGTCCTCGGCGGAGCGCTCACCGGGCCCGCCGCGACCAAGCGGATCGAGGAGGGCTGGGACCGCTTCGTCGTGCCCGGCCTCGGGGTGCGCTGTGTGCTGCCCAACCCCTGGGTGACGGGCGGCGAGAGCTGTGAACTGGCGCTTGCGCTCTGGGTGACCGGGGAGTCCGACCGGGCACTGGAGATCCTGCAGTCCGTCCAGCACCTGCGCGCCGAGGGCGGCATGTACTGGACGGGATACGTCTTCAAGGGCGAGCGGGCCTTCTGGCCCGAGGAACTCACCACGTGGACCGTGGGTTCACTGCTGCTCGCGGTGGCCGCGCTCGGTGGGGACGAGGCGACCACCGCGGTCTTCAGCGGCGAACGGCTGCCGACGGGTCTGGAACCCGACTGCTGCGGCTAGGGACTGCTGGGGACCACTAGAAGCGGCGGATCCGGCCCGCCACGGCGTGCCCGATGAAGAGGTAGACGACTGCGGCCAGACCGTAGCCCGTGACGACCCGCGCCCACGCTTCGTCGAAGGTGAACAGGTCGTACGACCACCCGGCCAACCAGCGGGCCGAGTCCTGGACGAACTCCACCAGGTCGTTGGCCCGGTTGGCGTCGAGCAGGTACATCAGGATCCACAGAATGATGATGAACGCCATGATGTCCGCGACGACGGCGATGAGTCGTGCGGCGGTACTGCTTCCTGTGCCTGTTCTGGGAGACATGCTCTCCGGATTGCCGCTTTACGGTGAGTGAAACCCGTACGGCGTGTGCCGAGTGGCGGCCCGCCCCCGCACGGGCGAGCCTGGCGGCGAGTGCCGAGCCGCGTCACTCGCCGTGAGACGCCCGGTCAGGGAGGCCCGCCGTGCCCCGTTCCGTCCCGCTCCGCCGGCTGCTCGTGGCGTTGCTGCTGTCCTGCACCGTGCTCGTGGGCGGCACCGCCTGCGGCGATTCGGACACCGGCGCGAGCAGCGACACGAGCAGCAGTGCGACAGCGAGCCCCACGACCTCGGCAGAGGCCCAGAAGTACGCCAAGGCACGGTTCGTGGCCAACGCGGGACTGGCGGCCGGAGCCGCCTACCAGTGGATCGTGAAGCCCTATCGCGCGGGCAGGTTCAAGAAGGGCGCCGACGGGCGGACGATTGCCGTCGTCAAGGCGGGCCTTGCGGGCGCGTTCGCGTACAACAGGCTCAAGGCCGCGGCGGACAACGCCAAGGGCGATCCGCTCCTGTCGAAGGCCGTGGCACCGCTGACGGCCGGAATCGCATCGCTCAAGGGGATGGCCACCAAATTCGCCAAGGGCGAAGCGGGTGCCGGCGACGTCGGCGCCTTCGAGAACGTCATCAACAGCATCAAGGACGCGGGAAAGAGCGCGGGTGCCGAGGTGACGGACAAGATCCCGTCCACTTCTCAACTCGGCGGATAATCCAGGTGAGAGACCTGCGCACCGCATTAGGGTGCCAGGATGACCTCCCTTGCGCATGACCAGTACTGCGACGAAATCCTGCGCCAGACAGACGCGTTGAGAGCAGCGGTCAAAGGTGCGGACCTGACCGCGCGAGTCCCCACGTGCCCCGACTGGAGTCTGCGCGATCTCGTCGTCCACGTCGGGGGAGCCCACCGCTGGGCCGGCGAGATCGTCCGCACCCGGGCCACCGAAGAGATCCCCGACGAGCAGGTACCGAACGCCGAAGGACCCGGCGACGACGACCCGGGGGCGCTCGACACCTGGCTGGCCGAAGGAGCCGCCGCGACCGTGGCCGCCCTGCGCGAGGCCGGTCCCGACACGGCCGTCTGGACGTGGGCGTGGGAGCAGCGGACGGCCTTCTGGGCCCGCCGCATGGTGCACGAGACCGTCGTCCACCGCGCGGACGCGGCCCTGACGACGGGAACCGTGTACGAGGTGGTACCCGACGTGGCGGCCGACACGATCGACGAGTGGCTGCAGATCGTCGCCTTCTCCCAGGCCGAGGGCGACCCCGAGGCGGCCGAACTGCGCGGCGGAGGCCGCTCCTTGCACCTGCACGCCACGGACGTGCCGGGTGCCGAGTGGCTGATCGAGTTCGGGGAGGAGGGCTTCACCTGGCGCCGGGCCCACGAGAAGGCGACGGTGGCCCTGCGCGGCCCGCTGACCGAGCTCATGCTGGCGTTCAACCGGCGGCAGAAGCCGGACGAGGGAGGGCTGGAAGTGCTGGGGGACAGGGACCTGCTGGACTTCTGGCTGGAACGGTCGTCGTTCGGCTGAGCTGTTCCCGTACGACAGCGGCCCCCACCCATCCGGGCGGGGGCCGCTGACCGTGTGCGGGACGACTCAGCCGCGCTGGATGCCCGTCGTGTCCTGCAGGACGCCACGACGGCCGTCCTGCGTCTGGGCGATGAGGCCCGGACCACGCTGCTCGACCGCGAGGTACCAGGTACCCGGCGCGAGTTCCGCGATCGGGTTCGGTGCGCCGTCCTCGCCGTACAGCGGACGGGCCACCGGCACGGCGAACCAGAACGGCGTGAAGTCACCGGCCGGTGCTCCGCCGCCCTGGGGAGCCTGCGCCGCCTGCTGCGGGTCCGGCTGACCGGGCTGGCCCGGCTGTGCACCGTACGGCTGGGGCTGGCCCGGCTGCGCACCGTACGGCTGCGGCTGACCACCGGGGTAGCCGTAGCCCTGGCCGGGCTGCGGCTGTGCGCCGTACGGCGGCTGAACGGCCTGCGCGGGGCGCGGGGCGCCCATGAGCGGGGCCTTGAGGGCGGGAACCAGCGGGGTGGCCACCGCGCCGCCTGCCAGCGCGATGGTCGCCAGCAGCCCGAGGATCAGACCGGCGCCCGCGTTGCTGGCGTCGATGATCGTCCAGAACATGGTCCACAGCGCGAACACCGTGAAGGCGGTGCCGAACTGACCGAGGTCGAGCCCCACGACCTTGCGGCCCGGCATGGAGCGGCTCACGATCAGCAGCGCCGCACCGATGATGCCGGCCAGGTAGATGCCCATCAGGAGCGAAAGCGTGTCCCAGGCGTTCGAGCTGAAGCCGGAGCAGTCGACGCCGGAGGGGCAGTCGACGCCGAAGAGGTCGAGGAAAGAGGCGATGAACAGCACGACCGCTGCTCCGATCACCACGCCGTCGCCTCGAGTGAGGGAGCGGATATTCACGTGAAGGTCCTTAGTCGGTCGTCTCGTCGGGGCGGTCGTCGATGCCGCCTGAACGGCGGGTACGGCGCGAAGCTCGGGGGCGGCTCCCCATCGTACGGATGAATCTATCGTCTGCCCGGGCGGGTTGTGTGCCTGCCCGGACCTCGGACGGACTATCCCCCCAATGTCTCGCCACTATCACCGCAGTTCTACCGCTTGAGGTAGCTGCTGATGCCCTCGGCGATGCCGAGTGCCGCCTTCTGACGCCAGTCCGCGCTCGTGAGCAGAGCGGCGTCCTTCGGGTCACGCATATTGCCGCATTCGACGAACACTTTGGGCACGGTCGACAGATTCAGGCCGCCGAGATCCTTGCGGGTGTCCAACCCCGTATTGCCGCCGATGTAATTGGAGGGCGCGCTTCCGGTAATGCGGACGAACTTTCCCGCGATCCGTTCGCCGAGATCGCGCGACGGAGCCACGATTTTCGCCGTGTCCGCGGCACCGCCGCGCACCGATGCGGGGAGGATCACATGAAAGCCCCGGTTACCGGCCGCGGAACCGTCCGCGTGGACGGAGACGACGGCATCGGCGCGGGCCTCGTTGCCGATCCGGGCCCGCTCGTCGACGCACGGGCCGAACGGGCGGTCGTCGTCCTGGGTGAGGACGACCTTCGCGCCCTGGGCCTCCAGCAGCGTACGCAGCCGGCGCGAGACGTCGAGGGTGAACCGGGCTTCCGCGTAACCGGAGTTGGTGGCGGTGCCCGTGGTGTCGCACTCCTTGTGCCCCGTACCGATGTCCACCTGGCGGTTGATCTCGGCCGTGCGGTCGCGGTTGCGGGGGTTGTGCCCCGGGTCGATCACCACGGTCCTGCCCGTGAGCGGCCCCTTCGGCAGAGGCTTCACGGAGACGGACCCGGACGCCGCGGGGGAGGGGCTCCGCGACTCCGCTGCGGACGGGGAGGGGGACGCGGACCCGGCCCCGGACGGCTCGGCCGCGCTGCTCCCGGGCAGGGGCTGCGCCTGCCCGGGAGCGGGACCGCCGTCGCCCCCGCACCCCGAGGCGGTCAGGCAGACGGACGCCAGCACCACGGCGGCGAGCACGGGCCTGCGGGGCGCGGCGACGCGCGGTGCGGGGGGAGGAACGCTGTCGTCGTAGAGCACGTCGCGATGCTATCCGTGACCCTCAGATCCCCGGTCCCGTACGCCGCAGTACACGCAGGGAGTCCGTGACCGAGATCTCCGTGAACGCACCGGAGGACAAAGCCCGTTGGTGGACGCGGTACGGGGCCTGGCCGCCGTCCGCCGGGTCCGGGAACACATCGTGGATCACGAGCAGCCCGCCGTCGGCGACATGAGGGGCCCAGCCCTCGTAGTCACCGTTCGCGTGCTCGTCGGTGTGCCCGCCGTCGATGAAGACGAAGCCGAGCTTGCCGCCCCAGACGGCCGCGACCTGCGGCGACCGCCCGACGAGCGCCACCACGTGCTCCTCCAGACCCGCCCTGTACAGGGTCCTGCGGAAGGACGGGAGCGTATCCATGAGGCCGATCTCCGGGTCCACGACCGACGGGTCGTGGTACTCCCAGCCGGGCTGCTGCTCCTCGCTGCCCCGGTGGTGGTCGACCGTGAGCACGGTCACGCCGGCCGCGCGGGCGGCGTCGGCGAGCAGGACAGTGGAGCGCCCGCAGTACGTGCCCACCTCGAGGAGCGGGAGCCCGAGCGCGGCCGCCCCGGCCGCCGCGGCGTACAGCGCGAGTCCCTCGCGCAGCGGCATGAAGCCCTTGGCGGCCTCGAAGGCGGCGAGGACCTCCGGCTCGGGTGCGACGGCGGACTCGGCGGTCACGGGCTTCCTCCAGGTGGTGCGGCATCGATCGGCGCCCCATCGTGCCGCACGCCCCCGCCGGTGCCGTCGGCGGGGGCGTGCGTGCGGCTGCGCGGTTCCTGGCAGGTCAGGGGCGCACGGGCGCCGGGGCCGGGACGCCGTCGGCGGCGGCCGCGGCGAGCGCGTCGCCCGCACTGCTCGCCAGCAGGACCGGACGCGCGGGCCGCTGCGACGGCAGGAACGCGGCCAGCAGCAGACCGATCAGCACGGCGCCCGTCGCGATCACGAACGAGGTCCGGAAGCCCTCCATGGTGGGCACCTCCACCGACCCCATGCGCACCGAGGTGTTCGCGAGCACCATGCCGATGACCGCACTCGACAGCGAGGTGCCGATCGACCGCATCAGCGTGTTCAGGCCGTTGGCCGCGCCCGTCTCGGACGCGTCGACGGCCCCGATGATCAGTGCGGGGAGCGAGGAGTACGCGAGTCCGATCCCGGCCCCGAGCACCACCGCGATCACCACGGTCTGCCAGGCGGCGCTCATCAGGCCGAGCCCCGCCCCGTAGCCGATCGCGATGATCAGCAGGCCGAGCATCAGGGTGGCCTTCGGGCCGCGGCGGGCGGAGAGCCGGGCGTACAGCGGCGCCACGAACATCATCGTCAGGCCCAGCGGAGCCACGCACAGCCCCGCGACCACCATCGACTGCCCGAGCCCGTAGCCGGTCGACGTGGGCAGCTGCAACAGCTGCGGCAGGACCAGCGAGACCGCGTAGAAGGCGACCCCGACCATGATCGAGGCAAGGTTGGTGAGCAGCACCTCACGGCGGGCGCTGGTCCGCAGATCGACCAGCGGAGCCGGGCTGCGCAGCTCGAAGACCCCCCACAGCACCAGGATCACCAGGGAAGCCGCGATCAGCCCGAGCGTGACGGGCGAGGTCCAGCCCCAGTCGCCGCCCTTGGTGACGGGGAGCAGCAGACAGACCAGGCCGAGCGAGAGCCCCAGCGCACCGACGAGATCGAAGCGCCCGGCCGCACGCAGCGAGGGCTCGGGCACGACGAGGGCGGTGAGGCCCATGGCCACCACCCCGAGCACGGCCGAGCCGAGGAAGAGCGTGTGCCAGTCGGCGTGCTGGGCTATCAGCGCCGCGGCGGGCAGGGCGAGCCCGCCGCCCACCCCGATCGAGGAGCTCATCAGGGCCATCGCCGAGCCGAGCTTCTCGCGGGGCAGTACGTCACGCATGATGCCGATGCCGAGCGGAATGGCGCCCATGGCGAAGCCCTGGAGCGCACGGCCGACGATCATGACCACGAGATCGTCGGTGGTCGCGCAGACCAGGGAGCCGACCACCATCACGGCGAGGCTGGCGAGCAGCATCCGCCGCTTGCCGTAGAGGTCACCGAGCCGCCCCATGATCGGCGTCGAGACGGCTCCGGCGAGCAGTGTCGCCGTCATCACCCAGGTCGCATTGGCCGGGTCGGTGTCGAGGAGGGCCGGCAGGTCCTTGATGACGGGGACGAGCAGGGTCTGCATCACCGCGACGGTGATCCCCGCGAACGCCAGCACGGGCACGACGCCGCCCGACCGGCCCCTGCGCGGGTCGGGGAGCGCCCCGGCCTGCTGTTCGGTTTTCGTCCGTCGCATACGTGGGGCCTCCGGGCAGGGGTTCGGGGGAAGAGCGGGGAAGAGCATGCGGCAGCGCGCCGACGGGCAGCACCGACCACCAAGTGTGTGCACCCTGAACGCTTTCGTGTCTCCGCTGTATTCCGCCGCTGTATCCCGGTGAACGGAGAAAGCCGGTGGCGTCACCGGGGCAGGCCCCCGGGGGCCCGGATGCTTCACCGGCGGGTGGGTCCCGGGGGCGGCGCCACCTGGGTATCGGTCCGTCGTCCCCGAATCAGGCAGGCGCGCTCAGAACTCACCGGCGTCATTCTCCCGATGCTCCACGATCCGGATGACGACCGTCCCCTGCACGGTGGGCCGATGGGCCGCCGGTGGCTGCCCGTGCCCGAGGGCCTGCCTGCGGCATCTCGTTCACGGGCTCGGCGCGGTACACGGGTCGCCGTGCGGAGCCGTGTCCACGGGCAGCTCCGCGGCCACGGCGAAGCCGCCCTGTGGCGCGGGGCCCGACTCCAGGGAGCCGCCCGCGGCGGCGAGCCGTTCGGCCAGGCCCTTCAGACCGGTGCCACCGGCCGGCCCCGTGCCCCGCTCCTCGCCCGGACCGCGGCCGTCGTCCGTCACGGTGAGCCGGACCCGTTCGGACGTGGACGCGACCACGAACACGCAGCGGGTCGCGCCGCTGTGCCGTACGACGTTGGTGACCGCCTCCCGCGCCACCCAGCCGAGGAGCGCATCCGTCTGCGGGGTGAGCGGCGGGCCCGAGCGGCGTACCACCGGCTCGATACCGGCGGCGGTCAGTGCGGACCTCGCCCGGTCCAGCTCGGTGGCGAGGCTTCCCTCGCGGTACCCCGTCACCGCCTCACGGATCTCGGTGAGCGCCTGGCGGCCGACGGACTCGATGTCGGTGACCTGAGCGAGTGCGGCGTCGATGTCGCGTGGCGCGAGCCTGCGCGCGGCCTCCGACTTGATGACGATGACCGACAGCGTGTGCCCCAGCAGATCGTGCAGGTCGCGCGAGAAGCGCAGCCGTTCCTTCTCCACCGCGCTGCGGGCCAGTTCCTGCCGGGTCGCCCGCAGTTCCGTCACCGTCTCCGACAGGGTGAGGATCGCGGCCGTCACAGCACCGGAGAGGAACGTGCCGTAGCCGATCGTCCACGGCTCCGACACGTGGTCGCCGCGCCATACGGCGACGGTCACCGCGCACGCGGCGAGGAGGATCAGAGCCGCCCCCAGCTGCTTGCCCCGCAGGATCGTGCCGCAGGCCAGGGAGAGCAGCGGGAAGAACAGCAGCCAGCTGCCGCCGTAGCCGATGGCCAGACCGAAGGTGATCACGCCCATCGCGGCCAGCAGTGCGTACGAGGTGGGGCTGTTCCGCGTGGTCCGGTTGAACCCCCGGAACACCACCGCGATGTAGAGGGAGTTGAAGGCGAGGAGGCCGAGGCCGCCGACCCAGGGGTTCGGCGACTCGCCCTGCCACAGGTTGGAGAACGCGCCGAGCCCCATCAGCAGCCAGGGCACCAGGGCGTAGGGGCCGGGCGGCCGGGGACGCCGGGGCTTCTTTCCTGTGCGCGCCATCATCGCTTCCTTCACACGGTTCTCGCGGACCGACGGTAGGAGATCATGGCGTATCCGCCGAACAGCAGCAGCCACGCGGCGAGTACGGTGACCGACCCGGCGCCCGGCGCATGGCCGGCGACGGTTGCCCAGCCGAGGTCCGCGAACCCGTGGGCGGGGGTGAACTCGCCGATGGAGCGTACCCATCCGGGGAACTCCGAGAGCGGGAACCACAGTCCGCCGACGATCGCGAAACCCATCAGGCAGGCCACATTGACCACACCCGTGCCCTGCGGGGTGAGCCGGTAGCCGTTGCCGATGCCGAGCAGGGTGAACGGCAGCGCGCCGATCCACAGCATCAGCACCAGTGCGACCCACTGCCAGGCCGCCAGCCGTACCCCGTTGACCAGCGCACCCGCGAGCAGAACGGCCAGGATGGTCGGCAGTACCGTCACCGATCCGCTGATCGCGCGGCCCGCCACGGCACGGC
The DNA here is from genome assembly GCF_040605575.1 of Streptomyces sp. NPDC005566. NCBI lineage: Bacteria > Bacillati > Actinomycetota > Actinomycetes > Kitasatosporales > Streptomycetaceae > Streptomyces > Streptomyces sp. NPDC005566. The sequence continues at coordinate 234,619 of NZ_JBEXDB010000001.1, read as the reverse complement.
CCGGGTCCAGCGGCGTGATCCGCAACTGCTGCAGCCAGCCGAGGGACTTGTCGGACGCGATGCCCGTACCGATGGCCATGGCCGACCCGAGCGCCCCGTACGCGGCCATACCGACCATCGACGCGGCCTTCCAGTCGCCGTAGTCGCCGGCCCCGCCGAGGTTGGTGAAGAGGAGGTACATCATCACGGGCATGCCGGTCCCGAAGACGAGGAACACGCTGTCGCGCAGGGTCCGCCGGATCTCGAGCACGATGTACGGGAACATCACACGGTCTCCTTGTGGTGGTCGGCGGCCCGGTCCGCAGGCGCGGTCAGGGCGAGGAAAGCGTCCTGAAGCGTGGCCCTGGTGACCTGGAGACCGCGTACGGCCCCGATCCTGGCCAGTTCGACGACGGTCGCGTCCGAGTCCTCCGTACGCAGCAGGGCCCGGTCCCCGCGCACCTCGACGCCCACGACTCCCGGCAGCGACTCCAGGCCTCCGGCCGTCCGGCCGACCAGGTCGAAGGAGACCAGGCTGCCGCCCGCGGAACGCCTGATCAGGTCGCCGTTGCCGTCCGCGACGATCCGGCCGTGGTCGATGACCACGATCCGGTCGGCGTTCTCGTCGGCCTCCTCCAGGTAGTGCGTGGAGAACAGGACGGTGTTGCCGCGCCCCGCGAAGGACCTCATGGAGTCCCAGAACGCCCGGCGAGCCTCCACGTCCAGGGCCGCGGTCGGTTCGTCCAGCACGACCAGTTGCGGATTGCCGGCCAGCGCGACGGCGAAACGGACGCGCTGGGTCTGGCCGCCGGAGAGCTTGTCGATGCGCCGGTCCGCGTACTCCGCGACTCCCGCGAGGGTGAGCGCTTCGGCCACCGGCATCGGATGGGGATAGGTGGACGCGACGAAGGTGATCAGCTCGCGCACGGTCACCCGGGGGATCGGGCGCCCGTCCTGGAGCATGGCACCGACCAGTCCGGCCCGCACCGCCCGGTCGGGACTGCGGCCGAAGAGCTGCACCGTACCGGTGTCGGGGTCGTCGAGCCCGAGCAGGAGGCTGATGGCTGTGGACTTGCCCGCGCCGTTACGGCCCAGCAGGGCCACGGTCTCGCCCCTCCCGACGGTCAGATCGATGCCGTCCACGGCCCGGACGGTGCGTTCCGCCCTGCCGAACGTCTTGACCACCGCGGTGAAGACCACCGCGGGTCCGCTCGTCGTGGTCCCCGTTGTCTGCGTCATGACCACGACGCTACGGAGCACGGCGTGCGGACGGCAGGGGCGCGTGTATGGAGTCCGCGATGACAAATGTCATGGGGAGCAGCGGTGTTGGTGGTCGGTCCGGGTGGCGCCGGCAGGGCAGAACAGAGGGCCGCCACAGCCTCGCGGCTGTGACGGCCCTCTTCCCCGTGCGGCGCGGATCAGGCTGCCGCTCCGCCACCCCCTTCGGAGGGACGGCGGTGACGGCCGTGCGGCTGCACGCTCGTGTTCTCCGCCGACGCACCCCCTCGGTGCTTTCCGGAGCCGCCGGCTTCGGCCCGTGCGGCGTCCGCCCCCGGCGAACGCGTCTGGGTCGTGTCGGTTCGGGCTTCAGACATGTGGGAAGTCACCCCGTTGCTATCGCTTACGTGTGTGTCGCAAGCCCCGCCACCGCCACCCGACGTGGTCACCGTCGGCACCCACGCGGAACGGCTGCGTAGCCCTGGTCAGAGTTTATCCAGGTACCCGGCGCCCGGTGAGAGGCGCCCGGCCCAGCGGGACGGGCCTGCACACAGCAGGAGGCACAGCCTCCACGGATGGTTGCGTTCCGTTCGCGCCCACTCCGTGAACGTCGTCGGCCGGGGCGTCCAGCAGTGCCACGCCGCACGGCGCACCGGTCTGCTCGTACGGCAGGTGGAGCACCCCCTCCCGACTCCAGAAGCCGGAACCGGTCAACCAGCCCTCCGGCGCGGCGAGATGGTGCAGCCGTCGTCCCGCCGGACGCCAGACGCCCACCCAGCTGCCCGCGGCTCCGTCGATCCGCAATGCCACCGCGCAGCTCTCCGGCATCAGCACCTGGCCCGGCTGAACGGCGAACGGCGTCACGGCCACGTCCGCCGGGCGCAGGCACTCCGGGAATCGCACCGGCAGGCAGCTGCCCAGCACACCCCAGCCGAGGCGGTCGTGACCGGGCGCGTCCGAACGGAGCAGCAGCAGCCCGCTGTCCGCATCGGCGAGCAGCAGCCGGTCGTTGCTCTCCGGCGCGATCTGCAGCAACGGCGTCACCTCGCCGCCCCGCCCCAGGTCCACGGCCACCGCCTTCACCGGCCCGCCGCCGGGCAACTGCCGGTCCAGCGCGAGCAGTCGCCCCTCGCGGTCGAGCCAGGTCCCGCCCGAGCAGTGGCCCGGCACATCGGCGACGTGCTCGGGGCCGAAGGCGCCGCCCGCGACCAGCCAGACGCCGGTACTGCGTTCGCCGGGGAGCAGGGCGTAGGCGCTCACGCCGTCCGGTGACGGCGGCAGGAGCGACAGGTCCCCGCATTCGATGGCGCCCAGCGGAAGTTCACCGGTGCCGGGACCGGTCGGATAGAGCAGTGAGAACGTGTGCCGGTCCGCCACTCGCCGCCGGATCAGTACCCGCCCGTCGGAGAGCGGCAGCACTTCGGAGTCCGGCTCCTCCGGCTGGCCGAGGGGCAGGGGAACGGCGTAGGGCTCGGGGCCGTCGAGCGTCCAGCGTTCCGGGAACCAGGCGGGATCGGAGGTGGCGGCGGCGCTGGTGAGCCGCGCCGCGTACGAACGGTCCGCGGCGATGGTGAGGACGGGCGGCAGGCAGCGTACGGGCGTTTCCGTACGGGGCGGGGCGGAGGGCGCTGCGCGGTGGCCGGATGCGGCCGGTGCGGCGCCCCGGGGCGGTGCCGGGGGAGCGGCGGGCTCGCCGCTCCCGTCTGCGGCATCGGTGCCACCGGGTGTTCCGGGCGTTCCGGCCGGGCCGTGCTCCTCGCCCCTGCTGCCGGAGGTGGCGGCGCTCCGGGTGCCCTCGGTGGGCCTGGGAGTGCTGGGGGTGCTGTCCGTCCCACCGGGCGCCAGGGACACGCCTGTCCCGAGGGTCGCGTACGTTCCCGGGGCCGTGCCGGTCCCGGGCGGGGCGTACGTCCCCGTCGTGCCGGTCCCGGGCGGGGCGTACGTCCCCGACGTCATGCCGGTCCCGCGCGGCCCGTACGTCCCCGACGTCATGCCGGTCCCGCGCGGCCCGTACGTCCCGAGGGAGATGCCGATCCCGAGCGGCGCACCCGCGGCGGCGGACACGCCTGCCGCGCCTGTACCGGGGGGCGTGTGCGCCCCGGGGAGCCGGTCCGCGGTTCCGGGCGCCACGCCCCGGGCAGCGGGGGCGGCGGCGTTGCCGGTACCGCCCGGCGCGGTGCTCTCGTAGGACTCGGCGGCGGGTGCGGGCCCGCCGGCCGGGTCGGTTCCGCCGGTCATGCCGGTTCTGCGGGGTTTCTCGGGCTCCGCCGGGTCGTCCGGCTCAGCGGCTTCTTCCGGTACGGGTCCGTCCGTCGCGGCAGCCCCCGAGGCCCCCATGGACTTGTTCTCGATGACACAGGCAGTCATGGTTCGGTCACCTCCGGCAACCGAAGCTAGTTTTCGCACTTCCTGCCGAACAACACGAGCCATCGCACTTCACACGTAAGGGTGGCGATGTTCGGATTCGGCTGAGGGGAAGGGGGTGACTGTGCACCGCGGTGACACGCGTGACCAAGGTGAGGCGCTCCTAAGAATTCCCTGCGTGATCTTCAACCGGAGCACGTGATGTCCCTCCGACGCCGCGGATCCGCCGCTGTAGGCCTGGCAGTGGCTGCCGCACTCTCCCTCTCGGCATGCGGGGGAGACGACGCATCGGGCGGTCCGGCCGCCGCCGTCGCCCATGGCGACAAGAAGGCCGCTGTCGCCACGGGCGGCAAGGACTCCCGCGGCGCGGCGAGGACGAGTTCGGCGACGTCGTCCCGCTCGGGGTGAAGCCCGTCGGCCGCACCCCCTCCGAGGGCCGACGCGGCCATCCCCACGCACCTGAAGAAGGACGCGGGCAAACCGAAGGACGTCGGCACCCGTGCCAAGGACGTCTCGGACGAGACCTGGTACCTCGGCCCCGGCGTCACCTCCGCCGACCCGGTCCCCGGCGACCTCCGCGCCGACCTCGTGAAGTAACGATTGACACCGGCTGCCGGTCCGCCCGCACGGGTGTCCGCAGCCATGGCCGACGGGGCACGGAGGGCAGGTAGCCTTTCCTCCGTGCCCCGTCTGTCTGAAGTCATCGCCGAGCTGGACGCCCTCTGGCCCCCCGAGCGTGCCGAGGGATGGGATGCGGTCGGCACGGTGTGCGGCGATCCCGGGGCGGAGATCGACCGTGTGCTGTTCGCCGTCGACCCCGTACAGCAGATCGCCGACGAGGCACGCAGCCTCGGTGCCCAGCTGATCGTCACCCACCACCCGCTCTATCTGCGCGGTACGACGACGGTCGCCGCCTCGACCTTCAAGGGCCGCGTCGTGCACGGCCTCATCAAGCACGACATCGCGCTGCACGTCGCGCACACCAATGCCGACAGTGCCGACCCCGGTGTCTCGGACGCCCTCGCCGGCGCCCTCGACCTGCGCGTCACCGGCCCCCTCGTCCCCGACCCCACCGACCCCGAGGGCCGTCGCGGCCTCGGCAGGATCTGCGAGCTCGACCACCCCGAGACCCTCCGTGACCTCGCCGCACGCGCCGCCGCACGCCTCCCCGCCACTGCGCAGGGCATCAGGCTGGCGGGCGACCCGGACGCCGTCGTGCGACGGGTCGCGGTGAGCGGCGGATCCGGCGACAGCCTCTTCGACGCGGTACGCGCCTCCGGCGTCGACGCCTTCCTCACCGCCGACCTGCGCCACCACCCGGCCTCCGAGGCCGTCCAGCACTCGACGCTCGGCCTGGTCGATGCCGCACACTGGGCCACCGAGTGGCCCTGGTGCGAGCAGGCAGCCGCGCAGCTCGACGCAGTTTCCGACCGCCACGGATGGGACCTGCGGGTCCACGTCTCGAAGCAGGTCACCGACCCCTGGACCACCCACCACTCTTCTGGAGCCCCCAACTGAACGCCGCGCCCGCCGACCAGATCCGACTCCTCGAAGTCCAGGCCCTCGACGTACGTCTGTCGCAGCTCTCCCACAAGGGCAGGTCCCTGCCCGAGCACGCCGAGATCGACTCGCTCAACAGCGACCTCGCCCAACTGCGCGACCTGCTGGTCGCTTCGCAGACCGAGGAGAGCGACACCACCCGCGAGCAGACGAAGGCGGAGCAGGACGTCGACCAGGTGCGCCAGCGCGCCGTCCGCGACCAGCAGCGGCTCGACTCCGGTGCGGTCTCCTCGCCGAAGGACCTGGAGAGCCTCCAGCGCGAGCTCACCTCGCTCGCCAAGCGCCAGGGTGACCTGGAGGACGTCGTCCTCGAGATCATGGAGCGCCGCGAGTCCGCCCAGGAGCGCGTCACCGAGCTGACCGAGCGCGTCGGCGCCGTCCAGGCCAAGCTCGACGACGCGACCGCCCGCCGGGACGCCGCGACCAAGGAGCTCGACGCCGAGTCCGACACCGTCGCCAAGGACCGCGAGGTCGTCGCGGGCGCGATCCCCTCCGACCTGCTGAAGCTGTACGACAAGCTGCGCGCCCAGCAGGGCGGTGTCGGTGCGGCCCGGCTCTACCAGCGCCGCTGCGAGGGCTGCCGTCTCGAGCTCAACATCACCGAGGTCAACGACGTGAAGGCGGCGTCCCCGGACACCGTGCTGCGCTGCGAGAACTGCCACCGCATCCTGATCCGCACCTCGGAGTCGGGTCTGTAATGGCCGCTCCCCACCAGCTGGTCGTCGAGGCGGACGGAGGCTCCCGGGGCAACCCGGGGCCCGCCGGCTACGGCGCGGCCGTCATCGACCCGGTCTCCGGCGAGACGCTCGCCGAGGCCGCCGAGTACATCGGCGTCGCGACGAACAACGTCGCCGAGTACAGGGGCCTGATCGCCGGTCTGAAGGCGGCCAAGGCCCTGTTCCCGGACGAGGCCGTGCAGGTGCGTGTCCGGATGGACTCCAAGCTGGTGGTCGAGCAGATGTCGGGCCGCTGGAAGATCAAGCACCCCGACATGAAGCCGCTCGCGGCGGAGGCCGCACGCATCCTGCCCGCCGCCTCCGTCACGTACGAGTGGATCCCGCGCGCCGAGAACAAGCACGCCGACCGGCTCGCCAACGAGGCGATGGACGCCGGCAAGCGGGGCGGCCAGTGGGAGCCGTCGTCCTCGACGGCCGCCCTGGACGCCCCGCGGCGTACGCCCGCCGCCCCGGACCAGTCCCCGGCAGGTCCGCCCGGGGACGCGGTCGCGGGCGCGGCGAAGGTACGCGCCGCGATGGCCGCGGCCCGCCCGGCCGCGGCGGTCACCCCGCAGGCGGGCTGGGGGAGTTCACCCGACCTGGGTGCGCCCGCCACCTTCGTCCTGCTCCGGCACGGTGAGACGGCCCTCACCCCCGAGAAGCGGTTCTCCGGCAGTGGCGGCAGCGACCCCGAGCTCTCGGCCACCGGCCGCCACCAGGCCGCCTGTGCCGCGGAGGCGTTCGAGGCCCGCGGCACGGTCCAGGAGATCGTCAGCTCGCCGCTGCGCCGGTGCCGCGAGACGGCCGCCGCCGTCGCCGACCGGCTCGGCCTGGAGGTCCGCATCGAGGAGGGTCTGCGCGAGACGGACTTCGGTGCGTGGGAGGGCTTCACCTTCGCCGAGGTACGCGAGCGCTACGGCCCCGACCTGACCACCTGGCTGGCTTCCGCCGACGCGGCACCGACGGGCGGCGGCGAGAGCTTCGCCGAGGTGGCCGACCGGGTGTCCGCGGCCCGCGACCGCCTGATCTCCCGGTACGCGGGCCGCACGGCGCTCGTGGTCACCCACGTCACCCCGATCAAGACCCTGGTCAGACTGGCGCTGGGAGCCCCGCCGGACTCCATGTTCCGGATGGAGCTTCTCCCCGCCTCCGTCTCGACGGTCGCCTACTACGCGGACGGAAACGCCTCGTTGAGGCTCCTGAACGACACCTCGCACCTGCGGTAGCGGGATGCGGTGACCTGGTCCACGGGACTGCTCGGCTTCTTGGCGGGCCTGCTGATATCGGTGGCGACGGCGCCCGTGGGCGTGTCCGGCGCGGTGTTCCTGCTGCCGGTCCAGGTCAGCGTGCTCGGCGTGCCGAGCCCCGCCGTGACCCCCACCAACCTGCTGTACAACGTGGTGTCCTGCCCCGGGGCCCTGCTGCGCTACCGCAACAGCGGCCGACTGCGCGGGCCGCTGACCCGGCTGCTCGTCGTGGGCGCGGTGCCGGGTGTCGTGATCGGTGCGGTGATCCGGGTCTTCGCCGTGCCGGGGCCGGTCGTCTTCCGTCTGTTCATCGCCGTCCTGCTGCTCCCCCTGGGCGCCTGGCTGTGCGCCCGGACCCTGCGCCCCTCACGCCGCGCCGCCGCCTCCGCCCAGCCTTCGCCGCGTGCCACCACCGCTCTCGCCCTCGCGGTCGGTATCGCGGGCGGCGTCTACGGGATCGGCGGCGGTTCCCTCCTCGGTCCGATCCTCGTCGGGCGCGGGGTCCCCGTCGCGAAGGTCGCACCGGCGGCCCTCGCCTGCACGTTCGTGACCTCCCTCGCGGGGGCGGGCACCTACGCACTGCTGTCCCTGACCGCCAGGGGCGACATCGCACCGGACTGGCCACTCGGACTGGTCTGCGGTCTGGGCGGACTCTGCGGCGGCTACCTCGGGGCGCGCCTCCAGCCCCGCCTTCCCGAGAAGGCGCTGCGGCTCCTGCTGGGTTCCCTGGCCCTGGGCATCGGCGCGCTGTACGCCGTCCAGGTCGTGCGCTGACCGCGACTCAGCCGATCAGCCCTCCGGCTCAGCCCCGCAGCGCGGACGCCTCGCGTGCCAGTCGCTCCACCCGCGCCCAGTCCTTCGCGGCCACCGCGTCGCCGGGCACCATCCAACTGCCGCCGATGCAGCCGACGTTCGGCAGGGCCAGGTACGACGGTGCCGACGCGAGCGAGATCCCGCCCGTCGGGCAGAACCTGGCCTGCGGCAGGGGCGCGGACAGGGCCTTGAGATAGGCGGTACCACCGGCCGCCTCGGCCGGGAAGAATTTCATCTCAGTGACCCCGCGCTCCAGCAGCGCGACCACTTCGGACGTCGTCGAGACCCCCGGCAGGAACGGCAGACCCGACGCCTTCATCGCGTCCAGCAGTGCGTCCGTCCAGCCGGGACTGACCAGGAAGCGCGCCCCGGCGGCCACCGTTTCGGTCACGTGCGACGCGGATATCACCGTGCCCGCACCCACCACGGCGTCCGGTACCTCCGCGGCGATCGCCCGGATCGCGTCGAGTGCGGCGGGCGTCCGCAGCGTCACCTCGATCGCCGGGAGCCCGCCCGCGACGAGTGCGCGGGCCAGCGGCACCGCGTCGGCCGCGTCCTGGAGAACGACGACGGGGACGACGGGGGCGAGGTCCAGCACGGAAGGGGATGCGGAAGGTCCGGAGGAGGTCATGACCTCATCCTGCCGCGCCCACCGCACTCTACGCAACGACCGTTGCGCATGCTGCAACGTCAGTGGATCTCGGTGACCACCACATCGAGCGCCCACGCCCGGCCGGCCCGCTCCGGAGCCTGCGCCTCGACCACATGACCGAGGTCCCGCAGCACCTCCACCAGCTCCGCCGGGCCCTTCGGCCGCGCACCCGCGAGCAGCAGGTCACGGACCATCCGGCCCTTGGTCGCCTTGTTGAAGTGGCTGACCACCGACCGCTTCTCCACCCCGTTCACCCTCTGCGACTGCAGCACCCGCACGCTCGCCGTGCGCTCCGCGACCTCGCCCGCCGGCTTCCACGCCCCGGTGTAAGCGGATGACCGGAGGTCCAGCACGAGCCCGCTCCCGGCCGCCTCCGGCATGACCGAGGCCATGGGGGCGCGCCAGTACGCGTTGAGCGCACCCAGACCCGGCAGCTTCACGCCCATCGAGCAGCGGTACGAAGGAATCCGGTCGCCGATGTGCACGGCGCCCCACAGCCCGGAGAAGACCAGCAGGGACTTACCCGCCCGACGCCGGGCCGCCGGGTCCAGCGAGGCCAGGTCCAGGGCGTCGTACAGCACTCCGGTGTAGATCTCCCCGGCCGGCCGGGTACCGGCCGTGCGCAGCTCCGCGTTCTTCGCGATCTCGCCCCGCAGCCCTTCGCTCAGGCCGAGCACCTCACGTGCCTTCTCCTCGTCGGCCATGCACAGCTCGACCAGCTCGTCGAGGATCGCGGCCCGCGCCCCGGCGAGGCCCGGAAGCGAGAGGGCCTCCGGCTTCAGGGGTGCTCCGCGCCCCGAAGCAGCCTTTCCCTCGGAGGGCGGCAACAGCACGAGCACGGGTGTCTCCTTCGTACGTGACAGAGGGCCCCCCGGCGGCGCGGGAACCCCTCGGCAAGGGTACGGGCCGGGCGCGGCGAGCCCGCCGCCCGCCCGCAGGGCGACCGGGATGCCGACCGCCCCGCCCCGGCCTACGCTCGGTGGCATGCCTCGCCGCCAGCTCCACATGACCGGCGCAGCCGACACCCCGCTGCGGGCGGCCCTGCGCGGCCTGCGTGCCGAGCTCGATCTGCCGGCCGACTTCCCGGCCGCCGCGCTCGCCGAGGCGGCCGAGGCCGCCGGTTCCCCGGTCCTGTCGGGCCACCAGGACGCCACGGACCTGCCCTTCCTCACGATCGACCCGCCCACCTCCACGGACCTGGACCAGGCGATGCACCTGGAACGGCGCGGCAAGGGCTTCCGGGTGCACTACGCCATCGCCGACGTCGCCGCGTTCGTCCGGCCGGGCTCGGCGCTGGACGCCGAGGCGCACCACCGGGTGACCACCCTCTACTTCCCCGACGGCAAAGTGCCCCTGCACCCCACCCCGCTCTCCGAGGGGGCGGCCAGCCTCCTCCCCGGAGAGACCCGCCCGGCCGCGCTCTGGCGGATCGACCTCGACTCCGAGGGGCGCCAGACCGCCTGCGAAGTGCGCCGGGCCCTCGTACGCAGCAGGGCCAAGCTCGACTACGCGGGCGTTCAGCGGCAGATCGACGCAGGCACCGCGGAGGAACCCCTCGCCCTGCTCAGGGACATCGGACTGCTGCGCGAGGAGCAGGAAGTCGCCCGGGGCGGCATCTCGCTCAACGTGCCCGAACAGGAGATCGTCGAGCGGGACGGCACCTTGGACCTCGACTACCGCGTGCCTCTGCCCGCCGACGGCTGGAACGCCCAGATCTCCCTGCTCACCGGTATGGCCGCCGCCCGGATCATGACCGAGTCGGGCACCGGCATCCTCCGCACGCTGCCGGTCGCCCCCGACGGCGCCGTCTCTCGCCTCAGACTCTGTGCACAAGCCCTGCGCATCGACTGGCCCCACCACGTCCCGTACGCCGAGGTCGTCCGCTCGCTCGATCCTCACCAGGGCAACCACGCCGCGTTCCTGCAGGAGTGCACCACCCTCCTGCGCGGCGCCGGCTACACCGTCTTCGAGCACGGCGACCTCCCCACCCCCGCTGTGCACGCCGCCGTCGCCGAGCTCTACACGCACTGCACCGCGCCGCTGCGCCGCCTCGTCGACCGGTACGCCGCCGAACTGTGCCTCGCGGCGGTCGCCGGCCAAGAGCCGCCCGAGTGGGTGCTCCGGGCGCTGCCCGCACTGCCGAAGGAGATGGCGGAGGGAACCCGCCGGGCCAACACCGTGGAGCGCGAGTGCGTCGACCTCGTCGAGGCCGCGCTGCTCAAGGACCAGGTGGGCGCGGTCTTCGACGGGTACGTGATCGACGTCAAGGACAACGAACCGGCCGTCGGTACCGTCCACATCGAGGACCCGGCGATCGTCGCCCGGATCGAGGGCGGCACCGCCCTCCCGCTCGGCGAACGGCTGCGGGTCCGGCTCACGCAGGCGGACCCTGGCTCGTCGAAGGTGCTGTTCGCGCCCGCATGAGGGCGGCGACCGCGGCGCGCGGGTCATCGGCGTGGAAGCGGACGGTGTGCGCGACGCCGGTCCTCCCCAGCGGCCGTACGAACGTGACCGGACCGGTGAGCACCACGGTCACCGTGGTCTGACTGCCCACCGGGAGATCGAGCACCCCGTCCGGGTCCAACTGGACCAGCCTGCCTTCGGGGTAACGCCGTTCGACGCGCGCGGCGGTGACCGAGGACGCGGGGATCCGCAGATCGAAGAGCCCGCCGTAGCGCAGGCGCAGGGAGCCGTCCGCGCCCACGACGTGCGGCCGGGTCACACAGGCGGCGTGCAGGGCGAGGACCAGAACCACTCCGTACACGTCCAGTACGAGCAGGACGCGGTGCACCACGGGCCAGGGAACCACCAGGGCCAGCATCACCGTCTCGACGACGGAGACGAAGAGGAGCCCGTACATCATCGCGGTCTGCGGCCCGGTGTACGGGACGGCCAGCGCCTCGGGCGGCACCCCGTGACGCCGCCTCAGCAGCCACAGCCACAGGCTGTGCAGGGCCCGCACCTCGTGCGCGACCAGGCGGCGGACCGTGACGGGGACGAGGACCCGCAGTGCAGACCGCAGCGCCTCCCGGCGGCCCGAACCCGCCCGCCGCCGCCCGGCGTACAACGGCCACAGGACACAGGCCTCCAGAGCCACCGCGGCAAGCACCAGTGCCTCGGTCGCGAGCAGCGCGGCCGCGGGTATCCGTACGCCCGCCACCAGGCAGACCATGACGGCCAGTTCGGCGGGCAGGACCGCCCACACCACGGCGCGAGCCGTCCGTACGCTCATCGGTTCCTCTCCCCGTTCACCCGTGCCGTCAGCCCGGCCATCAACAGGCGCACCACCGCCGCCTGCGCGGGCGCGTAGTCGTTGAGCAGAGCCTCTCCGAAACCCGTCATGACCGGTCCGTCGGACGGGAACAGGGCGAGCACCCCGTCCGGCACGACAGCGGCCAGGTCCGCGGCCAGCGGGGCGATCCGCGGGTCGTCCACCGGAGCCGCGGCCAGCTCGTCGAGCCGCTCGTACAGGCGCAGGACGGCAGGGTCCTCGGCCAGCGGCCGCAGGGCGGCGTACATCTCCTCGGCGCCGTCGGTCCCATCGAGCAGCGCCAGGTGCTCACGGTCCTTGGCCGCCGTGGGGGAGTCCGTGTCCGGCGACGCGCCGAGCAGTGCGCCGAGTGCGGGGGAGACGGGTTCGTGTCCGCTGACCGGCCCCTCCAGCAGCCCGGCCAGCCGGCGCCGCCGCTCCCGGATCTCGTGTTCCTGCCGGGCAAGGTCGGCATCGAGCTCTCCCAGCACCTCGACGAGCTCACGTCCGGCATCGTCGGCAAGCACGTCCCGCACCTCGTCGAGACCGAGACCGAGCTCGGTGAGCCGCCGGATCCTGGCCAGCAGGACCGCGTCGCGGACGCTGTAGGCCCGGTAGCCGTTGGCCCGGCGCGAGGGCTCGGGCAGCAGACCGATGTGGTGGTAGTGCCGAACGGCCCGGGAGGTGACTCCGACGAGCGCGGCGAGCTCTCCGATGCGCATGAGGCCAGTAGAAACCCTGACGCTGCGGCAAGGTCAAGCGGCTCCAGTCCGGACGGCTCCGACGGCTCCACGGCGGCCCTCCGTACCTGCCGGGTGCGGGCGGCTTGTCCCCGTCTCGTACGATCGCGCCTTCGGACACGGACTCCCGCACTCCGTACCAAGGAAGGTTTCACGCGTGAGCGACCTCGCCACCGGCCAGGAGACCAGCAGGCCCCGGCAGATCATCGCCGCCGCCCGGGCACTCCTGGAGGAGGAGGGCCCGGAGGCGCTCACCATGCGCCGGCTGGCCGACCGGGTGGGCTTCACGGCGCCCTCCCTCTACAAGTACTTCCCGGACAAGTCGTCCGTGGTGGCCGCCCTGGCCGGCGAGATGCTCGGGGAGGCCGCAGAGGTGCTGGAAGCCGCGGAACGGGAGGCTCCTGGATCCTTCTCGGCCCTCGCCGCGGCATACCGCACCTACGCGCTGGCCCACCCGCACCTCTACCTCCTCACCATGGGCCGCCCCGTGAAGCCCGCCGCCGGGGTGCAGGACGCCGCGGCGGCCCCCCTGTTCCGCGCCGCCGGTGGTGACGAGGACCGGGGCCGGGCGGCCTGGGCCTTCGCCCACGGGATGGTGGTCCTGGAACTCAACGGCCGTTTCCCGCCGGGCACCGACCTCTCGGCGGCCTGGGAGGCCGGAATCGCGGCCTTCGCGGGCTGACGGCGAACCGAGCGCCCCGCCCCGCCGGGTAACATGGTCGACACGGCAGACGAGCCGGGCGGACGGCCGCGTGAGGATCTCCGGATCCTCCCGAGGAACGTCCGGGCTCCACAGGGCAGGGTGGTGGCTAACGGCCACCCGGGGTGACTCGCGGGACAGTGCCACAGAAAACAGACCGCCCGGGACCTCGGTCCCGGGTAAGGGTGAAACGGTGGTGTAAGAGACCACCAGCGCCTGAGGTGACTCAGGCGGCTAGGTAAACCCCACCCGGAGCAAGGTCAAGAGGGGCCGTCGCAAGACGGTCCTGCGCGAACGTCCGAGGGCTGCTCGCCCGAGTTCGCGGGTAGACCGCACGAGACCGGCAGCAATGCCGGTCCTAGATGGATGGCCGTCTCCCCGGCCGCCGCGAGGCGACCGGGCGACAGAACCCGGCGTACAGCCCGACTCGTCTGCCGCCTTTGCGTTTCTGCCTCTGAAAAGGGCCTCCGACCTCGGAGGCCCTTTTCGGTACGGCGGCTCGAAGCGCGGGCGCTTCCGTGGCGCCCCGCGCCGGACCACACCGAGCCGTGCCCGATCGACGCGCGAGAACAGGGAGGGTGTTCGGTGGGCGGACAACTGGCCGAGGTGGAGATCGCCCGCACGCGCTGGGAGGATTTCCGCACGCTCGGCAACCGGTCCAGGGGTGTGCCCGAGGCACTGCGCCGACTGATCGCGGCCGTCGACGAGGACGAGGCCATGGGGGCCTACTGGGACCTCGAGAACGTCGTGGTCGTGCAGGGGCAGTTGCACAGTGCCGCGCTGCCGACGGTCTCCGTCCTTCTGGCGGGCCTGCTCGACGAACTGTCGGCGGACGCCCGGGACATGGTCCTGGAACTCCTTCAGCAGATCGTCATGGGCGAGTCCGACGAGACCGAGGCCGCCCTGGGTCACGCCGACCTGGGTGACCGCTGCCGGGATGCGGCGCGCACCGGTCTGTGGCTCGTCTACCGCGAGCTGGGCACCCGACGCCGAGAGACGGCGGAGGCCATTCTGGAGCGCGTCGAGAACGACGGGCCAAGGCTCGTCGCCCATCTGGCCGGTGTCCGAGGCACGTAGCGTGCGGATCCCTCAGCCGGACGGCCGAAGTGACAGGGCCCCTGGAGACCGGCTCGTTCCCGGTCCCCGGGGGCCTTTCCGTTTCCTCGGTCATGGTCGCGTCCACGCCCACGTCAGGTCGGACTTGACCGTCAAATGAAACAAGAAGTTTCACCGGCCTTAACGGAGAACTGCGGAATCGGAAATGCAGTGCGACCCCCGTCGAAATTCTCCGGGCCACCGCAAAATCGCTGATGGATGTAGCCTCCCGCCGTTACGCTGAGGCCGCTCGGGAAGAATTCAAGGATGATTTTTCCCAGCGGAGGAAGTAATTCCGTGAATCTCCCGAGCACGCGGCCGGAATTCCGCAGTCGACCCGTTGTCCCGCCGCCCCGGAATCCTTTTGACGAAAGACGAGGAAGACCTGTGAGACGCATGACCTCCGTCCTGCTGTCCCTGACCGCCCTGCTGGCGTCCTCGGCGCTGTCCGTACCCACGGCCGGAGCCGCCCCGGGGGCCGACCGGCCGGCCGCGGTGCCCAGCGGGTGGGAAGCGGTCGAGGGCGCCGAACCGGCCCGGATATCCGGGGAGACGGACACCCGGCGTGCCCCGTCCGCCGCCGGTGCTTCCGTCACGGCCGCGGAACCCGAGCTCACTGCCCTGCAGTCGGCCCGCAACGGGAAGTTCGTCGCCACCGAGGTGAATTACGTCGCCCCGAACACCGGTGTGCTGCGCGCCCGCTCCGCCGACGTCGGCGGAGCCTGGGAGGGCTTCGCCTTCGAGTGGAACGAGAACACCCAGACGTACGCTCTGCGGTCCCTGGCGAACGACCGCTACGTGGCGGTCGAGAAGAACTTCACGGGAAGCGCGCAGAACGTGCTGCGAGCCCGTTCCACCGGCGTGGGCGGCTGGGAACAGTTCGTCCTGTACTACAACGAGGGTCTGGACCGTTTCGCGCTCCGGTCCACGCTGAACGGGCTCTTCGTCACCATGGAGAACAGCTACACCGGATCGCTCCAGTACGTGCTGCGCGCCCGCTCCGCCGAGATCACCGGCTCCTGGGAGGAGTTCGTCCTCTACGACCTCGGAGCCTGACGTCCGTCCGAGCGATTCGTGAACTGCCCGAGTCGATCCGCGAACTGCCCCAGCGGGCCCGGAAAAGACCGTGCCCCGCCCCGACGCCCCTGGTATAGCTGTGCGTTCACGAGCCAGGGAGCAACGGGATGACGACGGACGAGTCGGCACAGCAGGCAGGGACCGCGATACGACTGCGCGCCGCGTCGGCCCGGGACGCCGAGGAGATCACCCAGGTCTTCCTGGACGCGCGGGCCGACGCCCTGCCCTACCTGCCCCGCGTCCACAGCGATGAGGACACGCTCGCCTGGATCACCCACGTCGTGCTTCCCGGCAGCACGACGTGGGTCGCCGAGAACGAGGACGGGGAGGTGCTCGGGTTCGCCTCCCTGGATGCGGACGGGCACGAACTCGACCAGCTCTACCTGCGCCCCGGCTCCCTGCGCCGCGGCATCGGCTCGCAGCTCCTCGCCCTGGTCAAGGAGGCCTCGGGCGGGGAGCTGAGCCTGTACACGTTCCAGCGCAACACCGCAGCCCGCGCCTTCTACGAGCGGCACGGGTTCACCGCGGTGTCCTACGACGACGGCAGCCGCAACGAGGAGAAGGAACCCGACGTGTCGTACCGGTGGAGGGCAGCGGCCGGCTTCGCCTGCGGCCGATCCGACGCCGCGCGCTGATCCACCGGGGGATGACAGGGTGGTGCGAATCCGGTCCCTGACCGGCCTCGGAGCATGGTGGGGCGGCTTCGCCGAGGGCGTACGGACGCCCTGCGCCCCGCGCAAGCCGGTGACGTGGCGCACCGTGTGGAGGATGACGCGCCCGGGGCACCCGCCGGTCCTCCGAGGGCGCCGGATCGGTCAGGATTCGAGAAGCGCGGGTCACGGACCCGCACCTAACCTGATCGTCATGGACATCAGCATTCACGCGAGCTTCCTCCCGCACGACGACCCGGACGCGTCCCTCGCCTTCTACCGCGACGTCCTCGGCTTCGAGGTCCGCAGTGACGTCGGACAGGGCAAGATGCGCTGGATCACGGTCGGCCCCGTCGGCCAGCCCGGCACCTCGATCCTTCTGGCACCGCCTGCCGCCGACCCCGGCATCACGGAGGACGAGCGCCGCACCATCGCCGAGATGATGGCCAAGGGCACCTTCGGCTGGATCCTGCTGGCCACCCCGGACCTCGACCGCACCTTCGAAAAGGTGCAGGCCGGCGACGCCGAGATCGTCCAGGAGCCCACCGACCAGCCGTACGGCATCCGCGACTGCGCCTTCCGCGATCCCGCGGGCAACCTGGTCCGGATCCAGGAAGTCCGCTGATCCGTCCGGTCATCGATCCGGCCGTGACGGCCGGATCGATGACCGGCTGAGGAGAACCCGCAAGCCGCTCACGGCTGTCGAGCACGTCGCGGCGTGCTTCGGCATGCCCGCACATGCTCGCGGGCACCGACGAAAACTCGCGGGCACCGACGAAAACTCGCGGGCACCGACGAAAACTCGCGGGCACCGACGAAAACTCGCGGGCACCGACGAAAAGGAGTTCTCCCATGTGTCACCCCTCGTGGGGGCGCGCACGCATCGCGGCGCAGCGCCCGAGCGACGACCTGGCCCGACTGCGCCGCGTCCGCGACCGGATCGACCGGGAGTACGCCCAGCCGCTGAACGTCGAGGCGCTCGCCGTCGGCGTGCACATGTCCGCCGGGCACCTCAGCCGTCAGTTCCGGCTGGCGTACGGCGAGTCGCCGTACGCCTACCTGATGACGCGGCGCATCGAGCGCGCGGCGGCGCTGCTGCGGCGTGGCGACCTCAGCGTGACCGAGGTCTGCTTCGCGGTCGGCTGCTCGTCGCTGGGCACCTTCACCACCCGATTCACCGAACTGGTCGGCATGCCGCCCGGCGCCTACCGGCGCGACGCGACGGGCACTGCTGCGGGGATGCCGCCGTGCGTGGCGAAACAGGTGACAAGACCGGTCAGGAATCAAGAAGCGCCGGCCGTCGAGCCGCAACTAGCGTGATGACCATGACCTCCATCGCAGCAGTGACCCTCGACGTGGCCGACCCCACGGCCGCCCGCCACTTCTACTCCACCGCCTTCGGCCTGGACACGCAGGTACGCCTGCGGGCCTCGGAGGCACCCACCACCGGATTCCGCGGGTTCACGCTCTCGCTCACGGTGTCCCAGCCGTCCACCGTCAACAGCCTCGTCGACGCCGCCCTCGAAGCCGGCGCCACCCCGCTGAAGCCTGTCTCGAAGTCGATCTGGGGCTACGGCGGAGTCGTGCAGGCACCGGACGGGACGATCTGGAAGGTCGCGACCTCGGCGAAGAAGGACACCGGCCCCGCCACGCGGCAGATCGACGAGATCGTGCTTCTGCTGGGGGTCGCCGACGTGGTCGCGAGCAAGCGGTTCTACGCCGGTCAGGGCCTGGCCGTGGCGAAGAGCTTCGGCCGCGTGTACGTCGAGTTCGAGGCCGGGGCGAGTCCCGTCAAGCTTGCGCTGTACAGACGCCGCGCCCTGGCCAAGGACGCCGGCGTCTCTCCCGACGGCACCGGATCCCACCGGCTCGTGATCGGCGGCGACGCCGGAGCGTTCACCGACCCGGACGGGTTCGCGTGGGAGGCGTCGTCGTCGGCACTCGCGTCCTGACGTGCCGCTCCCGCAATGCCTGCCACTGCTGGAGAGCCCGTCCCCGAAGGACGGGCTCTCCACGGGACGACTGGAGGAAACATGACGGGCGCGCCGCCGCGTGGACGTGAGGCAAGGCTGCGGGACACCCGCGCGAAACTGGAGAACGACGTCGACCTCTGGGTCGCGACGTCGGGCTCCCCGGGCGGGGTCCACCTCATCCCGCTCTCGTACCTCTGGGACGGGACCGCGTTCCTCGTGTCGACGCCGCGCGCCTCGGTCACCGGGCGCAACCTGCTGGCTGACCACCGGGTGCGCCTCAGCCTCGGGCCGACCCGCGATGCCGTCGTCGTCGACGGCATCGCCGAGCCGGTGGACGTCGACGGCCTCGCCCCGGGGAGGGGCGACGCGTTCGCGGCCAGGACGGGTTTCGACCCGCGCGGGCTCGACGAGCCCTACCAGTACTTCCTGATCAGGCCGCGGCGCATCCAGGCCTGGCGCGAGGCGAACGAGCTGCGGGGACGCGACCTCATGCGCGAGGGCCGCTGGCTCGGCTGACCGCGGCACGGGGGCACACCCGCGGGCGGTGCGGCCGGTCAGGAGCCTTCGGCGGGAGCGGCATCGTTCAGCTGCGCGTACATGAGCATGTCCCGGCGGTGGTCCCCGACCTGCTGCCAGCCGCGCATCAGCCCCTCGGGCCGGTACCCGGCACTCTCGGCGGTCCGTACCGACGCGGTGTTCCACGGCTCGACAAGGAGTTGGACGCGGGGGATGCGGAGGTCGTGCAGGGCCCAGGTGGTGACCGTTCGGAGGGCCGCGCCGGCCACTCCCTGCCGGCGGGCGCGTTCGCTCATCCAGTACCCGACCGACGCGCGGCCGTCGGCCTCGGCCCCGAGCCACAGCCCGATGGAGCCGACCGGCCGCCGGTCCCGGGTGCGGACGATGGCGAACGGGTAGCCGGCGCCGGTCGCCGCCCGTTCCCACTGGCGCCGGACGTACGCCTCCGCCTCCGCCTCCGAGTACGGCGAGGGAATCGTGGTGATCAGCGGGATGTAGTCGTCCGCCGCCGCCTCGCGTACGAGGGGCAGATCGCTCATCTCCCAGGGGCGCAGGACGAAATCGGCTCCGGCGGTGAGGCTGGGAACGGTAAGGGGGCGTGCCATGGCCGTCATCCTTTCGCGAACACGCCCCGGACCGGGGCCCGACTCACCCGTTGGATGTCCGCGTGCCGGGCCTGCCGAGGAATGCTCCGGCGAGCAGGGCGCCGGCCAGGACGAGTGCCGAGTTGACCAGGACCGCCGCCGAGACGCCGGACAGCACCGCGTCGGGCCCCGTGGCCGTTCCCATCCGCGCGGTGACGATCGCGCTCATGACCGGGATGCCCATCGTGATGCCGACCTGCTGCGTCATCGTCGCGAGCCCGGTGGCCAGGCCCTGCTCCTCGTCGGGGAGTCCGGAGGTGGCGGTGACCATGAAGCCCACGATCATCAGCATGTTGCCGACGCCGCCGATGAAGGTCGCGACCAGCAGGAGCTGGATCCATCCGCCGGAGGTGCCGAGCGCCACCAGGGAGAGGGTGGCGACGGCCTGGACGACGCCGCCCAGGACGATCGTGCGCCGGTTGCCGAACCTGCCCACCGCACGGCCGCCGAGCATGCCGCCGATGACGGTCCCGACGCCGAGGACGCCGAAGGCGAGGCCGGTGGCGAGCGGCGAGTAGCCAAGGACTTCCTGGAGGTAGAGCGTGAGCAGGAAGACCAGGGACGTCTCGGTGACGAAGGCGATCAGCCCGGTGGCGTTGCCCCAGATGACACTGCGTCGCTTCAGGATGTGTACCGGGACCAGGGGCGCCGCGGCCCGCTTCTCGACGAACCAGAAGCCGACGAGGAGCGCCGCGCCGGCGAGCAGTGCGGCCAGGGTCGTGGGTGCCAGCCAGCCGGACTCGCCGGCTTGAGTGAGCCCGAACACGAGGAGCAGCAGGCCGCCGGTGACGGCCGCGGCGCCCGGCAGGTCGAGCTTGGGGCGTTCGGCCGGCCGGGAGTCGGCGATCACGGACGGGGCGAGGGCCACGACGAGTGCGGCGACGGGGACGTTGATGAAGAAGGCCCAGCGCCAGGAGAGCAGATCGGTCAGCAGCCCGCCGAGGATCGCCCCGGCGGTGAAACCTGCCGACATCAGGGCCCCGTTGAGGCCGAGGGCGCGTTCGCGCAGGGGCCCTTCCTTGAACGCCGTGGTGAGCAGTGCGAGCCCGGCCGGGGTGACGGCCGCGGTGGCCAGGCCCTGCAGCACCCGTGCGGTGAGCAGTACTTCGGGGGAGGTGGCGAGTCCGCCGAGTACGGAGGACAGGCCGAGGACGACCATGCCGCCGATGAAGAGGCGCTTACGGCCGACGAGATCGGCGATGCGGCCGAACAGCAGCGTGAAGCCGGCGGCGGCCAGTGCGAAGGAGGTGGCGATCCACTGGAGGTGGGAGAGGGAGAAGCCGAGTCCTTCGCCGACGGCGGGCAGGGCGACGTTCAGGATCGAGAAGTCCACGGCGATCATGAACTGTGCACCGAGGAGGAGGACGAGGACGAGCTTCTGCCGTCCGGTCATACGGAGAGGGGGAGGGGCCGGGGACGCAGGGGCGATGAGGGGTGCCGTGCGGGACGTGGACATGGGGAGCCCTTTCCTGAAGGCGAACGACTCTAACGGGTCTGTGGTTCCGTTAGTATGGAGTCACCGTAGCAGGACTAGGGCTATTAATGGAACTGGAGACCCGTTATGGATGCTGAAGGAGTGGAGCCGGGCATGGTCCGGCCCGGTGGGCGCACGGCCCGGGTACGGGAATCGGTTCTGCGGGCTGCCGGTGACGCGCTGGTCGAGCAGGGCTTCGACCGGCTCGACCTCGCCGATGTCGCACGACGCGCCGAGGTCGGCAAGACGACGGTCTACCGGCGCTGGGCCGGTACCGCGGGTCTGGTCGCCGATCTGCTCACTGACATGGCGGAGCAGTCCGTACCGCGTACGGACACGGGTTCACTGGACGAGGACCTCAGGGCCAACGCCAGGCTGGTGGTGCGCACCCTGACCGACCCGCGCCAGGGCGCGCTCTTCGCCGCCGTGATCGCGGCGGCCACCTGTGACGCCCGCACGGCCGAGGCGCTGCACCGCTTCTACGCCGTGCGCATCGCCGAGTGGTCCGGCTGCGTCGACGCGGCGGTCGAGCGGGGCGAACTGCCCGCCGGCACCGACGCGGGCGAGGTGATCCGGGCCGTCTCCGCACCCCTCTACTACCGGCTGCTGGCCAGCGGCGACCCCCTCGACGAAGCCGCCGCCGACCGCGCGGCCGAGGCGGCGGCGGTGGCGGCGAGGGCGGGCGTGTATGTGATCTGAGGGTGCCGCCGCGTTCGGTGCCGGTCAGCCGATGCGGGTTCCCGTACCGCTCACCCTGATCCGGGTGTCGTCCGGGCGCAGTTCCACGGTGAGCGTGCCGGGGCGGCCCATGTCCGCTCCCTGGTGAAGGGTGAGGACGGCGTCGTCGGGGACGAGGCCGAGCTCCCGGGCGTACGCGCCGAACGCGGCCGCCGCCGCGCCCGTGGCCGGGTCCTCGACCACCCCGCCGACCGGGAACGGGTCGCGGACGTGGAAGACGGTCGACGACTCGCGGCTGACCAGCTGGAGCGTGGTCAGGTCCAGGCGGTGCATCAGCGCTTCCAGGCGGGCGAAGTCGTAGTCCAGGTCGGCCAGTCGCTCACGGGTCGAGGCGGCGAGCACCAGGTGGCGGTTGCCCGCGTAGGCGATGCGGGGCGGCAGGGCCGGGTCGAGGTCGGTGGCCGGCCAGTCCAGTGCGGCCAGGGCTTCCGCCAGGTCGTCAGCTCCGATGTCCGAGACGTGCGGCTCGACGCTGGTGAGGGTCGCGCGGAGCGCGTCGCCGTCCCGGGTGACGGTGACCGGGACCGTACCGGCAGGGGCGACGAAGGTCAGGTCGCCGGGGCCGTCGCGTTCGGCGAGGGCGATGGCCGTCGCGACCGTCGCGTGGCCGCAGAAGGGGACCTCGGCCTTGGGGCTGAAGTAGCGGATCGTGTAACCGCCGCGGCCGTCCGGTGCGGTGAGGAACGCGGACTCGCTGTACCCCAGCTCCGCCGCGACGGCGAGCATCTCCGCGTCGTCGAGGCCGGAGGCGTCCAGTACGACCCCGGCGGGATTGCCCCCGTCCGGGTCGGCGGAGAAGGCGGTGTAACGGAGCACCTCGGTGCTGGGAAGTCGGCTCATGCGCACGACAACTGACGCGCGGCCGGGGGAATTCCCGAGGGGTGGTACGGGGCCCTGACCCCCCGTACCACCCCCTGGCCGTTCCGCGGACCCCCCGGACCGCGGTGGCCGTTCACTGCGGTCAGTGGCAGACCTTGATCCCGGTGCTCGTCGGCGTCCAGGAGCAGGAGTCCTGGAGCGAGCCGCTGGGCTTGTACAGCCGGGCCTTGTCGCCGGTGTTGTTCCAGACGTACGACCCGCGGTTCCAGTACACGTGGGCTCCGGAGGTGCTGCCCTTGCCCGTGTGGACCCGGACCGTCTTGCCCGCGGCGACCGTGTAGCTGCCGAAGGTGTACGTGTACCCGGTGTTGTCCTTCAGCCGGTAGCCCTTGAGCTGGAGCTTCACCGTGCCGTTGTTGTGGATGTCCACGAACTCGGCGTTCAGGGACGTGTTCGTCCGGGTGTCGGTGCCGGGGCTGTTGTACTGGATCTTGCCGAGGTGCAGCCCGCCCTGATGGGAGGCCGCCGAGGCCGGAGCCGTGGCGAGGAGCGAGCCGGCCAGTGCGGTGGCGGCGGCCAGGGCGAGAGGCGCGGCGGTGCGTATGCGCATACTGTGTGTTCCTTCTGTGTTCATCTGGTGAAGGTCAGCAGCATACGGGCAGCACGCGCTTACGCGGTGCCGTCGGCGGAAATCAGCAAACTCGGTCATTTTGCGACGGGTTCGGGCATGCGGATGCGAGGGTGCGGGGGACCGGCCGCCGCGGCGTCAGCCCCGGCCCACGTACGGCATCGCGGTCGCCATGACCGTCGCGAACTGCACGTTCGCTTCCAGCGGCAGCTCCGCCATGTGCAGGACCGTCCGGGCCACATCGGCCGCCGCCATCACCGGTTCGACGGCCACGTCGCCGTTGGCCTGGAGGATGCCCGTCCGCATCCGCTCCGTCATGTCGGTCGCCGCGTTGCCGATGTCGATCTGCCCGCAGGCGATCCGGTACGGACGCCCGTCCAGTGACAGCGACTTCGTCAGACCCGTCATGGCGTGCTTCGTCGCGGTGTACGCGATGGAGTGCGGGCGAGGGGCGTGCGCGGAGACGGAGCCGTTGTTGATGATCCGTCCGCCCTGCGGGTCCTGCTCCTTCATCAGGCGGTACGCCGCCTGCGCGCACAGGAACGCCCCCGTCAGGTTGACGTCCACCACCGTCCGCCAGTCCTCGTAGGCGATGTCCTCGACCGGCGCCGAACGCGGTCCGAAGGTCCCCGCGTTGTTGAAGAGCAGATCGAGGCGGCCGAAACGCTCCCGGGCGAGCGAGAAGAGCGCTGTCACCTCGTCCGGGTCCGTCACATCGGTGGGCAGGCACACGGTGTCTCCCCGGCCGCCGGCCGCGGCGGCGGTCTCCTTGAGGGGCTCCTCCCGTCGCCCCGCCAGGATCACCGTCCAGCCGGCCTCTTCGAGGGTGAGGGCGACGGCCCGGCCGATGCCCGACCCGGCACCCGTGACGACAGCGATTCTCTGCTCAGCGTTCATGGCCCGGCAGCGTACGGGAGGTTTGGCGGCACAGGGCACCCGGTGCTCATCGCACCGCCATACGGATGTTGTGTACCCGCCAACGGCAGGTCGTCACCCCCCACTCCAATGCCTCTGACAGCATCCGGCAGGGGAGGGGCATATGACAGCCGCACAGATCAGCACGCCCGGTCAGCAGGGGCATTCCGCCGAACTGCGCAGCGCCGCGCGGCGGCTCGGGTCCGGTGTGGACCGCCGCAGGTTCCTCACCGTCACCGGCGCCGCCGCCGCACTGGCCTTCGCCGTCAACCTGCCCGCCGCAGGTGCTGCGAGCGCCGCCGAACTCGACGCCCGGAAGATCACCGAGGACCCCTTCACCCTCGGCGTCGCCTCGGGCGACCCGCTGCCCGGATCCGTCCTCCTGTGGACGAGACTCGCGCCCCGCCCCTTCGAACCCGACGGCGGACTGCCGGCCACACGTGTACAGGTCCGCTGGGAGGTCGCCCGCGACGAACGCTTCGCCCGGATCGTCCGACGCGGATCCGTCACCGCGCACCCGGAGTTCGGCCACAGCGTCCGCGTGGACGTCGACGGCCTCGACCCGGACCGGACCTTCTACTACCGCTTCCGCGCCGGCACCTGGATCAGCCCGGCCGGCCGGACCCGCACAGCTCCCGCCCGCGGCGCCCGCAACAGCTCACTGACCCTGGCCGCCGTCTCCTGCCAGGCCTACCACGACGGCTACTTCACCGCCTACAAGCACCTCGCCGCCGAGGACGTCGACGTGGTCTTCCACCTCGGCGACTACCTCTACGAGTACGCGGTCACCGCCACGGGCGGCGCCCGCACCTACACCGACCGCACCCTCCCGGCCCACTACAACCGGGAGACGGTCACGCTGGAGGACTACCGGATGCGGTACGGCCTCTACAAGTCCGACCCCGATCTGCGCGCCGCCCACGCGGCCCACCCCTTCGTCGTCACCTGGGACGACCACGAGACCGAGAACAACTACGCGGGAGACACCCCGGAGAACAGCGTCCCGCCGGAGGAGTTCCTGCTGCGCAGGGCCGCCGCCTACCGCGCCTACTGGGAGAACCAGCCGCTGCGCACCCCGCAGCGCCCCACCGGCCCCGACATGCGGCTCTACCGCCGCCTGGAGTTCGGCCGGCTCGCCCAGTTCGACATCCTCGACACCCGCCAGTACCGCAGCAACCAGGCGTACGGCGACGGCTGGAAGGTCCCCGGGCCCGAGTCCGAGGACCCGTCGCGCACCATGACGGGAGCCGCCCAGGAGCGCTGGCTGCTCGACGGCTGGAAGAACTCCCGTGCGCGCTGGAACGTCCTGCCGCAGCAGGTCACCTTCGCCCAGCGGCGTGACGTGCCCACGGACGCCTTCAAGCTGTCCATGGACTCGTGGGACGGCTACCCGGCCTCCAGGCAGCGGCTCATGGACGGGGCCGAGGCCGCCGGGGTCGACAACCTGATGGTGCTGACCGGGGACGTCCACGTCGGCTACGGCTTCGACCTGAAGAAGGACTTCGACGACCCGTCGTCCCGGACCGTCGGCACGGAGATCGTGGCCACCTCGATCGCCAGCGGCAAGGACGGCGCCGAGAAGCCGGCCAACTGGACCAACCAGACCCAGGCCAACCCGCACATGAAGTTCTACGACGGCCGCCGCGGCTACGCCCTCGTCACCCTCGGCACGGAGCAGGCGCGCGCCGACTTCCGTACGGTGTCGGCCGTCACCACGCCCGGTGCGCCCGTGGGCACCGCCGCGTCCTTCGTGACCGAGGCCGGGAACCCGGGGCTCACCCCCGCGTGACCCGGCCCCGGGCCGGCCGGAAGGTTCAGGCGCGGTCGTCCGCCGGATAGCGGACGCCGATGCGGTCACGTACCGCGTCGAGCGTCCGCATCACGGCGAGCGAGCCGTCCAGCGGCACCAGCGGGGACTCCGTCTCGCCCGCGAGCAGCGCACGCGTCACCTCGGCCGCCTCGTACTGCATGCCCGAGAGTCCCTGCGGTCCGGGGCCGGTGGTGACCTCCTCGGGCTCCCGGCCGGAACGGTGCAGGACGAAGCGCTCCGGGTGGAAGAAGCCGTGCGGGAAGTCGATCCGCCCGGTGGTGCCGGTGACCGACGCGGTGGTGGGCAGGTTCCCCACGATCGAGCAGGACAGCAGCGCCGTGGCGCCCGAGTCCCAGCCCAGCAGCATCCCGGTGTTGAGGTCGACGCCCTCCGGGGACAGCAGCGCGTCCGCCTGCACCCGGTCCGGCTCACCCAGCAGCAGGTGCGCGAACGACACCGGGTAGACCCCGAGGTCCAGCAGCGCGCCGCCGCCCAGAGCGGGATCCCGCAGCCGGTGCTCGGCGCCGAAGGTGCCCGCGAAACCGAAGTCGGCCTGCACCGTGCGGATCTCGCCGATGGCACCGTCCCGCACCAGCTCGGTCATGCGGCGGATGACCGGGTTGCAGTACGTCCACATGGCCTCCATGAGGAAGAGCCCCCGCTCCCGTGCCAGGGCCACGAGCTCCCGCGCCTCGCGCGCGTTGAGCGTGAACGCCTTCTCGCACAGCACGTGCTTCCCGGCCTCCAGGGCGAGCCCCGCGGCCTCCCGGTGCGCGGAGTGCGGCGTCGCCACGTACACGACATCGATGTCGTCGTCGGCGACGAGCTCCGCCCAGCTGCCGTACGACCGCCCGATCCCGAACCGCTCGGCGAACGCCTTCGCGGAGGCGTCCGTGCGGGAGGCGACGGCGACGACCTCGGCTCCGGAGTCCTTCATCGCCAGCAGATCCCCGGTGAACGTCGCGGCTATGCCGCCCGTCGCCAGTACACCCCAACGCACAGTCCTGCTCATGCCCGCCCGCCCTCATGAAAAAAGGTTCCGACCACTACGACTGAGCTGAGAGCATAGATGTGGATTCAACGAAGCGGAGACGAGGATGCCGGACAGCGGCGTGAGCCGGGCCCAGCAGGAACAGCACGAACGACCGGATCGGTCCGAGCGCCACGAGCAGCGAGAGCGGCACATTCACCCCGTACGGCAGGAACACCGGCAGGAACACATACCGGCACCCCCGGGTTCCTCCGCCACCGACGCCGCACGGCGGGCCGGAATCCTGGTCACCCTGGTTCTCGGCGGGCTGACCGCGCTGCCGCCGCTCTCCATGGACATGTACCTCCCGGCGCTGCCCGCGGTCACCGACTCGCTGCACGCCCCGGCCGCGACCGTCCAGCTCACGCTGACCGCATGCCTCACCGGCATGGCGCTCGGCCAGCTCGTCGTCGGACCGATGAGCGACCGGTGGGGACGGCGCAAGCCGCTGCTCCTCGGCATGATCATCTACGTGGTGGCCACCGCGATCTGCGCCTTCGCCCCCTCCGCCGAACTCCTCATCGGCTTCCGCCTCCTGCAGGGACTGGCGGGCGCCGCGGGCATCGTGATCTCCAGGGCCGTGGTGCGCGACCTCTACGACGGCATGGAGATGGCCCGGTTCTTCTCCACCCTGATGCTGATCTCCGGTGTCGCTCCCGTCATCGCGCCCGTGATCGGCGGACAGGTGCTGCGGTTCACCGACTGGCGCGGCATCTTCGTCGTGCTCACCGCCGTGGGCGTGCTGCTCACCCTGATCGTGTGGAAGTGGCTGCACGAGACCCTGCCCGAGGAGGAACGGCACACCGGCGGCATCGGTGAGGCGCTGCGCACCATGCGCGGACTGCTGGCGGACCGGGTGTTCACCGGGTACATGATCGCGGGCAGTCTCGCGTTCGCCGCGCTGTTCGCCTACGTGAGCGCGTCCCCGTTCGTCGTGCAGGAGATCTACGGAGCCTCGCCGCAGACCTTCAGCCTGCTCTTCGGCATCAACTCGATCGGGCTGATCGCCGTCGGCCAGATCAACGGCAAGGTGCTCGTCGGCCGGATCAGCCTCGACAAGGCGCTCGGCCTCGGACTGGCCGTCATCTCCCTCGCGGCCGTCGCCCTGCTGCTCATGACCTCCGGAGTATTCGGCGACGTGGGCCTGCTGCCCGTCGCCACCGGGCTCTTCGTCCTGATGTCCGCGATGGGACTGGCGATGCCCAACACCAACGCCCAGGCCCTGATGCGCACGAAGCACGCGGCGGGGTCCGCCTCCGCGCTGCTCGGTACGACGTCGTTCCTCGTCGGTGCCATCGCCTCACCCCTGGTCGGGATCGCGGGGGAGCAGACGGCCGTGCCCATGGCCGTGGTGCAGGTCGTGTGCGCCCTCTCCGCGGTGGTGTGCTTCCTCGGCCTGTGCCGGCCGTGGCAGACCAGGGGCGGCCCGCACGATCAGCCGACGCGCGGATAGCCCAGCAGGTGCAGCCGGTCCTTCCGGTCCGTCCATCGGAACACTCCGGTCCCGGACATCTCCAGCTCCGGAAGCCTCACATTCAGTGACAGCGGCTCGGTGCCCCAGGTCGTGAAGCTCATCGTGACCGGGGCCCCGCCTCCCTCCAGGGCGTCGGAGGCGTCCCGTGCGTTCGTCGCGCCGTACGCCGTACCCGCGTCCGTCACCGAGGCGAGCGTCAGCTGTGCCGCCCCGTCGTCCTCCTCGAAGCAGACCCCCTTCGCCGCCGCCAGATCGAAGGCCAGGTTCCCCGCCACCAGGTAGCGGTCCGAAGGGGAGACGACGGACTGGGGATGGCGTCCGGGTTCGATGGCCGGCTTGTGGCACTCCACCGAGACCATCGCCTTGCCGGTCGCGGCGTCGTGCACCGTCCACAGTTCGTGCGTCGCGGCACGCTTGGACCCCTTGGCGAGCTGCCACTTCGCCAGGATCCGGTCGGAGGCCACGGACGTCGGCACGCCGGAGAGCACGTCGGCGCCCTTGGGCGCGACCGTCCTGCTGAACCAGCCGCCCCGTACCCAGAATTCGCGCACCCCGCTGAACAGAAGACCCTTCGCCGTCTGCCCGCGCACCTCGGTGAGCTGCTTGCAGGCGGCGCAGCCCTTCGGGTACGTCACCGAGGCGGCGCCGACCTCCGAGACCTGGCCGGTCACCGGGTCGACCACCGCACTGTTCGCCCGGCCGTCGCTGATCAGGATGTTCGGCCCGGTCGCCGTGACCGTCGGGGCGCCGTTCCACGGCACCTCGACCCGCCGGCGCTCGCCGTCCGCGGCGTCGTACACATCGAGGGAGATGAAGGTGTCGGCCGGGGCCAGCCCGTCGCCGACCTTCCCGTACGACCACGTCACGAAGAACTGCCGGTCGTCCTTGGCGACGCCGATCAGCTTCGGGAAGTGCAGCGGGTCCGGCGGCCGCCAGGCCTCGCCGCTCCAGCCGTCCCGGCCCGTCTCCGTGTCGACGGTCCGCAGCCGGTAGTGGTTGTCGGAGGCCTTCACCAGATAGGCGAGCCGGCCCGTCGTGGGCGCGACGGCGTAGTCGGGCCCCACGCCCACGATCTCCCAGCCGCGGGCCGTCGTGTAGGCCGGAGGGACCGTCAACTGCGTTGCCGGGCCCGCGCTCTTCTTCACCGGCTTCTTCGGCTTGTCGTCCTTCTTGCCGCTGCCGCCGCCCCCGCCGCAGGTCGCCAGCAGGAGCAGCAGCGCAAGGAAGAGCACCCCGCCGACCAGAGCCAGGCGCACGATCTTCTGTCTCATGGTCCCCCCGATGAGAAATCCCCCCGACCGATCCCGAATGACCTGCCCCGATCCGGCGCCGGTCAGCGTAGCAACAGGACAACGCCCGGCAGCAGTTCGGTTCCGTCGCCGTTCTGTCCCGGTTCCGTACCGGACCGCCCGGCAGCGACGGACCGGCTTCCTGCGCCTACAATTCGGCGGTGAATGCCACCCTCCCCACCTCGGAAGCCCTGCGCACGGCCTTGGCCGCGCTGCTCGAAGGACTGCCGCCCAAGCAGGCCGCACAGGCCGTCGACCGGCTGATCGCCAGCTACCGCGGGACGACCCCCACCGACGCCCCGGTCCTGCGCGACCGCTCGGACGTCGCCGCGTACGCCGCGTACCGGATGCCCGCGACCTTCGAGGCCGTACGGTCCGCCCTCGCGGCACTCCGTGAGGCGGCGCCGGACTGGGTGCCCGCCACGCACACCGACATCGGGGGCGGTACGGGCGCGGCGAGCTGGGCCGTCGCGGGGGCCTGGGAAGGGCCGCGCACGACCGTGCTGGACTGGGCCGAACCCGCCCTCGCGCTCGGCCGCGAGCTGGCCACGGCCTCGGGCGTTCCCGGGCTGCGGGACGCCGAGTGGCAGCGCGCCAGGATCGGCACGGCGCTGGAACTCGCGCCCACGGATCTGGTGACCGTCTCGTACGTCCTCAAGGAGCTCACCCCGGAGGACCGGATCCAGGTGGTGGAAGCGGCCGCCACCGCCGCGCAGGCGGTGGTGATCGTCGAGCCGGGCACCCCGGACGGCTACGCCCGCGTCATCGAGGCCCGCGACCTGCTGATCGGCGCGGGGCTGACCGTGGCGGCGCCCTGCCCGCACAGCGACGCCTGCCCCATCGAGCCGGGCACGGACTGGTGCCACTTCTCGGCGCGGGTCAGCCGCTCGTCCCTGCACCGCCGGGTGAAGGGCGGCTCCCTGAGCCACGAGGACGAGAAGTTCAGCTACGTCGTGGCGACCCGCTTCCCCACCGATCCGGTACGGGCGCGGGTCACCCGCAGGCCGCAGATCCGCAAGGGCCAGGTGCTCCTCGAGCTCTGCACCCGCGAGGAGGGCCTGCAGCGCGCGACGGTCACCAAGCGGCACGGCGATCTGTACCGTGCCGCCCGGGACACCGCGTGGGGCGACGCCTGGCCGCCCCCGGAGAAGCCCTAGGGTCTCAGCTCCTGGGTGCAGCACTTCACGCTGCCGCCGCCCTTGAGCAGCTCGCCGAGGTCCATCGGAACCGGCTCGAAGCCGCGGTCCCGCAGCGGATCGAGGAGCCCGACGGCGGCCTGCGGAACCAGCACGTGCCGTCCGTCGCTGACCGCGTTGAGACCCAGCGCCGCGGCGTCCGCCTCCTGGGCGATCAGCGCGTCGGGGAAGAGCCTGGCCAGCACGGACCGGCTGCCCGGCGAGAAGGCCCCCGGGTAGTACATGATCTCGTCGGCGGCGTCGTCGAGGACGCACAGCGCCGTGTCCAGGTGGTAGTAGCGCGGATCCACCAGGTCGAGGCCGATCACGGGGCGTCCGAAGAACTCCTGCGCCTCGTCGTGGGAGAGCGGACTGGACCGGAAGCCGCGCCCCGCCAGGAGGTACGAGGAGGTGACCGCGAAGTCGCCCTCCCCCTCGTTGACGTGATCCGGTACATGGATGTCGGTGAAGCCGTTGGCCCGGAACCAGTCCCGGTGCGCCTCGGCCTCCGCGTACCGCTCCCGGTACGCGAACAGGGCGCCCAGCACGCGTCCGTCGATGACGGTGGCGCCGTTGGCGGCGAACACCATGTCGGGGAGGTCCGGGTCCGGGGTGAGCAGCTCGACGGTGTGGCCGAGCGAGCGGTAGCGGTCGCGCAGGTCCTCCCACTGGGTGTTGGCCAGCGGCAGGTCGACAGGTTTCGAGGGGTCCATCCATGGGTTGATGGAGTACGTGACCTTGAAGTGGGCCGGGGCGCACATCAGGTAGCGACGAGGGGTGGCGTCACGGGTCAATGCAGGCTCCTCACGAACGGCAGCCGGAGCTGCGGAACGGTGGGATGCGCACGGTCTGTGCGTGAGTTCATGGTGCGCTGCTCCCGGCCGATGCGCAGTGATCCGATCGGGTGATTCATGCGATGGTCGTCGAGCAGCCAACAAGACGATACGTATCGAATCGTGAACTTGTAGGCTGAGTGGATGTCACCCCACAAGGCGCCCGATTCCAGCCGCCGCAGCGACCGCTCCCGCCGCGCGATCTACGACGCCGCCCTCGCCCTCGTCGGCGAGGCCGGCTACGCGAGGACGACGATCGAGGGGATCGCCGCCCGCGCGGGGGTCGGCAAGCAGACGATCTACCGCTGGTGGCCGTCCAAGGCGGCCGTCCTCATGGAGGCCTTCATCGACGTGGGGACCCGGGCGGCCGAGGAGGCCGGCGACGCCGGCTACGCGATCCCCGACACCGGGGACCTGGCGGCCGACCTCAAGCTCGTCCTGCGGGCCACCGTCGACGAGCTGAACGACCCCGTGACCGAGGCGCCGACCCGCGCCCTGGCCGCCGAGGGCATCATCGATCCGGTGCTGGGCGCCCAGTTCGTCGAGAAGCTGCTCGATCCGCAGATGCAGTTGTACGTCACACGGCTGCGCTCCGCCCAGGAGGCCGGCGAGGTGCGCGACGACATCGATCCGCGCATCGCGCTGGAGCTGCTGATCGCCCCGCTCACCCACCGCTGGCTGCTCCGGACCCTGCCGCTCACCCATGAGTACGCGGACGCGGTGGTCGACCTCACCCTGCGGGGACTCGCGACCGGACCCGCGGAATAAAACAGCCATTCCCTTGCATTCGGTGCAGGTGGGCTCCACTCTCCGTGGAGCCCGGGGCACCCCGCTTGAGAACTCTGGCCACCCGAGGAGCAGGATGGTGGGACCATGGAGGAGCAACGCTGAGGTGAGGGGATAGATGGGCGCCGATTCCGGCCGCTATCGCGGCACAGAGAGCAGGATCTCCCAATGGCTGCGCCGTCGGCCGAAACCGCAGCCGGAGGCTGACGACGCCGCCCGGCTGGAGCTGCTCCTGGCCGTCGCCGACGCAGGGATGCCGATCTCTCCCGCCGCGTATCCCAACGGATACCGATGTTCGTGCGAACGCATCGGCTGCCCCACCCCCGCCCGGCATCCCGTCTCGTTCGCCTGGCAGACGCAGTCCACGACGGACCGCGACCAGATCGAGCGCTGGGCCGCGGGCCAGCCACTGGCCAACTTCATCACCGCCACAGGCATGATCCACGACGTGCTCGACGTCCCCCTGACGGCCGGCCGCGCCGCCCTGGAACGGCTCCTCGAAGCGGGCATCGACGTCGGCCCCGTGGCCCAGTCCGGCGAGGACCGGATGCTCTTCTTCACCGCCACCCGCGGTACCCCCGAGGACGAGGACGAGTGGTGGCCGTGCGAGCTGGACAGCCACCCCGAGACCACGGACGAGCACCCGGGGCTGCGCTGGCACTGCCGCGGCAGCTACGTCCTCCTGCCGCCCGCCCGGCTCCCCGGTGAGCTGGACGTGCGCTGGATCCGCGGCGCGGAGAACCCGCTGCCCGACCCCCTGACCCTGCTCGAGACGCTGACCGACGCCTGCGCGCAGTACGCGGACACGGCCGACGAGAGCGACCTCGACCACGATGCCGTGGCCTGGCCGCTCAGCCGCTGACGGACACCGCCGGACGGGGCGCTGCGTGACCCGCGGAGGTCATGAGCCCTGAGCGGCGACCAGGCCGGGCAGCCGGTTCAGCACGCGCACCTTGCCGCCCGAGTCACCGGCGCCCCTCCTGGGCACGTACACCAGCTGGCTGGAGACCCGCTCCTTGGTGAGGGTGCTCTTCACCTCACTGGTGAGCAGTGCCTCCACGTCCGAGTTGACCGTGGGCCGCAGCCCCGGCGCCGCGGTCTGCCGCTCGAAGTGCTTGCTGCTGAAGAAGACCAGGGCTCCGCCGTCCTCCGTCTTCAGGCCCAGCGGCGCGAACGTCCCGCTGTCCAGCGCCTGGTCGACGTACTGGAACGAGAATCCCGCCCTGCGCGTGTTCTTGCGCGCGTCCCGCCAGCCCGACGTCGTCGCCCCCGGAGCGAAGACGTCCGGCGATCCTTGCGACAGATAGCCCGTGTACGTGCCGCTGAGGCCCTTCGGCTGCACGGCCAGGGCTCCGTCGGTGTCCGCCGAGGGCACGGGCTGCGCCAGGCCGTCGGCGTCCTTGAAGAACTTCGGTACCTGGGACTGGGGGACGACCGCCAGATAGGCGGCCTTCCAGGGGGCGTCGGGGCCGGTGCGGAGGAACGCCAGCAGCCAGCGGGTGTCCTGCCGCCCGTTGTCCTGGTCGCGGTTGGAGTCCGTGTCCGCGACGAACCAGCGGGGCCAGCCCGCCTTCTTGGGAATGCTGAACGCGGCGTCGGTCAGCTCCAGCGGCTTGTGCGACGCGTTTCCCTGCGGACTGGACTTCCGACGCGCCTTCAGCCCGGCCTGGTTGATCGCGCCGAGCGAACCGGTCACCCGGTCCGCGTCCAGCGCCGGATCGTATGCCTTGTCCGCTTTGTTGTAGGCGACGAGGAAGTCGTCCAGGGCCTGTGCGGCCTCAGTTCTCGTCGCTCCCGGCAGAACTTCCAGTTCGCCGTGCACCGTCACGCAGCCGCTCGCCGTCACGCTCAGCACCGTCGCTGTCGCGAGCCCCGTCGCCAGTCGACCCAGCCTTGTCATCCGTTGCCTTCTGCGCCTTCTGATCCGTCGTCCGCACTGACCGTCCGAACCCTACCGGGGCGAGGAACAGCGCGAGCGTGGGGATGAGATACAGCGCCCACACCGTGACCTGAAGAACAGTCGGATCGGGCTGGAAGTTGAAGACGCCCTTGAGCAGGGTGCCGTACCAGCTGTCCGGCGGAACCGTGGTGGTGATGTCGAACGCCTTGTTCTGCAGGCCGCCCAGGAAGCGGGCCTCCTGGAGGTCGTGCACGCCGTAGGCGAGCACGCCCGCCGCGACGACGACCAGCATGCCACCGGTCCAGGTGAAGAACCTCGACAGGTTGATCCTCAGCGCACCCCGGTAGAAGAGCCAGCCCAGCACGACCGCGGTCGCGATGCCCAGCAGTACACCGATCAGCGGCGACGAGGAACCCTCACCGCTGGCCCGCACCGACGCCCACACGAAGAGCGCGGTCTCCAGACCCTCGCGGCCCACCGCGAGGAAGGCCGTGGCGACGAGCGCGCCGGTGCCCATGGCGAGCGCCGCGTCGAGCCTGCCGTGGAGTTCGGCCTTCAGGTGCCGCGCAGTCCGCCGCATCCAGAACACCATCCAGGTCACCAGCCCGACGGCGATGACCGACAGCGAACCGCCGAGCATCTCCTGTGCCTCGAACGTCAGCTCCTGGGAGCCGAATTCGAGTGCGGCGCCGAAGGCCAGCGAGATGGCGCAGGCGATGCCGATGCCCGTCCACACCGGGCGCAGTGCGTCACGGCGGCCGGTCTTGACCAGGTACGCGACGAGGATGCAGACGACCAGACTGGCCTCGAGACCCTCGCGCAGACCGATCAGATAGTTGCCGAACATGCCGGTCCTTCCACGGTGTCGGTCATGAGAACAGTGCCCGGCCCCACCAGTCGTCCTTGTCGCGGACGCCCGGCGGAACGGCGAAGACCGCCGAACCCACGTGCTGGATGTACTCGTTGAGCGCGTCGTTCGCCGCGAGGCTGCGCTGCACCGGGATGAAGCCCTTGCGGACATCGCGCTGGTAGGCGAGGAAGAACAGCCCCGCGTCGAGCCTGCCCAGACCGTCCGTACCGTCGGTGAAGGAGTAGCCGCGGCGCAGGATCGACGCCCCGCCGTTGGTGTCCGGGTGGGCGAGCCGCACGTGCGCGGTGGGCAGCATCGCCTTCAGGAACGGCTCGTCGCGCTCCTTCGGCCTGCCGACCGGGGCGCCCTCACCCTTGTCCCGGCCGAAGATGTCCTCCTGCTCCTGGAGCGGCGTGCGGTCCCAGGTCTCGATGTGCATCCGGATGCGCCGGGCCACCAGGTACGAACCCCCGGTCATCCATCCGCCGTCGTCCTTCGGACTCACCCACACGTGCTTCGTGAGGGCGGCGTCATCGGTGCCCGCGATGTTCCGGGTGCCGTCCTTGAAGCCCATCATGTTGCGCGGGGTCTGGGCGTCGGGCGTCGTCGACGACGTCTTGCCGAAGCCCAGCTGCGACCAGCGGACCGAGGCGCGGCCCATGGCGATCCTGG
This sequence comes from Streptomyces sp. NPDC005566, assembly GCF_040605575.1. NCBI lineage: Bacteria > Bacillati > Actinomycetota > Actinomycetes > Kitasatosporales > Streptomycetaceae > Streptomyces > Streptomyces sp. NPDC005566. The sequence continues at coordinate 199,032 of NZ_JBEXDB010000001.1, read as the reverse complement.
CGAGGTTGCGGACCGCGTGGACGGCTACCTGCGGGTCGTCCGCGCACGCCTGGACACACAGATCGCCGCCGCTGCGGGTGGCGTCGAGGTTGTCCCCGGGGAACTTCGGCAGATCCACCAGGGCTTCGGGGCGGCTGTCCTGGAGGCCGAACCGGTCCGCCGCGAACAGGGACGGGCCGAAGCCGATGGTGAGCGTCAGCCGGGACGGCTTGAGGCCCAGCGCCTCACCGGTGTCGTCCGGCGGTGCCTCGGCCGGGCCTCCGTACGCGCCGTCGCCCACCGCCCGCCCGGCCGTCATGCGCTCGGCGGCCCGGGTCCACTCCTTGAGCAGGGCGATCAGCTCGGCCCTGTCCTTCGTCGTCACGTCGAACGCGGCGAAGTGCAGCCGGTCCTGGACGGCGGTCGCGATGCCCGCCTGGTGCACACCGTGGAACGGCACGGCCGCGCCGCTGTCCGCCGCCGGCTCGGAACTCCCGCCGGAGTGCACCGCGGCGACCGCGCCGCCCGCCGCGACGGCGCCCAGCGCGAGGCCGGCACCGCCCCAGCCGAGCAGTGCGCGACGGGACGGGGCCGGATCCTTCGCCCCGGCGGCCTCGCCGTCTCCGGACTGCATTACTTCGTCACCGCGGCAGCGAGCCGGGACAGCGGCTCGGCGAGCGCGTTGACCGCGTCCGAGAGCTCCTTGCGGTCCGCCTTGCCGACCTTGTCGTACGAGGTGAACTCGTAGGACGCCTTGTCCGCGCGGTACTTGTCCAGCAGCGTGTCCAGTGCCGCGAACTGCTTGTCCAGGGTGGCGGTCAGTGCCGCGTCGTTCTTCGACGCGATCGGCTTGAGCAGCTCGTACGACTTCTCCGCACCCTCGACGTTGGCCTTGAAGTCGACGAGGTCGGTGTGGCTGTAGCGCTCCTCCTCACCGGTGACCTTGCCGGTGGCCACCTCGTCGAGGAGTTCCTTGGCGCCGTTCGCCATCGAGGTCGGGGTGATCTCCGCCCTGCCGACCCGCTTCTGCCAGTCGACCAGGTCCTTGTGGAGGAGGGGGGCGAGCGCCTTCTCCTCGGCGCCCAGCTTCTTGTCCTGCCACAGCGCCTTCTCCAGGCGGTGCCAGCCGGTCCACTTCTGGCCGTCCTCCAGGCCGTCCTCCCGGACGTCGACCTTCGGGTCGATGTCACCGAAGGACTCGGCGACCGGCTCGGTGCGCTCCCAGCCGATACGGGAGTCCGCGTACGCCTTCTTCGCCGCCTCGATGTCGCCCGCGGCCACGGCGTCCGTGAAGACCTTCACCTTGGGCAGCGTCTCGTCGGCCTGTGCCTGCACGTAGGTGCGGTAGCCGGCGACGGCCTCGTCCATCTCGGGGCTGCGCTCGGCCGTCTTTCCGCCGGTGACCTCGACGGTCTGCCGGATGCCCTTGCCCTTCATACCGGGCTTGCAGGCGATCTCGTACGTACCGGACTTCACCTCGGCCGTGATCTTCGCCTTGGTGCCGGGGCCGATGTTCTCGCGCTCGGTGACGATGCGGTCGTCCGGGAACAGCACGTAGACCTCGGTGACCTTGGACCCCTTGTTCTCCACGGCGAGTTCGACGTGGCCGGCCGGGATCTTCGTCCTGGACACCTCGCACGAGTCGTCCGTCGCGACGACCCGGACGGCGCCGTCCCCCTTGCCGTCGCTCTTCTCGGCGCAGCCCGTGACGGCGGTCAGTGCGGCCACGGTCGCGGCAGCGGTGACGACGGAGAGACGAACGGCTCGCATGCGGGCTCCACAGGGGACGAAAGAACGGAGAAAGGCCGTACCAAGGGCAGGTGAGGCGGACCTAACTTAGCGGGGCCTTATCTGGTCGGTACCCGTCCGCGCAGTGATTCACCTCTCACCGGAGGTCCAGAAGAACGAGCAGGTCACGGCCTCCCCACAGGCAACCCACAGGGAGGTCAAATGCGGGTCAAGTGGCCCTTGTCGGTACGACGAGCGGCGCCCCGGTCCGCGGATGCGGGAACACCTCCACCGGCTGCCGGTAGACCTCACCGAGCAGCGCCCCCGTGAACACCTCGATGGGCGGCCCGGCCACCGCGATCCGGCCGCCGTCCAGGACCACGGCCCGGTCCGCGTAAGCAGCCGCGAGCCCCAGGTCGTGCAGCACGACGACCACGGCGTCCCCGGCCGCCGCCCGCTCCCGGCAGATCCGCAGCACCAGTTCCTGATGGCGCAGGTCCAGCGCGGCCGTCGGCTCGTCGAGCAGCAGCAGCGGGGCGCGCTGGGCCAGCACCCGGGCCAGCGCGACCCGGGCCCGCTCGCCGCCCGACAGCGCGGAGAACGGGCGGGCGGCGAACTCCGTGACCTCCGTCGCCGCCATCGCCGCGGCGACGGCCGCGTCGTCCTCGTCCTCCCGGTCCGTCCCCGCCCAGGGCGCCCGTCCCATCCGTACGACGTCCTCGACCGGGAACGGGAAGGACAGCACGGCCGACTGCGGCAGCACGGCCCGGCGCAGGGCGAGTCCGGCCGGCGACCACGCGGCGGCCGGGCGGCCGGCTATGCGTACCTCGCCGCTGCCCGGGGCCAGATCGGCGGCCAGTGCCGCCAGCAGGGTCGATTTTCCGGCCCCGTTCGGCCCGACGAGCGCCAGCACCTCGCCCGCCCGGACGGTCAGGTCCACGGCATCGAGCACCTGTCGCCCGCCGAGCCGGACGCCCAGTCCCGCGGCTTCGGCGACGGGCGAGCCGGGGGCCACCGGGGGCGGCAGCTCCCGGTGCCGTACCGCGAACAGCTTCCTCAGCGGGTTCATGCCCAACCACCTTGCTTGCGACGGGTCCTGCGCAGCAGCCAGAAGAAGAACGGGCTGCCGAAGAGCGCGGTCAGCACCCCGAGCGGCAGCTCGGCGGGGTCGGCCACCGTACGGGCCGCGAGATCGCCCGCCACCAGGACCAGCGCACCTCCGAGCGCGCTGCCGGGGACGAGGAAGCGGTGGCCGGGGCCGTTCGCCATGCGCAGCAGATGCGGAACGAGCAGGCCCACGAAGGAGATGATCCCGGCGACGGCGACCGCGGCGGCGGTCAGCAGCGCCACCACGAGGACGAGCACGACGCGCAGGCGCTCGACATCCACCCCGAGGTGCCGGGCGGGCCGCTCGCCGAGCGCGAGCAGATCCAGTTTCCCGGCATGGAACGGTGCCAGCAGCAGCCCGATCACCGCGCACGGCAGCACGGCCAGCACCTTGGGCCAGGTCGCCTGGGCCAGCGAACCGAGCTGCCAGAAGGTGATCTGGGTGATCTGGGCATTGTCCGCGAAGAAGATGAACAGGCCGATCAGGGCGCCCGCGAAGGCGTTGACGGCGATACCCGTGAGGATCAGCGTCACCACCTCGGTGCGGCCCCCCGAGCGCGACAGCGCGTACACCAGAAGGACGGTGGCGAGGCCGGAGACGAACGCGCAGACGGTGATGGTCCAGTTGCCGAGGAAGTTCAGCCCGAGTGCGATCGAGGCGACCGCACCGACCGCCGCACCCGAGGAGATGCCGATGACCCCGGGTTCCGCCAGCGGGTTGCCGAACACCCCCTGCATCAGGGCCCCCGCACAGCCGAGGGAGGCGCCGACGAGCAGCGCGAGGACGACCCTCGGCAGCCGTACGTTCCACAGGACGCTCTCACCGACCCGGTCCAGCGCCTGGCCGCCCAGACCGGTCCGGTGCTGCACCGAGGACAGGACGTCGCCGAGCGGGATGCTGTACGCGCCGAGCCCGGCGGAGAGCAGGCAGCCGACGAGCAGCGCGGCCGACAGTGCGGCGGTGAGGACGAACGCCCTGCTGCGCCGGGCCCCTGCACCGGTGGCCGCCTCCGTGCGCTTCTCGTAGGGGGTGGTCGTCACTTGCCCGGCCTGCCCTTCGGGTAGAGCTGCTCCACGAGTCCGGCCAGCACACGGTCGGTGCGCGGCCCGTAGTTCAGCAGCACCCCGTCGTCGATCGAGACGATCCGGCGGTCCATCCCGGCCGGTGTCTCCGCGACCCCGGGGATCTTCACGAGGCCGTCGACGCCGCCCACGGAGTCGAGCCCTTTGCTCATCACGAGGATCGCGTCGGGAGCCGCCTCGGCGAGGGCCTCGCTGGTGATGGTGGTGAAGTCCTTCGTCAGCCCGGACGCCTTGCCCGCGTCGACGGCCCCCGCCGCTTCGAGGAGGGAACTCGCGCCGGATTCCCGGCCGCCCAGCAGATAGACGGAGGCCGAGCCGCGCAGATACAGGAACGCGACGCGCGGCTTCCCGCCCTCCCGGCGTGCGGGAATCGTCTTCTGCACGGCGTCGATGCGGGACTCCGTACGCGTCTTCAGCTCGTCTCCCGCGGACTTCGCACCCAGCGCCTCTGCCACGGTGGCGATCCGGCGGCCCACATCGGCGAGTTCCTTGGCGGGCTCGACGACGACGAGGGCGATGCCGGCGTCACGGATCTGGCCGATGGCCTCGGCAGGACCGGTCGTGGTGTCGGCGAGGACGAGTGTCGGTTTCAGCGACAGCACGCTCTCCGCCGAGACGTCGTGAGCGCGGGTCACCACCGGGAGCTTCTCCGCCTGTTCGAAGGTGGCGGTGATGTCACGGGCCACCACCCGCTCGCCGAACCCGAGGGTGAACACGATCTCGCTGAGCGAGCCGGTCAGCGTCACGATCCGGTCGGCCGAGGTGACGGTGACCTCGGCCCCGTCCGCGGACTTCACGGTGACCGGAAGCTGCTGCTCGGGAGCGGTGGCGAGCGGCTCGACACGGTCGGCCGCCGCGGACGCGCTCGCCGCTCCGGCCGGTTCTGCGGCGGGATCCACCGGGCCGCCGCAGCCCGTGAGGGCCAGGGCGAGTGCCACGACCGCGGCAAGGCCACCGAGCCGGACGGCGCGTGGCCGTCCTTCCTCCCGGCCCGCCGTGACGGAGTTCTGGGGGAGACGCACGGGGCACCGTCCTGGGTGTTTCGGATGAGAAGTGGCGGAGGGGGTTCCGGCACGAGCTAGGTTGCGCTTAGGTTAGCCTTACCTCACTTTCTAGCCCTGAGAGGGTCCCATGCCGCCGTCACGACCTGTCCGTGCGCTCGCCGTTGTGCTTCTCGCGGTACTCACGGCGGCCCTGCTCCCGGCCGCCGCCGCTCAGGCGGCGAGCCGCACGGTGCAGGGCGGCAGGCTGGACTGGGGCATCAAGTCCTCGTTCCAGAGCTACGTCACCGGGCCCATCGCCAACGGCAGCTGGAACCTGACCGGCGGAGCCGCGACGGTCGGCGGGAGCCGGTTCCGCTTCCACTCCGCCACCGGTTCCTACGACCCGGCGAGCGGTGCCTTCCGGGCCGGCTTCTCCGGCGGGGTCCACTTCACCGGCCACAAGAAGGCCGGCGGCAACGAACTCGACCTCACCATCAGCCGCCCCACCGTCCGGATCAGCGGCGGCGGCGGAACCCTGTACGCCGACATGGTCAGCAAGGACCGGGGGAGCGGCCGGGTCACCTCCTCCGCCCAGGTACCGCTGGCCACGCTCGGGCTCGCCGGAATCAACATGAGGGGCGGGTCCACCCCCGTCGCCCTCTCCAACGTCCCGGCGAGCCTGACGTCGCAGGGTGCGAAAGCCTTCGCCGGTTACTACACGGCCGGTACACCCCTCGACCCGATCAGCCTCTCCGTCGATACGACAGGACCGGCCGCGCCGAAGTCCCCTTCCCCGTCCTCCTCCCCGTCGAAGAAGGCGTCGAAGCCGAAGGGCGGGACCGCAGGCCGCTTCGAGACCGCCGCGGTCGACTGGGGCGTACGCCGCACCTTCCGCGAGTACGTCACCGGCTCCATCGGCCGGGGCAGGTGGGCCCTGACCGACGGTGCCCAGGACGGCGGAGCTCTCTTCCGCTTCCCGCAGGGCAAGGGCACCTACGACGCCGCGGAGCAGACCCTGAACGCCGCCTTCGCCGGCAGCGTCCGCTTCACCGGGGCCGACGGTCTCGACCTGGAACTCGCCGGGGTCGCCGTGCGGGTGACCTCGGGCAAGGGCACGCTCCTGGCGGACGTCACCAGTGGGGGCAGTACCCGCAAGGACGTTCCGCTCGTCACCTTCACCGCCAAGGGCTTCACCCCGAAGAACGGTCTCGCCACCCTCACCGAAGCCCCCGCGACCCTCACCGCCGGCGGCGCCGAAGCCTTCGGATCCCTGTACAAGGCGGGTACCGCGATGGACCCGGTCTCCCTCGCCGTAGCCGTCGACGCGCAGGCGGAACTGCCCCCACTGCCCGACCTCGGCAGTGCGGCGGAGCCCTCCGCCACACCGGCGCACAAGCCCTCTGCCACACCAGCCGCGCAGCCGGTGGCCGCCGACTCCGGCTCCCGCACCGGGACCTACGCCGCAGTCGGCGGCGGCGCCGTGCTGCTGCTCGCGGCCGTCGCCGGCGTGCTGTACGTCTCCCGGCGACGCAGCTCACCGGACGCATGAGCCACAGACCGCTCCACCCCCCTTCTCCCTTTCCGTACCTTCGTCCTTCGAGGAGTCACCAGCCATGGCAGCCACCCGCCGCCCCATAGCCCTTGCCGCCGCAGTCGCCACCGCGGCCGCACTCGGTGCGACGTTCGCCCTTCCCGCGCTCGCGGCCGACAGCACGGGCGCCCGCCCCGTCGCGGCGGCCCCCGCGACGGAGCTGACGGACGGCACGCTGGACTGGGGCTTCAAGGAGTCCTTCCGCAGATACATCGGCGGGGCGGGCACGATCACCGTCAAGGACGGCGCCAAGCAGGCCGCGGGCAACGGCGTGTTCACCTTCGTCAACGGCAAGGGCACCTACGACACGAGCACCCACGGGACCGACACGGCCTTCGAGGGCGGCGTCAACTTCAACGCCCACGGGGGTGTTCTCGACATCACGCTCTCCGACGTGAAGGTCGCCACCGTCGGCACGGGCGGCGCGATCACCGCCGATGTCGCCACACCCCAGGGCACCCAGAACGACGTGGCCGTCGCGTCACTCGACCTGTCGGCGGTGAGGCCGGGCCAGGGTGCGGGCGGCGCGATGGTCTTCAAGGACATCCCCGCGACGATGACGAAGGCCGGTGCCGAGGCCTTCAACGGCCAGTACGCGGAGGGCACCGCCCTCGACCCGGCCACCCTCTCCGTCAAGGCGGTCGCGGCGCCCCCGACCACGGAGCCGACGCCGACCCAGAAGCCGACGGAGAAGCCGACCGCCACCCCGACGGCCACGGCGACCGCCACGGACAAGCCCACGTCGCCGGCGTCCCCGTCCGCCTCGGCCACCACCCCGGCCGCCGACCCGGGCGCGCTCGTCGACGGCACCCTGGACTGGGGTGTCAAGAAGTCCTTCCGTACGTACGTCACGGGCCCCATCGCGAAGGGCTCGATCGAGACGACCGACGGCGCCACCGCCTCGGGCGACGGCTACCGCTTCCCCGACGCTACGGGCCGCTTCGACGCGGAGGAGCAGACCCTGGACGCCGCGTTCGAGGGCACCGTCCGCTTCCTCGGCCACAAGGAGGGCGACGCCTACACGCTCGACCTGTCCCTCACCGGTCTGGAGATCCAGGTGCGGGGGGCGGCCGGCACGCTGATCGCCGACGTCACGACCAAGGACCGCGAAACCAAGAAGGTCACCACGTACACCGGTCTGGCCGTCGCCGACCTCACGCTGCCCGCCGGTGAACTCGCCGCGAAGGACGGTGTCGTGACGCTTTCCGGAGTGCCGGCGACGCTGACCGCCGACGGCACCGAGGCGTTCGGCGGCATGTACCCGAAGGGCGAGCAGCTCGACGCGCTGACCGTCGCGGTCGCGCTCGACAAGGACGCCGAACTCCCCGGCACGACAGGCGGAACCGGCGGCTCGGGCACCAGCGGCGGCACCGGTACGACCGGCGGCTCGACCACCGGGGGCACCGGCGGCACGGTCGGCGGCTCCGGCTCGCTCGCGGCCACGGGCGCCGACGTTCCGGCAGGCGCCCTGTTCGCCGCCGCGGGCGTGGTCGTCGCCGCAGGCGCGGGAGTGGTGATCGCGGCGCGCCGCCGCCGTACCGCCTGACCTCCGTCACCGGCTGACCGCCACAGGGCCGCACCGGCACCCGCCGGTGCGGCCCCGTGGCGTCGCCCGGCCCTCGCGCGGTGCTTGAATGCGCTCGTGAACGACTACGACGTACCCGACGGCATCGACGTACTGCGCGTGTTCTGCGGCCCGGACGGCCGCCACGGCAATGCGCTCGGGGTCGTACGTGACGGGCGCAGGTACCCCGACAACGAGTCCCGGCAGGCGCTTGCCCGCCGGCTCGGCTTCAGCGAGACCGTGTTCGTCGACGACCCGGAGCGCGGGACCGTCGACATCCGCACACCCGGGCTGCGCCTCAAGTTCGCCGGGCACCCGCTCGTCGGCGCGGCGTGGCTGCTCGACCTGGAGGTCCTGGAACTGCCCGTCGGGGACGTGCTCGCCCGCCAGGACGGCGAGTTCACCTGGATCTCGGCCCGCCCCGAATGGTCGCGTCCGTGGACGCTGGAACGGTACGCGTCCGTCGCCGAGGTCGAGGCCCTGACGGAGCCGCCGCCCGGAGAGGGCCGGCTCTACGTCTGGGCCTGGGAGGACGAGGCGGCGGGGCGTGTACGGGCGCGGGCGTTCCCGCGGAGCGTCGACGGCATCGACGAGGACGAGGCGACCGGAGCGGCGGCCATGCTGCTGAGCGTGGAACTGGGCCGCGCCCTCAACATCGCACAAGGACGCGGCTCCCAGATCCTCACCGCACCCGCGCCGGACGGCACGGTGGAGATCGGGGGCCGCGTCCTGCTGGCAGCCAAGGGCTGAACCGGACCGCTACGCGCTGAGCGGGAAGACCTCGCCGAGCTCGTGGAAGACGGCCGTGTTCAGCGCGAACGCGTTCTTGCACTCGTCGATGATGCGCTGCTTCTCCAGATCGTCGGCGTTCACCGCGTCCAGGAGCTCCCGGTACTCCCGCTTGAACGCGGCCGGGTTGGGGATCTGCTCGAACACGTAGAAGCGCACCCCGTCGCCCTTGCGCTCGAAACCCCAGGTCTTCTCCGCGGTGCCCCGGATGATCTGGCCGCCGGAGAGGTCCCCGAGATAACGGGTGTAGTGGTGCGCGATGTAACCGGCCGGCCAGTCACGGGCGCACTCGGCGACCCGCTCCGCGTACGCGGCGGTGGCGGCCAGCGGCTCCAGCCCCTCGCGCCAGCCGGCACCCCGCAGGTGCGCCAGGTCGCGCTCCAGCTCGGCACTGCGCATCAGCTCCGGCTGGATGAAGGGACCGGCGACCGGGTCGTCGCGCAGCGCCTGCGCACCGTCCTCCAGTGCCCGGTACACGAACCACAGCTGCTCGGTGTAGCGCGTGTACGCATCCACCCCGAGCCGCCCGCCGAGCATGTCGCTCATGAAGGAGGAGGACTCCGCTTCCGTGTGCTGCTCGTGCGAAGCGGTGCGGATGAGCGTGGAGAAGGGGGTGGTGGCGGTTGCGTCCAAGAGGGGCCTCCGGGGGCCGAGGGGACGGGAAGTCCGGACAGAGACGGAAATGCCGGCAGCGCCGACTGCCCGTACGCCGATCCTCCTACTTAGGCTTACCTAAGTCAATTGGATCCCGACTGTCTGTCGGTAAAACATTACGCCCGGCCCGGACCGGGCGCGGCGTTACGGCAGAGTCAGGATCTCCGCCCCCGTCTCCGTCACCACCAGCGTGTGCTCGAACTGGGCGGTCCGCTTCCGGTCCTTCGTCACCACGGTCCAGCCGTCGTCCCACATGTCGTACTCGTGCGTCCCGAGCGTCAGCATCGGCTCGATGGTGAACGTCATGCCGGGCTGCATCACCGTCGTCGCGTGCGGGCTGTCGTAGTGCGGCACGATGAGACCGGAGTGGAACGAGGAATTGATCCCGTGCCCCGTGAAGTCGCGCACCACGCCGTACCCGAACCGCTTCGCGTACGACTCGATCACCCGGCCGATCACATTGATCTGGCGGCCGGGCCGCACCGCCTTGACGGCCCGGTTCAGCGACTCCCGGGTGCGCTCCACGAGGAGCTTCGACTCCTCGTCGACGTCGCCGCAGAAGTACGTGGCGTTGTTGTCCCCGTGCACACCGTTGATGTACGCGGTGACGTCGAGGTTCACGATGTCGCCGTCCCGCAGCACGGTGGAGTCCGGGATGCCGTGACAGATGACCTCGTTGAGCGAGGAGCACAGGGACTTCGGGAAGCCGCGGTAGCCGAGCGTCGACGGGTACGCGCCGTGGTCGACCATGAACTCATGGGCGACCCGGTCGAGTTCGTCGGTGGTGACTCCCGGGGCGATGTGCTTCGCGGCCTCCTCCATCGCCTGTGCGGCGATACGGCCCGCGATCCGCATGCGCTCCACGGTGTCGGAGTCCTGGATCTCCGGCCCGGTGTACGGCGTGGGGGCGGGCTTGCCCACGTACTCGGGGCGCCGGATGTTTCCGGGAACGGAACGGACGGGAGTGATCTCCCCTGGTACGAGAAGCGACTGGCCAGACATGCCAGCGAGTCTAACCAGCGCGCCTGGGGCAGCATGGCTGAGAGGAAAGGATCCGACGATGGCCCTGTTCAAGAAGCGCACGGTCGGCAAACCGGGCGAATGGTACTACTGCCTGGAGCACAAGAAGGTCGAGGAGGGCCCCGAGTGCCCGGCGAAGGACCGCTTCGGCCCGTACACCTCCCGCGAGGAGGCTCAGCACGCCATGGACACGGCGCGTGAGCGGAACCTGGAGTGGGAGAACGACCCGAAGTGGCACGACCGCACGGAGGGGACCCCGGAGCCCTAGGGATCCTCGCTCGGATCGTGCCGGACCCCGCGCGCCCGGCCCGAGCAGAGCAGAGCCCTTGGCCCGCCCCGTCACCAGCGGGCGGGCGGCGGGGCCGTCAGCTGGTCGGCCAGCCGTGACAGCCGGTCCCGGAACGTGCGGCGCCCCCGCGGGGTGGGGGCGCCGTTCTCCCCGGCCGCCGCGCTGACCAGGTGCTGCACGGTGTCCAGGTCCACGTCGTCCCCGTCGTCCACCGTGAGCGCCTCATGGGCGAGCCCTCGCACCTCCGCGTCGCCGCCGTCCAGCGTCAGCACCGTCGCCCCCGCCCGGCGCGCGTCGTGCACCCGCTCCAACAGGCCGCCACCGGGCCTTTCCGGGGCCACCACGAGCAGGGTCTGGCCCCGCCCGGCCGCCTCGATCCGGCCCAGTCCCACGGCCAGATGCGCCGGATCGCCCGGCTCCACCCGGTGCCGCACGAGGGTGGGCCGCAGCTGCGGCAGTCCCGACCACGTGGACTCGTCGACCAGATGCGCGGCCATGTGCCACGGCTCGTACACCTCGGTCCCCACCAGCAGCAGCCCGCCGCCCTGCGGCACGACCGAGGACCGCAGGGTCCTGGCGAACCGCCGGGTCGCGGCGGGCCACTCGGTCCCGGCGAGCACTTCACGCAGCAGCGCGACACGTACAGCATCCATGACCCGGCATCATGCCCCCAACTCTTCCTCACAGGTGGCTCCTTGGGGTCGGAGCACCCGAACGGGTCCGGCCTGTCCGGCCGGGAGCCCCGCAGGGCGGGCGCCCGCCCGCCGTGACGGATGTCGCAGAGGGGACCATGCCGCAGAGTTCCCGTAGCTACCTCGCAGTAGGGTCGGCGCCATGACTACGAATGACAGCGGCAGCGCACCCAAGCCCCCCGCCAAGGACCCCTGGGACCTCCCCGACGTGTCCGGGCTGACGATCGGCGTACTCGGCGGAACGGGCCCCCAGGGCCGTGGCCTCGCCTACCGCTTCGCCCGCGCCGGTCACAAGGTCGTCATCGGCTCCCGTGCCGCCGACCGTGCGGAAGCCGCCGCCGCCGAGCTGGGCCATGGCGTCGAGGGCGCGGACAACGCGGAGTGCGCGCGCCGCAGCGACGTCGTGATCGTCGCCGTGCCGTGGGACGGACACGCCAAGACGCTCGAGTCACTGCGCGAGGAGCTCGTGGGCAAGCTCGTCGTCGACTGCGTCAACCCGCTCGGCTTCGACAAGAAGGGCGCCTACGCCCTGAAGCCCGAGGAGGGTAGCGCCGCCGAGCAGGCCGCCGCCCTGCTGCCCGGCTCCCGGGTCACCGCGGCCTTCCACCACCTGTCCGCGGTACTGCTCCAGGACGAGACGATCGAGGAGATCGACACCGACGTCATGGTGCTTGGCGAGGCACGCGCCGACACCGACACCGTGCAGGCACTCGCGAGCCGTATCCCCGGTATGCGCGGCGTCTTCGCCGGCCGGCTGCGCAACGCGCACCAGGTCGAGTCGCTCGTCGCCAACCTGATCTCCGTCAACCGCCGCTACAAGGCACACGCGGGGCTGCGCACCACCGACGTGTGAGCCCGTGCCCGGAGCCGGAACGGGCATGAGGGACACTGGACGGGACCGCGCACCATCCCCGGACAGGAGCACCAGCCCTCATGCCCCGCCTCGCCATCTACGCCCTCGTCGTCTGCGTTCTCGCCGTCGCCGCAGCCGTGGTCTCCTTCGCCCAGGGCAGTTTCCTCGGGATCATCTGGGTGCTGCTGGCCGGCCTCTCATCGAACATGGCGTGGTTCTACATCCGCAAGCACAGGCTGGAAAGCGCGGCGGCCGGGAGCTAGGGCCTCTCGCCGCTCACGCCCCCGGCACCGCGCAGCCAGGGTCCTGGTCGCCGAACCACTCCTGCCAGAAGCGGTACGTGTCGAGCCCGCAGTACGTCTCGACCTCACTGACGCCCAGCCCCCGCAGCAGCGCGTCGACCGCGTCGAAGAAGACCCCGTTCACCTCCGGGATCCACAGCAGCGCGAAGACCGCGATCAGCCCGAACGGCGCGAACGGCTCCACCTGCCGCCGGACCTTGTACGAGAGCCACGGCTCGATCACCCCGTAGCCGTCCAGCCCCGGGACCGGCAGGAAGTTCAGGATGGCGGCCGTCACCTGGAGCAGCGCCAGGAACGCCAGTGCCAGGCGGAAGGAGAGCGGGACCCCTTCCAGCGCGTCCAGCCAGAACGGCGCCGTGCAGACGATCGCGAACAGGACGTTCGTCAGAGGGCCCGCGGCCGAGATCAGACTGTGCTTCCAGCGGCCGGTGATACGGCCCCGCTCGATGTAGACCGCACCGCCCGGCAGGCCGATGCCGCCCATGATCACGAACAGCACCGGCAGCACGATGCTCAGCAGGGCGTGGGTGTACTTGAGCGGATTCAGGGTGAGGTACCCCTTCGCTCCGACCGAGATGTCCCCGCTGTGCAGCGCCGTGCGGGCGTGCGCGTACTCATGCAGACACAGCGAGACGATCCAGGCCGCCGTGACGAACAGGAAGACCGCGAAGCCCGTCTCGCCGGCGAAGTCCGCCCACACCGCCCAGCCCGAGACGGCCATGACGGCGACGATCCCGAGGAAGATCGGACTGACCCGCCGGTCGCTGCGGCGGAAGGCGGTGGTCATCGGCGGAACTCCTGGGTGCTGGACGGCAGGCGGCGAGCCCCGACAGTACGGGTGACAGGGCGAGAACGTCTCGCGGTCGGGTGGTAGTTCCACGAAGTGCGGAGCCGTCACGGACAATGGGCGCGTGCACTACAGCATTCTCGGTACGACCCAGGCACTCCGCGACGACGGCACCGCCGTGGCCCTCGGCGGGGCGCGGCTGCGCGCCCTGCTCACGGTGCTCGCCCTGCGCCCCGGGCGCACGGTCCCGGCGACGGTTCTCGTCGACGAGGTGTGGGACGGCGATCCGCCCGCCGATGCCGTCGGTGCCCTGCAGGCCCTCGTGGGCCGCCTCAGGCGTGCGCTCGGCCGGGACGCCATCGGCTCCGTGGAGAACGGCTACCGGCTCGCCGCCGACCAGGACGCCGTGGACCTGCACCGCTTCGAGCGGCTCGTGGGGGAGGGCGCGCGGGCCCTGGAGGACGGTGACGCGGCGAAGTCCGCCACGGTCCTCGACGACGCGCTCGCCCTGTGGCGCGGGCCCGCCCTCGCCGACCTGCCCGACCGTGCCGCGGCCGCCGTCCGCTGGGAGGCCCGGCGCCTGGAGGCCCGCCGCACCAGGATCGCCGCCGTCCTCGCGCTGGGCCGCCCCGACGAGGCCCTGCCCGAACTCGCCGCGCTCTGTGCCGACCACCCGATCGACGAACCCCTGCAGGCGCTGCGCATCAGGGCTCTGCAGGCCGCCGGGCGAACCGCCCAGGCCCTCGCGGCCTACGGGGAGGCGCGGACCGCGCTCGCCGAGCGCCTGGGGGCCTCGCCGGGACCCGAGCTGCGCCGGCTGTACGAGGAGCTGCTGCACCAGGACCCGCCACGGCCGGAACCCGCGCCGGCCCCCGCCCCGCACGGAAACCTGCGGGCCAGGCTCACCAGCTTCGTCGGCCGCGAGACCGACATCGCCGCCCTGCGCGAGGACCTCTCCCGGGCGCGCCTGGTCACCCTGCTGGGCCCCGGAGGCGCGGGTAAGACCAGGCTGTCCCAGGAGGCGGCCGAATCCGTCGATCCGGCCGCCTGGCCGGACGGCGTCTGGCTGGCCGAGCTCGCGCCGGTCGACGATCCCGAAGCGGTTCCGGAGGCCGTCCTCACCGCCCTCGGAGGCCGCGAGACCGTGCTGCGCGGGGCGGGCGCCGAGGAGCTCCGCGCCGCCGAACGGGGCGCGGGCGAACCGCTCGCCCGGCTCACCGAACACTGCTCCGAGCGCCGCATGCTGCTGCTCCTGGACAACTGCGAGCACCTCGTCGAGGCGGCCGCGGCCCTCGCCGACCACCTCCTGGCCCGCTGCCCGGGCCTCACCGTCCTCGCGACCAGCCGTGAACCCCTGGGCGTACCCGGCGAGTTCGTCCGGCCGGTCGACCCGCTGCCCGACCCGATGGCGTTGCGCCTGCTCGCCGAGCGCGGGGCCGCCGCCCTGGCCGGCTTCCGGGTGGACGCGGACGAGCGGACACAGGCGGCCTGCGCCGAGATCTGCCACCGCCTCGACGGCCTTCCGCTCGCGATCGAACTCGCCGCCGCGCGGCTGCGCATGCTCACTCCGCGCCAGATCGCCGACCGCCTCGACGACCGCTTCCGTCTGCTGACCAGCGGCAGTCGCACCGTGCTGCCCCGTCAGCAGACCCTGCGGGCGGTCGTCGACTGGTCCTGGGACCTCCTGGACGAGGACGAACGCACCGCCCTGCGCAGGCTGTCGGTCTTCTCCGGCGGCTGCACCCTCCCTGCGGCCGAGGCCGTCTGCGCGAACCGGCCGCAGGACGCGTACGACGTCGCCGGGGCGCTCGGCTCGCTCGTCGACAAGTCCCTCGTCGTCGCCGCCCCCGCCGCGGACGGCCGGATGCGCTACCGCCTCCTGGAGACCGTCGGCGAGTACGCCGCCGAACGGCTCGACGAGGCGGGGGAGCGGGACGCCGTCGAACGGAAGCACCTCGCGTTCTACCGGGAGCTGGCCCGCACCACCGACCCCGAACTCCGGGGCGCCGGACAGCTCGCCGCCCTCGAACTGCTCCAGCGGGAGTACGAGAACCTGCGCACGGCCCTGCGGCACGCCGTCGCCGCCCGCGACGAGCAGGAGTCGCTCTGCATGGTGCTCTCGCTCGCCTGGTACTGGCAGATGCGCGATCTGCGCAGCGACGCACTGCAGTGGGCCGAAGCCGCCTCCGCGCTCGGCCCCGACCCGTTCACCGAGGACGCCGGTGCCGCGCCCTCGCTCACCGAGCGCTGCATCGACGCGCCGCCGCCGATGAGTCCCGAACTGCTCCAGGAGGCGCGGCGCCAGGTGGCACTGGTCCAGATGGCCAGCGTGGACCACGCGATGGACGTCTGGGCGAACGAGGCGGGCATGGCGCGCCTGCGGGCCATCGCCGCGGCCTACCGGCCCGGCCAGCCGCAGACCTGCCGCAGCCCGGGTTCGCTCTGGTTCTTCGCCGTCGTGCTCACCGCGGACATCTCGGACCTGCGCGGGGTGCTGGACGAGACGGTCCGTGCCTCACGGGAGCTCGGATTCGACTGGGAACTGGCCGCGGCGCTCCAGATGCGCGCCAACGTGCTGGCCAACCGGCCCGACTGGGCGGGCGCGGCCCATGCGGACGCGGACGAGAGCCTGGAGATCTTCATCCGCCTCGGCGACGACTGGGGTGCGGCGGAGGCGCTCTCCTCTCGGGGCGAGGCCAACGAGAGAAGGGGCGACTACACCCGGGCGGCCGACGACTACCAGGCCGCGATCGGGTACGCGGAGAGGCTCGGCGCCCGGGCCCAGGTACTGGTGCTCAGTACCCGGTACGCCTCCGCCCTCGTCGAGCTCGGCCGCGGTGCGGAGGGCGAGGTGATCCTCCGGGAGGTGCTCACCCATGGGCGGCACATGGGGCACGAGTCGACGGCGTTCGCCCGGTTCTTCCTGGCCATGACGCTGGGCATGTCCGGCCGTACCGTCGAGGCCCGCGAGCAACTGAGCGTGCTGCAGGAGGACTTCAAGTCGGCAGCCGTGGGGGTCTTCGAGGCGTTCGTGCTGGGCGGCCTGGCCTGGCTGGACAACCAGGAGGGGCTGTACGCGGACGCCCTGACCCGGAGCCGGGAGGCGCTGGCACTGTCCGAAGACCGGTTGTCGCAGATGGTGGCGCCCCAGATGCACGTGATCTACCTGGTCACCGTGGCACGGGCGCTGGGCGGGCTCGGCGGGGAACGCCGGGCCACCCTCGCGGCGAAGCTGCTGGCCGCCGGACGGGCGCTCCTGCCGGAGGGGCATGTGCCGACGTCGCTGGAGCGGGCCAACTACGCCGCGGCCGAGGAGCTGGTCCGCGGCGTCCTCGGGGACGCCGCCTACCGGGCCGCGTACGACGAGGGCGGTGGCCTCTCCCAGGAGGAGGCCACCGCCCTCGTCGACGCGTACCGGGACTGATCCTGCCCCGTCAGGACTTCTTGCGGAACTTGGACACCGCGAGCGGGGCCATCACCGCGGTGATGACGACGGTCCAGCCGAGCGTCACCCAGACCGAGTGGGCGAGCGGGCCGCCCATCATCAGGGCGCGGGCGGCGTCGGCCAGGTTGGACAGCGGGTTGTAGTCGGTGAACGTCTGGAGCCAGCCGGGCATCGTATGGGTCGGCGCGAAGATGGACGAACCGAACTGGAGCGGCATCAGCACGAGCATCCCCATCCCCTGGACGGCCTGAGCCGTCTTCATGGTCAGTCCGAGCAGGATGAAGATCCACATGATGGCGGCGCCGAACGCGGCCGACAGGGCGATCGCACCGATCAGCCCGAGCACCGATTCCTGGAGCTCCATGCCGAGCGCGAAGCCCATGGCCAGCAGGATCAGCGTGGCGACCATCATCCGGCCGAGCTCGACCACGATCTTCGCGATGAGCACCGAGGAGCGGGCGATCGGCATCGTGCGGAACCGGTCCATGACCCCCTTGCGGAAGTCGTCGTTGACGCCGGAACCGACCGCCATGGCGATGTTCATGCCCATCATCGCCATCAGGCCGGGGATCAGGTAGTTGAGGTACTCCTGCCGGCCGCCGCCCATGCTGCCGCCGACCGAGCCTCCGAAGACGTACACGAACAGCAGCGTGAAGATGACCGGCATCAGGAGCGCGTCGAACATCGACTCCGGATCCTTCTTGATCTGGAGCAGGTTGCGCCGCACGAGGGCCCCGATGTGGCGCAGGTTGTTCCGCAGCCCGATCCGGCCTTCGCCGTGGAGCTTCGTGACGGGTGCGGAAGCGGTCGCGTCGGTGGGGGCGGGCGTCAAAGTCGTCGTGCTCATGCCGCGACCTCCCGGGGGATCGTGTCGGTGACGGTGGCCTTGTCGCCCGTGATGGCGAGGAAGACCTCGTCCAGGCTGGGCAGCGCGGTGGCGACATGGGCGAGGGAGAAGCCCCGGGTGCCGAGCAGGCCGATCACGGCGGTCAGCTGCTCGTCGCTGAGGATCGGCACGTACAGCAGGCCCTCGTCGGGGACGGCCTGGGCGCCGGAGACCCCGTCGAGTCCGGCCTCCCTGATCGCCTGCGCCATGGCGGCGAGCAGGTCCGGGTCGGAGGGCCGGATCTGCAGGGTGCGGCCGCCGACCTTGGCCTTCAGTTCGTCGACACCGCCCCGGGCGATGATCTTGCCCTTGTCGATGACCGTGAGCTCGTTGGCGAGCTGCTCGGCCTCTTCCATGTACTGGGTGGTGAGCAGCACGGTCGCCCCCTCCGCGACCATCCGCTGCACCTCGTCCCAGACCTCGTTGCGGGTGCGGGGGTCGAGCCCCGTCGTCGGCTCGTCCAGGTAGAGCACGGCAGGGCTGCCGATCATGGACGCGGCCAGGTCCAGCCGGCGCCGCATGCCGCCGGAGTAGTCCATCGCGGCCTTCTTCGCCGCGTCGGTGAGGGAGAAGCGCTCCAGCAGCTCGTCGGCGCGGGACCTGGCCTTCTTGCGCGGCAGGTCGAGCAGCCGCCCGATCATGTAGAGGTTCTCCCAGCCGGACAGCTTCTCGTCCACCGAGGCGTACTGCCCGGTCAGGCCGATGGTGCGGCGCAGCTGCCGGGGCTGCTTCACCACGTCGTAGCCCGCCACGACCGCGTGCCCGGCGTCGGGCAGGATCAGGGTGGAGAGGCAGCGTACGAGGGTGGTCTTGCCGGCGCCGTTGGGCCCGAGCACACCGAGAACGGTGCCTTCGCGCACATCGAGGTCCACGCCGTCCAGCGCCTTGGTCGAGCCGTAGTGCTTGACCAGCCCCCGCACCTCGACGGCGTTCGTGCCGTTCCTGGGGTTCTTGTCGTTTCGCGTCATGTCCACCATGACATCAGCCGTCACCGACAAGTCACCGACAAGCCGCTGACAGCGGACCTACCGCAGGGCGACAGCCCGCCGATGGGGGAGTCGGCGGGCTGTCGGTGGTGCGGCAGTGGTCAGAGGGGCGTCAGTGGAAGGTGTGCTCCGGCTGCGGGAACGTTCCGCCGACGACCTCGTCGGCGAACTCCTTCGCGGCGTCTCCGAGCACCTGGCGCATGTTCGCGTACTGCTTGGTGAAGCGGGGCACCTTGCCGCCGGTCAGCCCGACCATGTCGGTGTAGACCAGCACCTGGGCGTCCGTGTCCGGCCCGGCACCGATGCCGACGGTCGGGATGTGCAGGGTGCGGGTCACCTCGGCGGCCAGCTCGGCCGGTACGAGCTCCAGGACGACGGCGAACGCGCCCGCGTCCTGCACCGCCTTCGCATCGCGCAGCAGCTGCTGCGCGGCCTCCTCGCCGCGGCCCTGCACCCGGTAGCCCATGGCGTTGACGGACTGCGGGGTCAGGCCGATGTGGCCCATGACCGGGATTCCGGCCTCGACCAGCAGCCGGATCTGCTCGTGGGAGCGCTCGCCGCCCTCCAGCTTGACCGCGCCGACGCCGGCGTCCTTGATCAGCCGGGTGGCGTTGCGGAGGGCCTGGACGGGTCCCTCCTGGTAGGACCCGAAGGGCAGGTCGGCGACGATGAGGGCGCGCTTGGTGCCCCGTACGACGGCGGCGGAGAGCATGACCATCTCGTCCATCGTGACGGGGACGGTCGTCTCGTAGCCGAGGTGGCAGTTGCCCATGGAGTCGCCGACGAGCATGACCGGGATGCCGGCCTCGTCGAAGACGGACGCGGTCATCGCGTCGTAGGCGGTGAGCATGGGCCACTTCTCGCCGCGCTCACTGGCTGCGGAGATGTCGTGGACGGTGATGCGGCGGGTGCTCTTTCCCCCGTACAACGCCTTGCCGGCGGAGGGGGAGGGACCTGCTGGGGGTGCGGTGTTCTGATTCTGCGCAGCCTGAAGCGACATGGCCAACGGCTCCTTCGTCATCTCGTGGCGCCCTGACGGCGTCCCCGGATCCCTTCCATGGTGGCATCCCGGAGCCGCTCCCGGGAAGTGGGCCCCGGCGACCGGGTAAAGACTTTCCAATACGAGACGGTCTCGTATTGAAAGTGGTCTAGGGTCGTCGTCATGTCCATACCGTCCGGCGCCCCTGCCGCCGAGTCCCGTGTCCCGGAAGCGGTCCACCGCCGCCGCTGGGCCATCCTCACCGTTCTCATGTTCAGCCTGCTCATCGTGGTGCTGGACAACTCGATCCTGAACGTCGCGGTCAAGACGATCGCCAGCCCCGCGCCGACCGGCATCGGCGCCACCCAGAGCGAGCTCGAGTGGGCCATCAACTCCTACACGCTCGTCTTCGCCGGACTGCTCTTCACAGCGGGCCTGCTCGGCGACCGCATCGGCCGCAAGAAGGTGCTGCTGGCCGGCATCCTGGTCTTCGGTATCGGCTCCGGCCTGGCCGCGCTCTCCACCACGCCCGGCGAGCTGATCACCTGGCGTTCCCTGATGGGCTTCGGTGCGGCGTTCGTGATGCCCGCCACGCTCGCCGTCCTGATGAACGTGTTCGAGCGCGACGAGCAGCCCAAGGCCATCGGCATCTGGGCCGGCAGCGTCGGCCTCGGCATCGCCATCGGCCCGATCACCGGCGGTCTGCTCCTGGAGCACTTCTGGTGGGGCTCGATCTTCCTGGTCAACGTCCCCGTGGTGATCGTCGCGCTGATCGCCATGGTCATCCTCGTACCGGACTCCCGGGACCCGAACCCGGGCCGGGTCGACCCGCTGGGCGTCCTCCTGTCCATCGTCGGCCTGGTCCTGCTGGTGTACGGCATCATCCGCGGCGGCGAGCTCGCCGACTTCACCGACCTCACGGTGCTCGCGCCGCTGCTCGGCGGGCTGGTGGTGCTGGCGGTCTTCGTGTGGCACGAGAAGCGCAGCAGCCATCCCTCCATCGACATCTCGTACTTCAGGAAGCCGGCCTTCTCCGCCGCTGTCGCCGCCATCGCGCTGGTCTTCTTCGCGCTGATGGGCGTCACCTTCTTCTCCGCCTTCTACCTCCAGAGCGTGCGCGGCTACAGCGCCCTGCAGTCCGGACTGCTCATCCTGCCGCTCGCCGCCGCGCAGATGATCTTCGCGCCACGCGCTCGGCTCGTCGTCGACCGGTTCGGCGCCCGTGCGGTCTGCACCGTCGGCATGCTGCTGGTCGCGGGCGGCCTCGCGGCCTTCGCGCTCTTCGACGCGGACACCCCCGTGTGGGTGATGTGCGTGGTCTTCTTCGTACAGGGCACGGGTATGGCGCACATCATGCCGCCGGTCACCGTCGCGGTGATGCAGGCCCTGCCCCGCGAACGGGCCGGCTCCGGCTCGGCCATCAACAACACGTTCCGCCAGGTCGGCGGGGCGCTCGGCATCGCGGTGCTCGGCTCGGTGCTGTCCACGGTCTACCGCGGTGACATCGAGGGCCACCTCGCAGGCGTCCCGGCCGCGGCGCGGGACGTGGCGGGCGAGTCGATCGAGGCGACCCTCGGCGTCGCGGCCAGGATGGGCCCGGCGGGCAAGCCGCTCGTCGCGGCGGCGAACGACGCGTTCATCTCGGCGATGCACGTCACGGCCCTCGGCTCGGCGGCGGTGGCCCTGGCAGGAGCCGTGGTGGTGGGCCTGTTCCTGCCGGGCAGGCAGCAGGCCCCGGGCCAGGACGAGAACCGGGCCACCCCGGTGGCGGAGGACGACAAGGTCGCCTCCGGCCCGTCCGGCGCCTGACGCCTGGGACGCCCTCTCCAGCCTGTCCGGCGATTGAGGACAAGACGGTGCCCGGAGCGGCCCGTGCGAGGCCCGTTCCTCGCCCGGGCCGCACCGGGCCGGTCCGGCTCCCTCGGGCCGGTGCTACTCCCTCGGGCCGGTCCGGCACACTCGAGCCCGTCCGGCGATTGAGGACAGAGCGTCACGCCGGACGAACCCGGCACCCGACGCCCGCCCCACCCCGGCCCCGGCGGTCGCCCCGCCCCCCGCCGGTCGGCGAGAATCAGGATGAACGGCGAACGACGAGCGGCGTACGGCGCGGCGAGAGGTGACCCACGTGCAGGCGGCACAGGACCACGCACAGGACCAGGCTCAGGACGCCCACCCTCAGGACCGGGCTGAGGACCCCCACGTACAGGACCGGCCCGAGGACCCGCAGGGCCAGGACCCCGAACCCCGCCGCGGCCGCCCCCGCAGCGCCGCCGCCGAGCGGGCGATCCTCGACGCCGTCGTGGAGCTCCTGGAGGCCGGTGAACCCCTCGCCGGCCTGTCCATCGAGCGCATCGCCCGCACCGCGGGCGTCGGCAAGGCCACGATCTACCGTCGCTGGAGCGGGAAGGAGGAGCTCTTCGTCGACGTCCTGCGCGACATCGAACCCGCCGACCCCACCGTCTCCGGCACCGAAGGCCTCGCAGACCTCCGCCTCCTGCTGGAATGCATGCGTACGCGTGGCCTCGCCCAGCGCTCCTCCGTACTCCTGCACAACGTGTTCGCGCAGATGAAGAGCCACCCCAAGCTGTGGACCGAGTACCAGTGCACGGTGATCGCGCCACGCCGAGTCGCCATGCTGGCCGCCGTGCAACGGGCCGTGGACGCGGGCGAGCTCCGCGACGACCTCGACGCGGAGCTGATGGACGACCTGTTCCTCGGCCCCATGCTCGTACGCACCGTCCACCGCCCCGACGCACCCCTGCCGGAGGACCTCGCCGACCGCATCATCGGGATCCTGCTCCAGGGCCTCGCACCGAAACCGCAGGTCACGGCCGGGAAGCCGACAACCGCTCCTGTGTGAACGTTCTGTCACAAGCCACCACAACCACCCTTCCGGCCGGAACCCACGACGCCCCGTCCATCGTCCTGATGGCAGTACGGCCGTCGTCGACGGCACGAAGAGCGTTGCCCATCGCCTAGGGTCGTGAGGCGCGGCGATGTGTACGGCAAGGCAGTGAGGACAGCGCAATGGTGCAGGCGTACAGGGCGGACACCGAGAACGCCGGCACGGGTCCGCAGGGACCCGGGCCCCGCCTCAGGGCCCTGCGCCACAGACTGGCGACGGACCCGGGAATCTGGCGGCGCGGCATCCTCCTCGCGCTCTGCTCGGTCCTCCTGACCCTGATGATGATCTTCCACGCGGAGATCCCCAACACCATCGGCAACACGGGCAGCCTCATCGAGACGTTCCTGCCCTGGTTCGGCCTCCTCGTGCCGCTGCTGCTGCTCCTCGGCCTCGTCCGGCGTTCGGCGACCGCACTGATCGCCGTACTCCTGCCGGCCGTGGTCTGGCTCAACCTCTTCGGCGGACTCCTGTTCGCCGACAAGTCGGGGACCGGCGGAGACCTCACCGTCGCCACGCACAACGTGAACGCCGGCAACCCCGACCCCGCGGGCACCGCCCAGCAGGTCGCGGGATCCGGTGCGGACGTCGTGGCCCTGCAGGAACTGCCAGGCGGCAAGGTGGCCGCGTACGAGAAGGCGCTCGCCGCCCGCTATCCGCACCATTCGGTACAGGGCACCGTCGGCCTGTGGAGCAAGTACCCGTTGACGGACTCCCGCCCCGTCGACATCAAGCTGGGCTGGACCCGCGCGATGCGCGCCACGGTCAGCACGCCACAGGGCTCGATCGCGGTGTACGTGGCCCATCTGCCGTCCGTACGGGTCAAGCTGCACGCGGGCTTCACCGCCAACCAGCGGGACAAGAGCGCCGACGCGCTGGGCGAGGCGATCGCCGGTGAACGGCTCGAGCGGGTGGCCCTGCTCGGCGACCTCAACGGCACGATGAACGACCGCTCCCTGAACGCGGTCACCGCCCAGATGCGCTCCACCCAGGGCGCGGCGGGCGACGGCTTCGGTTTCAGCTGGCCGGCGTCGTTCCCGATGGCACGCATCGACCAGATCATGGTGAGGGGCGTCGAACCCCTGGCGTCCTGGACCCTCCCGGCCACGGACAGCGACCACCTCCCGATCGCGGCCCGCGTCGAACTCTGAGCCCTGGCGGGTACTCTCTCCCCATGCCCAGCCCCGAGTCCGACAGACTCCGGCCACCGGACCGCCGGTGGCCGACCCGCAGCGCCGAAGGCCTCTGACCTCAGCGGTCGGTGAGCCTTCCCCCGTCGCGTCGTCTACCACCGCCGGATCCCGCGGTGTGGGCCGACTCCCCTGTCCGTGAGAACACCGGGCATTCCACCGCGTTGCCGTTCCCCGCGCCCCGGCGCGCACGGACGGGCGCGGCCCGCACCCCGACGAACACCGCTCGTTCCTCCGACGGTTCCGTACAAGGGGTCTTCTTCTCATGCCATTTGCTGTCTACGTGCTCGGGCTGGCGGTCTTCGCCCAGGGCACATCGGAGTTCATGCTGTCGGGCCTGCTCTCGGGCATCGCCACCGACCTCGACGTCTCACTGGCCGCCGCCGGGCTGCTGACCTCGGCCTTCGCGATCGGCATGGTGATCGGCGCACCGCTCGCCGCCCTGGCGGGCCGCACCTGGCCCCGGCGCCGGGCGCTGCTGTTCTTCCTCGGCGTGTTCATCGCCTCCCATGTGGTGGGTGCGCTGACCCCCGGCTACGGGGTGCTGCTGGCGACACGGGTGGCCGGGGCGCTGGCCAACGCCGGCTTCTGGGCGGTGGCCCTGGTCACCGCGCTGGCCATGGTCGAACCGCATCTGCGGGCGAGGGCCACCGCCGTGGTCGTCGGCGGGGTGACGGTCGCCTGTGTGGTGGGTGTGCCGGCCGGTGCGCTGCTCGGTGAACTGTGGGGCTGGCGCTCGGCGTTCTGGGCCGTGGCCCTCGTCTCCGTACCGGCGGTCCTCGCGCTGCTGCGGACGATTCCCGGCGGGCGCTCCCACGGCCTGGCGCACGTGAGTGCCCGCACCGAACTGCGGGCCCTGGCCCGCCCCCGTCCGCTGCTCACCCTGCTGGTGATGGCGCTCGTCCAGGGGGCGACCTTCTGTACGTTCTCCTACCTGGAGCCGCTGGTCACCCGGGTCACCGGCCTCGGCGCGGGCTGGGTCCCCGCCGTCCTCGCCCTGTTCGGCGTGGGCTCGTTCGCGGGCGTCGCCCTGGCGGGCCGCATCGCCGACGCCAGGCCCGGCACCGTCGTGGCCGTCGGCATGGTCGCGCTGGCCGCCGGCTGGGCGGCCCTCGCACTGACCGCCGGGAACCCGGTGGCCGCCCTCGCCCTGGTCCTCCTCCAGGGCGCGCTCGCCTTCGGTACGGGTACGGCGCTGATCACCCGGGTCTTCCACCAGGCCCCCGATGCCCCGACCCTGGCGGGCTCCTTCGCCACGGCCGCCTTCAACGTGGGCGCCGCGCTGGGCCCTTGGCTGGGCGGCCTGGCCCTCGGAGCGGGCTTCGGCTTCCGCGCACCGGTCTGGGTGAGCGCCCTGCTCATGTGCCTGGCGCTCGCGGGGGCGGGGGCGCTGTCGCGCGAGCGGTTGCGCTTGCTGCCCGGGGCGCGGCACGACTCCGCCCGTGATCTTCTTCACCGGACGGACGAGGTCGCCTAGGCCCTGACCCGGCACCAGCAGGTCACCGTACGTATCCTGACCAGCCATGCCGATGCCACCGAGCAGCGGCGGAGGTGTCCGGGCCGCACCCCGCCGCAACGGCTCGTTCACCTCCGGGCATAAAAGGTCTGCGACACTTTGTTCCGGCTGAATACTTAATCCGGACCGGCAACGAAGCCGAAGCTCCCTCCACCGTTCCGAAAGGCTCCCTCCATGCCCCTGGCCCTGCTCGCCCTCGCTGTGAGCGCCTTCGGCATCGGCACCACCGAGTTCGTGATGATGGGCCTGCTGCCCAACGTCGCGGACGATCTGGGAACGTCCGTGCCCACCGCCGGCTACCTCGTCTCGGCGTACGCGATCGGCGTCGTCCTGGGCGCCCCGCTGCTCACCGCCATCGGCTCACGGGTTCCGCGCAAGCGGATGCTCCTGCTGCTTATGGCCCTGTTCACCGTGGGCAACCTCGCCTCGGCGTTCGCCCCCGACTTCGGCTGGCTGCTGGCCGGACGGCTGCTGGCCGGACTGCCGCACGGGGCGTTCTTCGGGGTCGGAGCCGTCGTCGCCGCGCGGCTCGTCCCGGACGGGCGGCAGGCCCGCGCCGTCGCGACCATGTTCCTCGGGCTGACCGTCGCCAACATCGTCGGCGTGCCGGCGGCAACCCTGCTCGGCCAGCACCTCGGCTGGCGCGCCACGTTCGTCGTCGTCTCGGTGATCGGGCTGGGCGCCATGGCCGCGCTGGCCCGGCTCGTCCCGCAGATGCCCGTCGACTCCCACCAGGGCCTGGGACGCGAGATGAAGGCCATGGGCAACCGGCAGGTGCTGCTCGGGCTGCTCACCGCGGTCCTCGGGTTCGCGGGGGTCTTCGCCGTCTACTCGTACCTCTCGGCCATGACGACCGAGGCGATGGGCTTCGGCGAGTCCTCGGTGACGCTCGTCCTGGCGCTCTTCGGCATCGGGATGACCCTGGGGGCCCTGGCGGCCGGACCGCTGACCGACCGGGCGCTGCGGCCCACGCTCTACGGATCGCTGGCCGCCCTGGCCGTCGTACTCGTGGTCTTCCCGTTCACCGTGCACGTGCAGTGGGCGGCGCTGGTGATGGTGGTGCTGCTCGGCGGGATCGGCTTCATGACGACCACGCCGCTGCAGATGCTGGTGATGAACAAGGCCAAGGACGCCCCCACGCTCGCGTCCGCGTCCAACCACTCCGCCTTCAACCTGGCCAACGCGGGCGGCGCATGGCTCGGTGGCGTGGCCATCGCGGCGGGCTGGGGCTGGACGTCGCCGGCCCTGGTCGGTGCGGTTCTGGCGGTCGTCGGTCTCGCGGTGGCGGTCACGGCGGGTCTGATGGACCGCACGCCTGGGGTCTCCCGTGTCGTGACCGGCGGGGCCGCGGCCCGAAGCAAGCAGGAAGCCGGGGTGCGCTGACCGCGCACCCCGGCCCCTGGGGGGCGTACACCGGACCGGTCCGGTGTACGCCCCCACGCGCGTGGTCAGGCCGACTCGCGCCACCGGTTCGTGATCGGCAGGCGGCGGTCCTTGCCGAAGCCCTTCGGCGAGATCTTCGTGCCCGGCGGGTACTGCCGCCGCTTGTACTCCGCGGTGTCCACCATCCGCAGGGTCTTCGCCACCAGCTCCGCGTCGAAACCGGCCGCCACGATCGCCTCCAGGCCCTGGTCCCGGTCGACGTACATCTCCAGGATCCGGTCCAGCACGTCGTAGTCGGGCAGCGAGTCCGTGTCCACCTGGTCCGGGCGCAACTCGGCACTCGGCGGCTTGGTGATGGAGGCCTCCGGGATCGGCGGGATCTGCCCGCGCTCCTCGGCGGCCCGGTTGCGCCACTTCGCGAGGCGGAACACCGACGTCTTGTACACGTCCTTGATCGGCCCGTACGCGCCGACGGAGTCGCCGTACAGCGTGGAGTAACCCACCGCCAGCTCGGACTTGTTGCCGGGCGCGAGCACGATCTGGCCCTCCTGGTTGGAGACGGCCATCAGCATCGTGCCGCGCAGCCGCGACTGGAGGTTCTCCTCGGCGAGACCGGTGAGCCCCAGCGACCCCATGTACGCGTCGAACATCGGCTCGATCGGCACGGTGCGGAAGTTCAGCCCGGTACGCCTGGCAAGCTCGGCCGCGTCGCCCTTGGAGTGGTCCGAGGAGTACTTCGACGGCATCGAGATGCCGTAGACGTTCTGGGCCCCCAGCGCATCGCAGGCGATGGCCGCGACCAGCGCCGAGTCGATGCCGCCCGAGAGACCGATCAGCACACTGCTGAAACCGTTCTTCGCGGCGTACGCGCGCAGCCCCACGACCAGGGCGGAGTACAGCTCCTCGTCGTCGTCGAGCCGCTCGGCGTAACCGCCTGCCAGCTCCGCCTCGTACGCGGGCAGGGGCTCCTCGGAGATCACCACGTGGTCGATGCGCAGTCCGTCGTTCACCACCCCGGACGGCGCCTCGGCCGCGGCGGCGGGCAGCTCCAGATCGAGGATCACGCTGCCCTCGGCGAACTGCGGTGCGCGGGCGATCACTTCGCCGTTCCCGTCGACGACGATCGAGTCGCCGTCGAAGACCAGCTCGTCCTGGCCGCCGATCATCGCCAGGTACGCGGTCGTGCAGCCGGCCTCCTGGGCACGCTTGCGGACCAGTTCGAGCCGGGTGTCGTCCTTGTCGCGCTCGTACGGCGAGGCGTTGACCGACAGCAGCAGTCCCGCCCCGGCGGCGCGGGCGGCCGGCACACGGCCGCCGTCCTGCCAGAGGTCCTCGCAGATCGCGAGCGCCACATCGATGCCGTGGATCCGTACGACGGGCATCGAGTCGCCCGGCACGAAGTACCGGAACTCGTCGAACACGCCGTAGTTGGGCAGGTGGTGCTTGGCGAAGTTCAGCGCGACCCGGCCACGGTGCAGTACGGCGGCGGCGTTGCGCGGGGACCCCGCGGGCTGCCCGTAGCGCGGCGCGGCGTGCTCGGAGCGATCGAGGTAACCGACGACGACCGGCAGATCGCCGAAGCCCTCCGAGTCGAGGCGGGCGGCCAGCGCGCGCAGCGCCTCCCGCGAGGCCTCGACGAAGGACGACCGCAGGGCCAGATCCTCGACGGGGTACCCGGTCAGCACCATCTCGGGGAACGCCACGAGGTGGGCGCCCTGCTCGGCGGCGTGCCGGGTCCAGTGGACGATCGACTCGCTGTTGCCGGCGAGATCACCGACGGTCGCGTCGATCTGGTTCAGTGCGAGACGTAGTTGAGGCACGCCGCCCAGTGTAATCGTCTCTCTGACGCGATGTCCCGGAGGGCGGCCACGAACCGCGACTTCCGACCCCGGCGAGCCGGGCGCCCGACGGCCCGACGGCCCTCGGGGGAGGGACGCCGGACCGGGACGTTCCGCCCCCCGCGGCAACCCGGGAACGGGCCGACGGAGGGCGGAGCGCGACGGGGAAGGGGGCCGGGTCAGGAACCGGAGTAGACCTGCTCCGCCCAGCCGGCCACCTGCTCGTCCGAGAGGTGCCGCGCCAGGTCCGCCTCGCTGATCATGCCGATGAGCTTCTTGTTCTCGATCACCGGCAGCCGGCGGATCCGGTGGCTCTGCATCTCCTCGAGCACCGCGTCGACATCGGCGGTCGCCTCGATCCAGCGCGGTGTGCCGTCGCAGAGCTCGCCCGCCGTCAGCTTCGACGGATCGTGCCCCGACGCCACGCACTTGATCACGATGTCGCGGTCGGTGATGATGCCGACCATCCTGTCCTGCTCACCATTGGCGGACACGGGCAGCGCGCCCACCTTGTGGTCGCGCATCATCTGCGCTGCGCGGTCGAGCGTCTCGTGTGCCGGGATCCAGTGGGCCCCGGTGTGCATGATGTCCTTGGCGGTGGTCATGGGGATTCCTCCTGCGTGCCGATGGGCACGGCCGTACGGCCCGAGCGAACCCATCGTCATGGGTCCGTTCGGAGTACGCGACCGCTGTCACCCGTTCGGGTGCACGCCGAGGCCCGGCCACTCAGGGACGGGGTGCCGCACCCCGTGCCGCGAGCATGTCCGCCATCAGGTCGAGCTCGGACCGCTGGGCCTCGGCCATGCCCTGGGCGAGGCGCTTCTCCACCGCCACCGTGCACTGCTCCGCGCAGCCGCGCGCCATGTCGACGCCGCCCTTGTGGTGGTCGGTCATCAGCTGCAGAAAGAGGATCTCGGCCTGCTTGCCGCGGGCCGCCCGGAGTCCGTCGAGCTCCGTCCTGGTGGCCATGCCCGGCATGAGGGCCCCGTCGTGGGCCTTGAACCCGGTCTCCGAGCCCTCCGTGTGGTGCGCGGCATGCCGGTGGCCGGACATCCACGCCATCGGTTCCTGCCCGGCGGGAGCCGTCTTCGGCAGCTCCCACAGGTCCAGCCAGCCGAGCAGCATGCCCCGCTGGTTGGCCTGCGTGTTGGCGATGTCGTACGCGAGGCGCCGCACGTCCTCGTCCCGCGTACCGTCACGCACGATGAAGGACATCTCCACCGCCTGCTGATGGTGCACGGCCATGTCGCGCGCGAAGCCCGCGTCCGCCGACTCCGCCGAGGGGGTACGGGGATCCGGGACGGCCCCGTCGTCCCGGGCGGCGGCGACCGTCGCCGCCCCGGCGAACAGCAGGGCCAGCGTCACGGCGGAGCCGGCCACCCACCGCGTACGGCGCGTGCGCGGCGAGCTCACCCGTCGATCCCGCCCGTGCAGGGCGCACCCGGCTCGGGCGTCTGCTTGCCCTGGACGTACTTCGCGAAGAACTGGGCGACCCGCCGGTCGTCCGCACCGTCCACCGTGACCTGCTTGCCCCAGGCGCTCAGCATGATCGGGCCGGCCTGGCCCTCGTAGGGGCTCATCAGCGAGAACGGGGTGCTCCCGACCCGGGCAGCGAGCTTCTTGACATCGGCGTCCGCGGCCTTGTCGTTGTACGTCACCCAGACCGCGCCGTGCTCCAGGGCGTGCACGGCGTTGACGTTCGGGACGGCCTTTTCGTATACGACGCCGTCGCAGTTCAGCCAGGCCGGATTGTGGTCACCGCCGACCGGCGGCTCCATGGGGTACTTCACGGCGGTCGTGACGTGGTTGCGGGTCAGCTTCTTCGCGTCCCAGGACTTCTCGTCCGCGACCGGCTCGGCTGCCAGCTTCTCCTTCTCCTGCTCGGTCTGCTTGGCGTCCTGGGCCCGGCTCTCCGCGTTCCGGTCGTTCGCCTCCGACCTCTCCAGCAGCATGTACGTGCCGAAACCGAGCAGACCGGCGACCACGGCGGCGCTCACGCCTATGGCGACGACACGGTTGCGGCGATCGCGCGAACGGTCGGCCTTGCGCATCTGCTCTATGCGGGTCCTGCGGTCGAAGCTCATGTCGTCGGGTCCTTCTGCCAAGGGGGAGGGAGGGACGGAACGGGCCGGGAAAACGGGTGCGCACAGGGCTGTCGGGAGGCCGCCGCGCCCCTTGCACACCATGGCCGCCGATCGTAGTGGGTGGCCGAGTGCTCTCTCTCACACCGTGTGCGTAATCTGGGTGAAATCCCGGGTCGTGATACTGGAGTGTCTCCCCTACCCCGGGCGGTGGTGCACGGACCGTCTGAACTGCAAGGATGTGGCTATGGACAAGCAGCAGGAATTCGTCCTCAGGACGCTTGAGGAGCGAGACATCCGCTTCGTACGGCTGTGGTTCACCGATGTACTCGGTTACCTCAAGTCCGTCGCCGTGGCCCCCGCCGAGCTGGAACAGGCCTTCGACGAGGGCATCGGCTTCGACGGCTCGGCCATCGAGGGCTTCGCCCGTGTATACGAGTCGGACATGATCGCCAAGCCGGACCCGGCCACGTTCCAGATCCTGCCGTGGCGCGCGGAGGCCCCCGGGACGGCGCGCATGTTCTGCGACATCCTGATGCCGGACGGCTCGCCCTCCTTCGCGGACCCGCGCTACGTGCTGAAGCGCATCCTCGCCAAGACCTCCGACCTGGGTTTCACCTTCTACACCCACCCGGAGATCGAGTTCTTCCTGCTGAAGAACAAGCCGGTCGACGGCAGCCGCCCGACCCCCGCCGACAGTTCCGGCTACTTCGACCACACCCCGCAGAACGTCGGCATGGACTTCCGCCGCCAGGCGATCACCATGCTCGAATCGATGGGCATCTCGGTCGAGTTCAGCCACCACGAGGGCGCCCCCGGCCAGCAGGAGATCGACCTGCGGTACGCGGACGCGCTCTCCACCGCCGACAACATCATGACCTTCCGCCTGGTCATGAAGCAGGTCGCGCTGGAGCAGGGCGTGCAGGCGACGTTCATGCCGAAGCCGTTCTCGGAGTACCCGGGCTCGGGCATGCACACCCACCTCTCCCTCTTCGAGGGCGACCGCAACGCGTTCTACGAGTCGGGCGCCGAGTACCAGCTCTCCAAGGTCGGCCGCTCCTTCATCGCGGGCCTGCTCAAGCACGCCGCGGAGATCTCCGCCGTGACGAACCAGTGGGTCAACTCCTACAAGCGCATCTGGGGCGGCTCCACCCGCGCCGCGGGAGCGGGCGGCGAGGCGCCCTCGTACATCTGCTGGGGCCACAACAACCGCTCCGCGCTGATCCGCGTCCCGATGTACAAGCCCGGCAAGACCGGATCGGCCCGGGTCGAGGTCCGCTCCATCGACTCCGGCGCCAACCCCTACCTGACGTACGCGGTGCTGCTCGCCGCGGGCCTCAAGGGCATCGAGGAGGGCTACGAACTCCCGGCCGGCGCCGACGACGACGTCTGGGCACTCTCCGACGCCGAGCGCCGCGCGATGGGCATCGAGCCGCTGCCGCAGAACCTGGGCGAGGCGATCTCGCTGATGGAGAAGAGCGAACTGGTCGCGGAGACGCTGGGCGAGCACGTCTTCGACTTCTTCCTGCGCAACAAGAAGCAGGAGTGGGAGGAGTACCGCAGCGAGGTCACGGCCTTCGAACTGAAGGCGCTCCTGCCGGTGCTGTAATCGCAGGTCAGCGCCGTTAGAGCGCGTGGATGTGGCTTCGGGCCGACGGTGTGATTCCGTCGGCCCGAAGCTGTGTCAGGAGGGCTGGGCCGTCTGTGGGCCGTGTGATGTGGGCACCGACGGCCTCGTTCGTACCGTCCAGGACCTTTCGGGTGCGGCCTTCGCTGCCCGGCATGGTGTGGACCCACAGCGCGTGCAGGCCGTGATCGCGGGCTGCCTGGTGCTCCGGTCCTGGGACCGTTCCTTCGAACCTGATCGAAATTGGTCGCAGTAGAAGGCCTGATTACCAGAGTCTGGTGGTCCACGGTGTCGGGGTCTTGATGCGCGGAAGGCGCTCCTGCCGCTGCTGCAGGGGCAGTTCAGACCTGTTCCGGTGAACGCACGCTTCGGGCCGATGGTTTCGTACCGTCGGCCCGAAGCCGTTTCGCACGTGCTGGGCCGTCTGTGGGCCGTCCGGCGTTCCGGGGCGTCAGCGGAGTTCGTACGCGACCGCTTCCCGGATCTCCTCGGGCAGGCCGTCGTACGCGGCGAGCCGGCCGAGGGCCGCGCGGCTCCCGGGCACGGACTTGGTGCAGCTGAGCGCGCCCACGGCCTTTTCGGCGGCCATGCCGCGCTGGACGTAGAGCTCGGCGAGGTCCATGAGCCACGGCGTGAGGGCGGCCTCGTCGTCGACCATGAGGCCGCACCAGTACAGGGTCTGCTCGGCGATCCATGCGGTGATGCGGCGCGTCCAGATCTCCTGGAAGCCGGCCGTGGCCAGCCCGCGACGGGCGCACTCGGCCTCGGCCTCGGTCATGCGTTCGGCCGTCACGTGCCGGGCGTAGGGCATGCGCTCGCGCAGGACGGCACGGATCTCGGTCCACTCGGGGTACGCGTCGCCGCCGGAGTCGTGGAGGACCGTCTCCTGCGGCGGCTCCGGACCGGCGAGCGGCTGGGACGGCAGACAGGCTTCCAGCACGGCCCGTGCGTAGGAGAGGGTCTCCTCGTCCTCCTTCTCGGTGGTCCAGATGAAGCCGTTGTCCCACGGGTACGGGTAGGCCCGCAGCACCCCCGGCAGCAGCGGGGTTTCGTCGGTGGCGGTCACGAGACTCCCAGGTAATCCATCGCGCTCTTGGGGTCGTTCATCTTGCCGGAGTCCAGCGCCGCCCGCTTGTCGGCGTCGCTCTTGGCATTCCACGCGGCGTCCATGGCCTTGATCTGCTGCGGCGTGAAGTCCTGGCCGGCGATACGGACACCGAGCCCGTTCTCGGCGAAGGTCTGCGCCGGAGTACCTCCGGGCGTGACGTTGTTCTTCTTGTCCGTCTGGTAGCCGTCGAAGATCTTGTGCCAGTCCTTCTTCTGCTCGATCTCGTAGCGGGCGGCCCTCGGCGGGGTGGCTCCGTCCTCCTTGGCCCAGTCCGCGAGCCGTTTCGCCTGGGCCGGGACGGTGTACTTGGTGGCGGCGTTGGCGGTGTTCTTCACCTCGACGGCGTGGATGTTGCCGTCCTTCCCCTTGTAGAGGACGTCGACGTCGTCGACACCGCTGACATCGACCGTGGTGCCGTCGCCCATGTCGACGGTCTGGCGGCCCTTCTTGGCACCGACCGCGCCGTAGACCTTGGTGCCCTCGGCGGCCTCGGAGACCGCGCGCCGGGCGGCGCTGACCTCGGCCAACGACTCGGCCAGCTTGTGCCGGTTGCCGGACTTGAGCACCTCGGACGCCAGCGATCCCCGGGTCTGGGTGTCGATGGAGGTGTCCTTCAGCATGCCGTCGAGTTCATCCAGCGCGGCCGCCAGCTCCTCCTTGCTGTACTCGCCCTTGCTGTAGTCGGGATTGTCCTTGGCCTTCGCGACCAGGTCGTCGATGGCCTTCTCGTTGAGGTTGAGGCGGTCCGACTTGGGCGTCTTGCTCTTGTCGCGGGCATCGAGGATCGTCTGCTTGACCTTGGCGGCCACATCTCCGAGCTCGGCCGCGTCGGCCACCCTGTCCGCCTCGTCCGCCTGCTCCTGCGCCTCACGGGCGTCGTCCGCCTCGGCGCCTTCGCAGCCGCCGGGGCCCGGCGCCGCGACGAAGCCCACCGGAACGGCCGCGGGCGCGGCCGCGAGGACGACGGTGCCACTGCCGGGCCCGCCGAGGGGGCGCGGGACGCCTCCGCCGTACGGGACGAGACGTGCGCCGCCCAGAGCGGCGAGCTTGCATTCGCCCGCCTCCTCGACCTTCTTCCTCGCGTCGTCGGCGACGTCCTGGGCTTCGTCCGCAGCGTCCCGGGCGCCCTTGGTGTCACCGGCACCCACAGCCTTGCGGGCACGGCCCGCCGCGTCCTTGGCCTTGTCCACGGCCTCGGTGACGGCTCCGGCGATCTTGCCGAGGCGGCCGAGCTTGCCGAGCTTGGCGGCGGCCTTGACCTCGCCGTAGCCGGGGATGAACAGCGAGCCGACGTTCCAGATGACGTTGCTGACCGCCTGGGTCTCCTCGCCGCGGTTCCAGCTGTCGCGTACGTCATCGCCGATGAACATGTCGTCCAGCGGCTTCACGACGACGTCGACGCCGCTCCCGCCCCAGTCGGTGAGCGCGTCCCAGTAGTCGCCCCTGTCCCACTTGTCGCCGGCTTCCTGGGTGCCCTCCTTCCAGGGGTCATCGAGCGTCTTGGCGTAGTCCCAGAGGCCGGTGACGCTGTCGATGGGGTGAATGATCGTGTCCCAGGTGTCGGTGACATCGCCCCACAGACCGTCCACGACGATGCCCTCGCCGACCTGGCCGAGCTGGTCCAGGGTGCAGCCCCAGAAGCCGGAGCACTCCTTCTTCTCGTCGCCGCCGTCATCGCCGTCATCGCCGTCCTGCGATGCCCCGCCGTCCCCGATCTGCTCGTACGGGTCGGTCGGGTCGCCGTCCTCGTCGTCCTCGGAGCCGGGCGGGCCGTCACCAGGGCCGGTCTGGCCGCCGGTGGCGCCTTCAGTACCGCCGGTGGTGCCGCCTGTGCCGCCGGTGGTGCCGCCTGTGCCGCCGGTGGTGCCGCCTGTGCCGCCGGTGGTGCCGCCTGTGCCGCCGGTGGTGCCGCCTGTGCCGCCGGTGGTG